>DASSZW010000094.1:0-9575 GCA_035713285.1 Burkholderiales bacterium
CGAAGGACTGGTCTATTTTTAACGTGTCGATAGGAAACTGCCGTAGATAACTGAGGCTGGAATAGCCGGTTCCGAAATCGTCTACCGCCAGTTTGACGCCTAATTCGGCGAGCGCTTGCAGCACGGAGTCGGTAGATTCGACATCGCGCATCAAAACGCTTTCGGTCAATTCGAGTTCGAGCAGACCGGGCTCCAGCCCCATCTCGGTTAATGTATGGCCGATAAATTCGACAAAATCCTCGGCACGGAATTCCAGGGCGGACGTATTGACCGCGATGGTAATCGGCGATAAACCCGCCTGCCGCCAGAGACTGGCCTGCAGGCAGGCCTGACGCAGCACCCAGCGGCCTATCGGCAGGATCAGGCCGGAGTCTTCGGCGATCCGTACGAACTCCGCCGGCAACAGCAAACCGAGTTTCGGATGCTGCCAGCGGATGAGGGCTTCCACGCCGACGATTATGCCGCTATGCAGATTTATTTTCGGTTGGTAATACAGGATGAATTCCTGTCGTTCGAGCGCAAGCCGCAGGCTGGCTTCGACCGACTGCCGCTGGACGGACCGCGCATTCATGACCGGCTCGAAAAATTTGTAATGATTGCGCCCGTTTTCCTTGACGTTGTACATGGCGATGTCGGCATTTTTGATCAAGGTATCGACATCCTGTCCGTCTGCGGGAAAGACGCTGATGCCGATACTCACTCCTATGTGCAGGCTATGTCCGTCGATGAGATGGGGCGGGAGCAGGGCGGTGAGGATTTTTTGGGCGGATAGCGCTGCGTCCTCCGCATGCTTTACTTCGGCCAGCAATATAATGAATTCATCGCCGCCCTGTCGGGCGACGGTATCGGAGTGGCGCACGGTGGCGGACACGCGTTGCGCTACCGATTGCAGCAAACGATCGCCTGTCGCATGGCCCAGCGAATCGTTGATATATTTAAAATGATCCAGATCCAGGAACATGACTGCAATTTGTCTGACCTGGCGGCGCGCCATTTCGATCGCCTGATTCAGGCGGTCGTGCAGCATGATTCGATTGGGTAGATGAGTGAGCGGATCGTGATGCGCCAAATGATCGAGATCGGCTTTGGCCATCTGCACCTGCTCGGTCAATTTTTGTGCTTCGATGCTGGCGATGACGAGATTTTCATTGGCTTGCTGCAACATCAACATTTTGTTGTCGAAGGAGGCCTGCACGGCCTCGGTCATGCGAATGTCCTGTTCGCGTATCGACGCAGCGCCTTCCCGGTCACTGGCTTCACTTTCCCGGATATGGGCGGCATCCTCGCGCAAATCGGCGGTACTTTCCCGCAAGTGAGCGGCGTTTTCACGCGAATCGGCTGCTTTCTCTCGTATCGTCGCCGTTTTTTCGCGGCTGGCAATCGCGGCTTCAGGAAGTGTGTTTGCGTTTTTCCTGCGATCCGGGTCGTTTTTCCGGAAGCCCGGCTCGGGAATATCCTTACCTGGCGTAGTCATGGATCCCGTCCGCAAAAACCGGGTATCTGCGTGCGGTGTGTATCGTATTTCTCCATCCGGTCTCTCCTGATCGCTTATTAGTCGAGTTTGAGCGCCGGTCGCCCTGACAGGATGCCGTCATATCCCGACAGCGTTTCGCCTAACCGGATGCCTTCGTCGTTAATATGGAACAATCGTATGTCCTTGCTGTGCCTGCTGCCGCGCACCTTGACGACG
Organism: Burkholderiales bacterium; assembly: GCA_035713285.1. GTDB lineage: Bacteria > Pseudomonadota > Gammaproteobacteria > Burkholderiales > Sulfuriferulaceae > Sulfuriferula. The sequence continues at coordinate 1,691 of DASSZW010000094.1, forward strand.
GAGAGCGCGCGCTTGAATTCGCCCGACAGCTCGACATAGCGCTGCACGATAATGGCGTCGGCCAGAAACGCGCTGCCGAAGGGACTGAAGCGCAAATCGGTATAGCGGTCTTCGAGTTCGGAAGTCATTAATATGGTTACACCCATGGAAGTCAGTTCGGCGATCATCCGGTACAGCGAGCCGCGAAAATTTTCCTGGAACTCGGGTGCCAGGGCCAGCTCGAAACCGGAAAGAGAGTCGATAACGACACGTTTTGCCTGCATGCGGTCAATCATTTCTATTAAATCGTTCAGGGTTTCATCTATGGATAAATCCAGCGACCGGGTGTCGATCATTCCAACGTGACCGGCCTTGACCAGGGTGAACAATTTATTGCTGAGCAGCTGGCTGGGGCTCTTCTCGAATGCGGCAATCACTCCGGCTTCGCCCCGCCGAACGCCCTCGGCGAGAAACTCCGTCGCCAGTATGGTTTTGCCGGAACCCGACGGCCCGACCACGAGCAGGGAATAGCCCGCCGGCAAGCCGCCCCCCAGCATCTCGTCGAGATCCGGTATTCCCATGAGAATCCGTTTTTCTCCCGCTGGCGCGAGAGACGCTCCCGCCGATCCCTGTCGAACAATGGCGCGCGGAAAAACCTGTATGCCGGTATCGTTGATACGAAAGGTATGCAGACCCGGCGCCTGCGCCTGCCCCCGCATTTTGATCACCTGCATTTTGCGCACCATGGAGTTGGTATGCAGGCTTTGCGACAGCCAGAGTATCCCGTCCGCCACCGTAAATACCGGACTGGTTTCGGTTTCAGGCAGCAGATACTCGCCGATCAGAAACGTGGTGGCCTGCCAGGTCGTCATTTGCATGCCCAGCTGCTGAATGAACTGCTGCAATTCGGTCGATCCCGCCGTCGTTTTCTGCATCGACTGCACCACCGAGCGAAACGAATCGACGAATACCAGGCTGGGAGTAAAATTTTGAACCTCTTCAGCGATTCGTTCCAGTACGCGATCGAAATGTCCTTCCAGCAAATCGGTGGACAGATTGACGAAACGGATCGAATGATTGACCTTGGCGATATCGAAAAACGGGAATTGCTGTTGATAACGCAGCATTTTCAGGGCCGGTTCACCCAGCACGGTAAAAAACAGGGCCCGATTATCCGGCGTGGCGAGCGAAAACATCATCTGATGCGCAAGCGTGGTTTTTCCGCTGCCCGGCGCGCCCGCAATCAGATTGAAAGAAAATTCCGGCAGTCCTCCGCCCAACAGATTATCCAGCCCGGGTACGCCGGTAGGCAGACGACGTATGCTTACTTTATCACTCATTTTTGGATTCCTTGTCGGCCGTATCCGAAGCAGTATTGCCCCAGGCTGTACCTAAAATGCTAGTCGTTAACGGGTCGCCGATCAACGCGGCCAAGATATCGGTAAAGGTAATCAACAGCATGATATTGGCTGCGCTGGCTTGTTCCGGCGTTTGTCCTGCAAGGCTGGTTTTAAGTTGTGCGAAGCGATGGGATTTGTCGGCAGATGCGGCTTCCGCAACGAGCCATGAAAAACTCGGGCGGACGAGATGCAGACTGCGCGCGTAAAGCGACATGAAGCCGCCGGTGCCGACTATGGAAATAATTTCGCTTGCCATCGATTCCCATAAGCGTATCGATACGTCGGCCACCGCTTCAGGGTGCTGCGTCATGTGACGTTTGATTTGCTCATGCCGAAGCATGTCGCCGTTGGCCATAAAAATTTTTTAATCAGTCGATATTTACGACGCGATTGAACGAAGCCTGATTTCAACCTTTAACGGAATCAGTATATAGTAATTTATTTCAAGAAGATATCAGTTCGCATGCCAACGCCTGGCCGCCGATAATTTATTATAATGAATCAACAAACGCAGCGTGGGTTGTTGTAAAGCATTTACGCTGCGGCGCCCTGTCAGTCAAACCGATTTAACCCAGGCGTCTTTCAGGCCCACCGTACGGTTGAAAACGGGTTCGCAGGAGCGACTGTCGATGCGGTCGACGACAAAATAGCCGTGACGTTCGAACTGGAAGCTTTGTTCAGCGACCGCTTGCAGCAAGGCCGGTTCGACACGGGCGGCAACAATCTGCCGGGAAGCCGGATTCAGGTCCAGCAGATAATCCCTGTCGGCGCCCGGATGCGGAACATTGAACAGACGGTCGTACAGGCGTACTTCCGCTGCGTCGGCGTGAGCGCTGGACAGCCAGTGTATGTTGCCTTTCGCCTTCACGCTGTCCGATCCGGGCGTGCCGGACTTGGTGTCCGGCAGATAGCGGCAATGCACCGCCAGCAGTTCGCCCTGTTCGCCGTATTCCGCGCCGGTGCATTCGACGACATACGCGTAGCGCAGCCTTACTTTATTGCCCGGATAAAGCCTGAAATATCCTTTACTCGGCGATTCCATGTAATCTTCGCGCTCTATCCACAGCTCGCGGCTGAGGAAGATGTCGCGTTTGCCGAGCTCGGGTTTGAGCGGATGATTGGGAGCGTGGCAAAGCTCGGAATGGTCGGAGGGATAATTGTCGATAATCAGCCGTACCGGATTCAATACCGCAATCCGGCGCTCCGCGACGAGATTAAGGTCTTCGCGCATGCATTCTTCCAGCACGCTCATGTCTATCCACGAGTCGGCTTTGGCGACGCCTATGCGGTCGGTAAACAGGCGGAAGCCGGCAGCGGTAAAACCGCGCCGCCGCGCGCCGGCCAGCGTGGGCAAGCGCGGATCGTCCCAGCCCTCGACGTGCCCCTGTTCCACGAGGCCGATCAGTTTGCGCTTGGACAAAACCAGATACGTCAAATTGAGGCGTGCAAATTCGATTTGCTGCGGATGCCAGCCGATAACAGGCTGCAAGCGATCCAGTATCCAGTCGTAAAGCGGGCGGTGATCCTCGAATTCCAGCGTACAGATGGAATGGCTGATCCGCTCCAGCGCGTCGGAAATGCAATGCGTGTAATCGTAGAGCGGATAAATGCACCATTTGTGACCGGTACGGTGATGCTCGGCATGCCGGATACGATAAATCACCGGGTCGCGCAAATTGAAATTAGGCGACGCCATATCGATTCTGGCGCGCAAGACATGTTCGCCGTCGGCGAATTCACCCGCTTTCATGCGCCGGAACAGGCTCAGGTTTTCTTCCGCGCTACGGTTGCGGTAGGGGCTGTCCTGGCCGGGTTCCAAATGGCTGCCGCGCCGTTCGCGCATTTCGTCGGCGGTCTGGCTGTCGACGTACGCCCAGCCGTGAGCGATTAAATATTCTGCGAATTCATAGAGCTTATCGAAGTAATCGGAAGCGAAGTATTGATGTTGCTGCCAGTCGAAGCCGAGCCAGCGTACGGCGTCGATAATCGCGTCCACGTATTCCTGTTCTTCTTTTTCGGGGTTGGTGTCATCAAAACGCAAATGGCAGATACCGCCGTAATCGCGCGCCAGACCGAAATTAAGGCAAATGGATTTGGCATGGCCGTAATGCAAGTAACCGTTGGGCTCCGGAGGAAAACGCGTAGTGATGCGGCCGCCCCATTTATGACTTGCGATGTCGTCTTCGATGATATTGCGGATGAAATTGGATGGAGTGATTTTTTCGTTATCGGACATTTTGTGAGTTCGGTTTCTGTAGACAGGGCATACCCGCTGCGCCTGGGGCGTAAATACGGAATATGCGGCATCGGTTCTCGAGGCTGGCGGTTACATCTTGGCTCCGCCGGCAGCTGCGGTCTGGGCGCTCGAACCGCTGCGGTGAGGCAGCATGTCTTCGCCCAGCAACCGTTCGATGCGGGCAAATACTTCCAGCCTCGAAAAAGGTTTTTTCATGAAATCGTCGGCGCCGATGCGGCTGCCGAAAAACTGTTCGGTGGCCTGCTCGTTGCTGCTCATCATGATTATGGGTATCGGTTGCGTGGCAGGATCGCGCCGCAACAAACGCAGAGCGGTAAATCCGTTCATCCCGGGCAATACGATATCGAGAAAGATGATATCAGGCTGTTCCGCGCGAGCCAGTTCGATTCCCTGCTCGGCATTGAGCGCCTGAAATGTGTTGTAGCCGGTCGATTCCAGCATCTTCTTGAGCGCGAACACGATGGTCGGCGAATCGTCAACGATCAGGGCGTTGGTGCCTTTACGGGCGTCGAGCCGCATCGAACTGCGCCGCTCTACCTGATTGAGCTGTACGTGTTCAGGCCTGTCAAGGGTTTGGCCCTGTGCGCTTTTATTAAAAAGACTGTAAATTTTAGAAAAGTATCCCATGGTTGTCTTTACCTGTTGTCGCAAATAAAAATCGACACGCAATCGCCAGAGGCTGCCGGCATCGCTGCCTGTACCGTATCAGGGCCATAAATATCCGGTCAAATACAATTCCAGCCCGCCGGCTGCAATCTGCATTGCAACCGCTTTCCGGGCGTTAAACGCGTTAAAAATCAGTTGTCGCCGTTCAAACCGTTCCATCGACGTATTGTAGCCTGAAACCGTGTCCATACGACAAGGCCGCATATTGTAAATATCGCGTCAGGCATGCTTCATCGCAAGCAATGCGGCACCGTACGCCGCATCGCCATGGGCTGCTGCCGTAACCGGCACGCCCAGCCGGCGCTGGCGCAGTTCCTGCCACGCGCGGTTCCGGCTTCCGCCGCCCGCCGTTGACACGGCTCGCAAAGGGGTGGCGCCCAATGCGGAAAGCCGCGCATAGGCAAGACGCTCGATTTCCGCCATTCCTTCCAGCAAACCATGCAACCACAATACTTCATTATCCGGTCGCGGTTCCAGCCGCGGCGGATAGTCCGGGTCGTTAACCGGGAAGCGTTCGCCCGGTCGCGATAGCGGATAATAATTTAATCCGGTGTCGACGGCGGGGTCGATACGCTCGCTGAGCCTGACGATTTCTGCGTCGCTGAAATACTGTCGCAATACCGCGCCGCCGCTATTGGAAGCGCCCCCAGTGAGCCACAAATCGCCGTATTTATGACTGTAAACGCCCAATTCCGACGCTTCGACATAATAATCCGACAACAGTTTCACCGCCAGTGTACTGCCCAGCGAAGTCACGGCAAATCCGGGCTGGTCGGTTCCGGCAGCAATGAAGGCGGCGATACTGTCGGTGGTTCCGCAGCAGACAACGCAATCGGGGTTAATCGCGTAATGACGGGCGACAATGCGCTGCAGCTTGCCGAGCGGGGTTCCTGGCGCTACGACACGCGGCAGCAGTTTCTCGTCTTCGGCAGAATAAATTCCTCCGCGCCAGGCCATTTCTCGCACATCGTATCCGCTCTTGAGCGCGTTATGATAATCGCTGATTCCGATGATGCCGCTCAGGCTGGCATTGACATAATCGACCTGGTGCATCAGAAGAAAAGAGGAGCAGGCAGCATGCTGTTTCAGCCAGAGCAGCTTTGCCGCGGGATCGCGGCTCAGCGGGTGATGATAAAGCAGGGCAGGACCAATCGGCCGTCCGGCGGAATCGGCCAGCAATACCGTACCCGAGGTGCCGTCGACTGCGATGGCCTGCAAAGCCGGCTTCAACATCGCAGGAATACGTTGCAGCAATTGGTCCAGCGCGGCATCCCAGTCCGCCGGGGTCTGCTGCCCGGATGACGGGTAGGCCACGCTATCCGACCATCTTTCACTGCGTGCGCCATCGATTACTGCTGCGCGAGCGCCGGTGGTGCCGAAATCCAGACCTAGGTAATACATGAAGATTTTAAGATAGAATAGACAATAATATAGTTTAACGTGAATATGGATCGCTTTGTACCTGACAGCCATTAAACTTGCCGGATTCAAATCGTTTGTCGACCCCACCCATATTCCGCTCAGCGGACAAATGATCGGGATAGTAGGCCCTAACGGCTGCGGCAAATCCAACGTCATCGACGCTGTGCGCTGGGTGCTGGGCGAATCCCAGGCCCGGCAATTGCGCGGCGCCAGCATGACGGATGTGATTTTTAACGGCTCTGCCCGGCGCAAGCCGGTAGCGCGCGCGTCGGTCGAGCTCAGTTTCGACAACAGCGACGGCAAAGCGCCCGGTCCATGGGCGGCCTATGCCGAAATCTCGGTCAAGCGCGTTCTCAGCCGTCAGGGCGAATCGGTGTATTACATCAATAATACGCCGGTGCGCCGGCGCGATCTGGTGGATATTTTCCTGGGCACCGGCCTGGGCGCGAAAACGCCGTATGCGATTATCGAGCAGGGTATGATTTCGCGCATCATCGAAGCCAGGCCCGATGAACTGCGCGGGTTCCTCGAAGAAGCCGCGGGCATTTCCAAATACAAGGAACGTCGCCGCGAAACCGAAACCCGTCTCGACAGCACGCGCGACAACCTGGCGCGGCTGGACGACATACGGCGGGTGCTGGACGGACAGATAATCCGTTTGCGCGAACAGGCGCAAGTCGCTCAGACCTATCTGCATCTGCAGGAGGAACTCAAGGCGACGCAACAGGTATTATGGTTTATCAAGAAACGGGATGCTGTCGATAAATGCCGCCAGTTCGACGACCAGATCCGGGATATCGAGCGGCAACTGGAAGCGAAATTCGACGGCTTGCGCGCAGCAGAATTTGCGATTCTTGCCGCGCGCGGCGCGCAAACCGATGCAAACGCCCTGCTGCATGAAGCTCAGGGGGAATTTTATGCCGCGGGGGCGGAAGTCTCACGGCTGGAACAGACTGTACGCCACCTTGCCGAAACGCGTTTGCGGTTACAGACCCAGATCGAACAGAACGAGCGGCAGCGTTGCCTCTTCGCAGAGCAAATCGCCCTGCAGCAGGCCGAGCTGGCGCAACGCCAGCAACGCGCGCACGCTGCGCGTACCTATCTGGAGAATAGCGTTCGGGAACTGTCGGATCTCGCCGCCGGCCTCAAGCAGACTGAAGACGGATTGCAGGAAATCCGGCGCCTTGTTGCCGACCGGCAGCGCGAGTTGCAGCAAGCCGAACGGTCAGCGGAAGTCGGCGCTACCCAGTTGCGTCATGTAACCAAAGCGTTGCAGCAGTTGTTCGACCGGCAAAGCCGGTTGCAACACGAACTGGAGAGCCTGGAAAACGGCGATCAGGGCGATCTGGAAAAATACGAAAATGAATTGGCCGAGGCGGGTGCGTTACTTGACGAAACAAATGCCGGGCTAGTCTCTGCGCAGGAAGAATTGCACGATCTGCAAAGCCGGCGACAGCAGTCGCGTTCCGAACTGGAACGATACAGTCAGATCGCGCACCAGGCCGAAGGCGAATTGGCGGCGCTGACCAAAGTCCAGCGGCAAATGGCTGTCGATGCCAATGCCGGCGCATGGCTTAAACAGCACAAACTGCAAGATCTACCCCGTTTCTGGCAGCAGATCGAGGTCAGGCCGGGCTGGGAAAAAGCGACAGAAATGGCGCTGGACGAGCATTTGCAGGCGCTGGCTGTCGAGCCTGATTTTTGCTGCGGCAAAGCGATGACGGAGAGCGGCGCGGAATTCGTCGAGCTCGGGGCATCGGCCAATGAGCTCGATGCGTGCGGATTGCCGCGCTTACTGGAGCAGGTAACTGTAAACGCAGGCGGCAGCGGCGCGCTGCGGGACTGGTTGCAGCATTGTTATACTGCCGAGAGCGCCGCACAGGCCGAGAAAGCCCGGTCTGGTTTGCCGCCAGGAGGCCGGATATTTACCCCCGAGGGATTTGTTTTTACGCGTTACAGCTGTAATTACGCGAAAAAAACCTCGGCGACTGCCGGGGTATTGGCCCGGCAAAAAGATATCGAATTCCTGACGGATCGCGTAGCGCAAGCTGTCATGCAGAAAAACGAGCGCGCTGAACAGCTAACCCTGCTCGAAACGGCGGCCGTTGCCGCGGAACAAAACCTGAACGCGCTACGCCGTCAGCAAAGCCGGATTCAGCAA
>DASSZW010000095.1:0-9249 GCA_035713285.1 Burkholderiales bacterium
TGAGCCGTACTGGATGAGCTAGGTGCCGCGAGCGAGGCAAGCCCGCTATTGAGAAGATTGACAACTTGCGCCCTGGCGGGACGTGCGGAATCCAGATAAGTGCCAGTAAGCGAATGCCCGGTCAAGTCCGTGACAGAAACGGGCAGCGTGATATTATTTGCCGGCACGGTCGAATTGCCCTGGATGCGCAGCGCATTAATAACCAGGTCGATATTCGCCAGCACGTACGGGCCGCGCAAAGTCGGCGAGGCCGGGGCAATTTGCACCGCCACCACCCCATTTGATCCCACTGACGGCAAAATGTGATCGTACGCATGATTCAGAAACAGATTGCCCTGCGAATGCGCGACCAGCAATAACTCTTGCCCTTTTGAAGCCAAAGCGTCCAGCTGGGCGTTTTGGGCCGCATAATCGGCGGCGGTAAGCGGGTCGTTACTGACGGTCGACGCGATGCCAGTGGCGATTTGCGCGATGACCCTGGCTTGCAGATCGGCGAAGATCGCCTGCGCACCCTGAAACAGATTCTGGATTGTGCTGGTAAAGCTGGCGGCAGCCCCCAGCGATTCCCAGAAATATTCCAGGCGAGAACCCAGCGTTCCCGTGGAATCCAGCTCTTGTGCGCGCTGCTCGAATACCTCGGCGATGTCTTCGAGGCACGACGAGCCGGCCCGACCGCAACCGGTGTGGTTATAAAATACATGCCCCGTGACGGGCGCGCCGTTGTATTGCGACGGCGTTACCGCCAATAGCGACTTTAACCCTTTTTTGGCATTTTTTTCAGTGTTCCACATGCCATTAAAATAGCCTAAGGTATAACCCGCCGGCAGGCAAAGCGTCTGTACTGCCGATACGTCGGCTGACGCCCGCTGAAATCCTGCCAACAGCACAAGCACGATCAAGCCGCGGGCACGCCATAACCGATTAACTGCCACATCCGTCCCCTGGTGGAAATGTAAAAACCGAACCGCTTTCGGCCTGGTTGTATTTTTCGTAAGCATGCAGCCTGGTCATCGTATCAACGGTGATTTTTTCAATATCATCCGATTTCCGCCCTCCGACCGAGTCTCCGTAAACGGTAAATAAACAAGATATGCCATTCGATATTTTTGTTGACACGGCCAATCGTGCCGAAGCGTTGGTGGTGTCTATCGCCATGGAGGCTTGCAGCGCGACCGCCATCTGGCTTAACGCCGCCTTCTGCGCCGAGGTATCGGGTTGCGCGGCGATGTAGAGATCGATGTCATCGCGGATGCCGTTGCCGTTGACGTCGGGCCCCAGCACGGTGTTGTCGTGATTGAGTTTTGGCACGGCGCCGGTGGCTTCCGCTTGAAGGATGGCGTTTGCCAGTGAGGTAGGAGTTGATGGAGTGGCAGAAGAGAAGCCCGATCCCCCGCCACAGCCGCTGAGCGCCAGCATAAGGGTTGCACCGATGGCTAGTGCTGCAACGTATCGTTTGCTCATGGTATCCGACTCCATAATTATCAAGGCAGCGCTAATCGCGTCATTAATAATTATATATAACTGATATTGCAAATTTATTTTGCTTGATACTAATATTAAAAATTGTCGTTACCGCATCCCTGGACACATTCTTGTTAAGCACAGGAACTGAACAGTATGGTTGGTCAGTCGAAAGGCGAGAATCCAGCGTTCCGGTAGTATCCAGTTAATGATCGGTTTGATTATGGCGAACCGCGTTTTATTACTTACGGGTTATTGGATGAGGATTGGATTATTGTCGTTTGGACACCGCGCAGCGTGGCGCGCCGCACTATTTCGATGAGGTTCGATGAGGTATGCCAATGAATGGGGAATTGCCAAATATACCAGGCACATGGGTTGACCCGGATGATGCGCCAGAATTGGACGATGATTTTTTCGGGAATGCAACCCCTATGATTGGTGATCGCGTCGTATACCGTGACGATCAGGCTTGATAACGATGTTTTAGCGCAACTACGAGCTACAGGCAAAGGCTGGCAAACCCGACTTAACGATCATTTGCGCGAATGGTGAGGCATAAATAGGTTTTCACGGCTTGGTAATTTTTGCGCCATGTAAGCCTGGCCAATTGCCTGCCTCACCGAATGCGCCTATCGACAGCGGGGTTGGTTACATAAGTTTCAAACCGGCCCATCCGCCGACGGGTCATATTCCGGCCGCCGATTTTAGCGCCTCGGCCTTGTCGGTAGCCTCCCAGGTAAATTCTGGTTCGTCGCGACCGAAATGACCGTAACTGGCGGTACGGGTATAAATCGGCCGCAATAAATTCAGGCTCTGGATGATGGCCTTGGGGCGCAAATCGAAATGCGCTTCGATAAGCTGGATGATGCGTTCGTCGCTGACCGTTCCGGTACCGAAGGTATTCACCATCAGCGACACCGGACGCGCCACGCCGATCGCATAGGCGACCTGCACCAGGCATTTGCTCGCCAGCCCGGCGGCAACGATATTTTTGGCCACATAACGGCCGGCGTACGCCGCCGAACGATCCACCTTGCTCGGGTCCTTGCCGGAAAACGCGCCGCCGCCGTGCGGCGCAGCGCCGCCGTAAGTGTCGACGATGATTTTACGGCCGGTGAGGCCGGCATCGCCCATCGGACCGCCGATGACAAAACGGCCGGTGGGGTTGACCAGGTAGCGCACTTCGTTTTTGAGCAGATGCGCCGAAATCACCGGTTTGATGATTTCTTCTATCACCGCTTCCTGAATCTGCGCGTGCGAAACGTCGGGATGATGCTGCGTGGACAACACTACGGTATCGACATGCTGGGGCACGCCGTCCACGTATTTTATCGAGACTTGCGATTTTGCGTCGGGGCGCAGCCACGGCAAACGTCCGTCCTTGCGCAACTCGGACTGGCGTTCGACCAACCGGTGCGCAAGATAAATCGGCAGCGGCATCAGTGTCGGGGTTTCGTTGCACGCGTAACCGAACATCAGGCCCTGATCGCCTGCGCCCTGATCGAGATCGAGGCCCTGACCTTCGTTGACGCCTTGGGCGATATCGGCGGACTGCTTGCCGAACGTGGTCAATACCGAGCAGGTATTATAATCGAAGCCGATGTCGGAACTGTCGTAACCGATACGTTTCACCGTCTGACGGGCAATCTGGTTATAATCGATCATCGCGTGCGTAGTGATTTCTCCCGCGATGACGACGAGGCCGGTCGTAACCAGCGTCTCGCAAGCTACCCGCGCATGCGGGTCTTGAGTTAAAATAGCGTCCAGAACTGCATCCGAGATCTGGTCGGCCACTTTATCCGGATGCCCTTCAGACACCGATTCTGAGGTAAAAATAAAATCCTTCATGCCGCTTCCAGAATACAAGAGAATTTTTGATGCTAACACAAAATTTGTGCGCGGTTAAGAGCGCATGATACTGCTCCGCTTTCTTGCAAAAATACCGTTACGCTACTGGCACATGCTCGGCGCCCTGGCGGGTAGCGTAGTTTATCGCACCCGTCATCGCTATGCAGCCAAACTCGAAGAAAACCTCAGACAAAGCGATATAGCGTCGGACGCAGATAGTTTTCATACCCTGCTGCGCCAATCCGTCCGCGAAATCGGCAAGGGCGGCGCCGAAATACTGCCGATCTGGCTAAGACCTTACGAACAGGTTTTGCAACTGGTACAGGAATGCCGCGGCTGGGAACACGTGGAAGCCGCGGCGAGCGCGGGCAAAGGCATTCTTGCGATGACGCCGCATCTGGGCTGTTTTGAAATCGTCAGTCTGTATTACGCTGCGCGCCGCCCCATGACCGTCATGTACCGGCCGCCACGACAGGCCTGGATCGAGAAAATCATGCTGGCCGGCCGTACCCGCGGCCAAATCACGCTGGCGACAGCCGATGTAAAGGGCGTAAGGGCTTTGCTGACATCATTGAAAAAAGGCGAAGCGGTCGGGATTCTACCGGATCAGGTAGCCAGTCGCGGCGAGGGGGCATGGGCAAATTTCTTCGGCCGACCTGCTTATACGCCGACGCTGGTGGCGCGTCTGCATCAATCGACGGGTGCGGTACCGTTGTTGATGTTCGGCGAAAGACTGGCCGGAGGCACAGGGTACCGCATCCATATCGAACCGCTGGAAGCCGATCTGAGCGGCGACAAACAGCAAGCCGCCCTGCAGCTCAATAAGGCGCTGGAGCGTTTGATACGGCAATATCCCGCGCAATATTTGTGGAGCTACAACCGCTACAAGCAACCGGGAGGCGTAGCGCCCCCGGCGCAGCCGTGATATCGCGTCTCGGCGTAGCCTTGCTATGGCTCGTCCACTTCCTTCCTTTGCCGATACAGGCGCTATTGGGAAACGCGCTCGGATGGTTGCTGTATTACGCGGCCGGCAAGCGTCGCACAATCGGCGCAATAAATTTTGCCCTGTGTTTTCCCGAATGGACGAAATCCGAACGGCGCCGCATGCTCAAGCGCCACTTTCAATCCGCCACCCGCGCGGCTATCGAGCACGGCTTATTGTGGTGGTCCAGCCCCGAACGTATCAACCGTCTCATCCGGATCGAAGGGCTGGAGCATTTTCAGTCGTCGTACGGCCAACCGCTGGTCTTGCTGGCACCGCACTTTATCGGCCTGGACATGGGCGGTGTACGCATCAGCACTGAATATCATCCCTTGGTTTCCATGTACAGCCGCCTCAAAAACCCGTTGTTCGATCGTTTGATGCTGCATGCGCGCACCCGGTTCGGCCAGTCAGTCTTGATTTCGCGGCACGAAGGCGTGCGGCCGCTCATCCGGGAAATGAAGCGCGGATTGCCTTTGTATTATTTGCCCGATCAGGATTTCGGCGCGAAAGATGCGGTATTTGCACCGTTCTTCGGCATTCCGGCGGCGACGGTCAATGCCCTGCCGCGCATCGCCAAAGTCGCTCAGGCGAGGATTATTCCGGTCATTACCCGCCAATTGCCCCGAGGCCGCGGCTATATGGTAAAGTTTTATCCGGCCTGGGATAATTTCCCGGGCGGCGATCTGACCGCCGATGTAACGCGCATGAACGCTTTTATCGAAGCCAGGGTACGCGAAATGCCGGAGCAGTATTTCTGGCTGCACAAACGGTTTAAAACGCGACCGGTCGGCGCGTCGAAATTTTATCCCTGAAGAGCGGATTACATGAAACTGACATTCACCAAAATGCATGGCGCAGGTAACGATTTTGTCGTGATCGATGCGATCCGGCAGACCGTTGCGCTGACATCGGAGCAAATTCGGCTGATCGCCGACCGTCATTTTGGCGTCGGTTGCGATCAAGTGCTGCTGGTGGAACGACCGTACCGCGACGATGCCGATTTTCGTTATCGTATTTTCAATGCCGATGGCGGAGAAGTAGAGCAATGCGGCAACGGCGCGCGCTGTTTTGTGCGCTTCGTGCATCATTACGGTTTGACGAAACAGCGCGAAATTCGGGTGGAAACCGCTGCCGGCCTGATTGTTCCTCGACTGGACGATGACGGTCGCGTCACCGTAAACATGGGGATTCCCCGTTTCGAGCCGGAGGAAATTCCATTTGAAGCCGATGGTCCGGCTGCCGAATATGAGCTCGATGTCGATGGGCAGACAGTTCGTGTCAGCGTATTGTCCATGGGGAATCCTCATGCCGTACAAATCGTGGATAATATCGATACCGCACCGGTGACGGAGCAGGGCGCACGGATCGAAAAACATCCCCGGTTTCCCCGGCGGGTGAACGCGGGGTTTATGCAAATTGCCGACTCCCGGCATATACGGCTGCGGGTATACGAACGCGGCTCAGGCGAAACCTTGTCGTGCGGTACCGGCGCTTGTGCGGCGGCGGTTGCCGGCATACGTCGCGGTTTGCTGCAGTCGCCGGTAGACGTTGCAACGCGCGGCGGATTGCTGAGCGTCGCCTGGGCTGGCGCAGACAGCCCGGTCTGGCTAACCGGTCCAACCGCGATTGTATTTGAAGCTGAACTTATCCTGAAATGAACGAAGAATGAAAACTGAAGACATAGCCCGCTATCTGGCAGCGCACCCCGAATTTTTCGAGCAATATCCTCATTTGCTGACCGACATCCGCATCAGCCATCCGTTCGACGGACGGGCCATTTCGATTGCGGAACGCCAGATTCTCAACCTGCGGGACAAAATCACGTTACTGGAAACCAAACTGGCCGAACTGCTCCGTTTCGGCGAGGAAAACGATCAAATTTCCGTCAAATTGCAGCGTATTGCGGTAGCGATGATTAGCGCCGGCGATTTGCCTGCCTTGTTGCAGTCGCTGTATTTGAATCTGCGCGAGGATTTCGGCATTCCTTACAGCGTCGTCCGGCTTTGGCATACTGAAAGCGACGGCGTCGAATTTTCCGACGTCCCCGAAGCGGTAAAAGACTGGGTGCTTCATATGCCTCATCCACAATGCGGCGCATATCTGCATCCCGAAGCGTTAAGCTGGTTCGGCGAAACAGCCGCTCTGCGCTCGTACGCCGCGATTCCTCTCAAAAACCGTCAGACTTTAGGCGTCCTCTTGTTGGCATCGGAGGATCCGCAGCGATTTTACCCGCAAATGGGGACGCTGTATCTGCAACGTTTAGGCGAATTGATTGCAGCAGGCATAGAACGCATATTGCCGGGAAATCCTATCCGGCTTTAAAATATCGTGGACAACCAATTAGTAAACGCTTACTTATCTCATCTCGCTTCGGAACGGGGCCTGGCCGCGCATACCATCAACAATTATGCGCGGGATTTACGCATTTTGCTGCACAAGAGCGATACCTCGTCGCTGGCACAGTTGCGCGCGCACGACATCCGGCGTTTTATAGCCGGCTTACACGCCGGAGGTTTATCGGGCAAAAGTCTTGCGCGCATCTTATCGGCCTGGCGCAGCTTTTATCGTTACCTCAATCAGCGTCACGACTATGCGCACAATCCCTGCGATTCATTGCATGCGCCCAAACACGCCCGGGCTTTGCCGCACAGCCTGTCGGTCGAGCAAACCCTGCAGCTTCTTGACGCAATAGTTCCTGCAGATCCTTTGAACACACGGGATAACGCGATATTCGAGCTGTTTTATTCGTCCGGCCTGCGTTTGTCGGAACTCGCTACGCTAACCCTGACGCAACTGGATCTGGCGAACGGCGAGGTAAACGTTGTCGGCAAAGGCAATAAAACGCGTATCGTCCCGGTAGGCAAGACGGCGGTTGCGGCAATCCGGAGTTGGCTTGCATTACGCGATAACAAAGGCTTGTACCTGTTTCCGGGAAGAGACGGCGACCGGCATCTGAGCCAGCGCGCCATCGAATTGCGCCTGGAGCGTCGCGCTCGGCAAGCGGGCCTGGACGCGACAGTCCACCCGCACGTTCTGCGTCATGCGTTTGCCTCGCATCTCTTACAATCGTCCGGAGATTTGCGCGCTGTGCAGGAATTGCTCGGGCACGCCAGTATCAGTTCCACCCAGATCTATACCCGCCTGGATTTTCAGCATCTGGCGGCCACCTACGACCAGGCGCATCCTCGCGCCAAAAAGAAAGCCCGCTAAACCGCCGACTGGCGATGAAACGGGCTGGATGCAGAATTCTGCGCCAGGAAACGGCGCGCAGAAAAATTACTTGCTGGCGTCGGCTTGAACCGTTACCGTTATTTCCGCGATGACATCGGTATGCAGAGCAATCGTAACCGGAAATTCGCCGATGGCTTTCAACGGACCGTTCGGCATACGCACTTCGGCTTTAGCCACGGCGATCCCTTTGGCATTGAGCGCATCGGCTATGTCGCCGTTCGTTACCGACCCGAACAGCCGGCCGTCCATGCCGGCTTTTTGCGATACGACCAAATTGAATTCGGCCAGTTGGGCGGACCGGGTTTGCGCTGCCGCAAGCGCGGCGGCCTGGACTTTCTCGAGCTCGGCGCGCTTTTCTTCAAAGTGCTTGAGGTTGGCAGACGTAGCGCGTTTGGCTTTGCCTTGCGGTATCAGAAAGTTACGCGCATAGCCGTCTTTGACTTTAACCACATCGCCCAGCGTGCCCAGATTGATCACTTTTTCCATCAGTATAATTTGCATGGCGATCTCCTTAATGCAAGTCGGTGTAAGGCATCAAGGCAAGAAACCGTGCGCGCTTGATCGCAGTGGAAAGCTGACGCTGAAAACGGGTTTTGGTACCGGTGATCCGCGCAGGGATAATCTTGCCGTTCTCGGCGATAAAATCTTTTAACAGTTCTACGTCTTTATGGTCGACCCAGGTGATGCCCTCTACCGTGAAACGGCAAAACTTGCGGCGCTTGAACAATTGGCGGGAACCTTCCCGGCGTTTGGTATTTTTGATGTTGGTTGGACGTGGCATTACTGCGCTCCTGTCTGTATATTTTCCAAGCTACAAATATGTAGCACTATGTGTGGGCTGTTCCAGCTTTTCCGGGCCAGGAACCCGCTTGCCGATATTGCCCGCGACACGCTCAGCCGCTGCAGCCGCTGCGCTATTTCGCCTATCGCAATGGCAGGCAGCGTCAGGATTACCTCACGTTCGCCGCCACTTTCAAGCTGGCGAGACCGATGACTGATTTTGCATTCGATCAGCGGCACTCCGGCGGGCGTATACCGCAAAGCGGTAAGTTCTTCCAGGGTCCCGGAAAATTCAAGATGATTATTTTCCAATCATCTTAACTGAGCTCTTCGGTGTCAGCTTCCTGCTTGACTTCGGGATGTGTCAACGAACGCGATTTTTCTTCCTTCATCATCGGCGAAGGCGCGACGACCGCCGCATCCATCTTGATAGTCAAATGCCGCAAAACGGCATCGTTGAATTTAAAACCGTGCTCCAGCTCGTCCAGGGTTTCCTGATCGCATTCGATATTCATCAATACGTAATGGGCTTTGTGAATTTTTTGAATCGGGTAGGCCATCTGACGACGCCCCCAGTCTTCCAGACGATGAATCTGTCCGCCATGCTGGGCGACCTGAGCGCGGTATCGCTCTATCATGGCGGGAACCTGCTCGCTTTGATCGGGATGAACGATAAAAACTATTTCATAGTGACGCATGCAAACTCCTTATGGTTAAAGCCCTCCGTGCGTAGCGGTAGGGCAAGGGAAACCGTGCATTATATTGGTTATTCAGACGCTTAGCAATAGCATGCCCAAAAAATGTTAGCGCAAAGTAGTAATGTCCGCTTTGTCCCAAATAGAAATGTCCGCTATTGATAAACTGGTCGCTGTTAAAACGCGGCGGACATTTCGACATGGAAGAACGTATGAGTCAACAGGAAGCGAAGCGTGGTCAAATAT
>DASSZW010000096.1:0-3724 GCA_035713285.1 Burkholderiales bacterium
AAATTTCCCGGGATTTGAATAACCTGTTGAATCTCACCGATAAGGAAGCGCAAAAACGCGGCGATCAGTTTATCGCTACGGAATTGTTTTTGCTGGCGGCGTGCGACGATAAACATGAACTAGGGCGTTTGCTCAAGCAGCACGGAATCGTGAAAAGTGCGCTGGAAGCAGCGATTACGCAGGTGCGAGGCGGCGAAACCGTCGGCAGCGCCGAGGCCGAAGGCCAGCGCGAAGCATTGAACAAATATACGCTGGACCTGACCGAGCGCGCACGGCTGGGCAAGCTCGACCCCGTTATCGGCCGCGACGACGAGATCCGGCGCGCGATCCAGGTATTGCAACGGCGCAGCAAAAACAATCCGGTACTGATCGGCGAGCCCGGGGTCGGAAAAACTGCGATTGTCGAAGGCCTGGCGCAGCGCATTATCAATGGCGAAGTGCCGGAAACGTTAAAAAACAAGCGAGTGCTGGTGCTGGATATGGCCGGGCTGCTGGCCGGCGCGAAGTATCGCGGCGAATTCGAAGAGCGGCTGAAATCGGTGTTGAAAGAAGTGGCGCAGGAGCAAGGCCAGATCATCCTGTTTATCGACGAATTGCATACCATGGTCGGCGCGGGCAAGGCCGAAGGCGCGATGGATGCCGGCAACATGCTCAAGCCGGCGCTGGCGCGCGGCGAATTGCATTGCATAGGCGCGACCACGCTCGACGAGTACCGAAAATACATCGAGAAGGATGCCGCGCTGGAACGGCGTTTCCAGAAAGTGCAGGTGGACGAACCCAGCGTCGAGGATACCATCGCCATCCTGCGGGGCTTGCAGGAGCGCTACGAAGTGCATCACGGCGTGGATATTACCGACCCGGCGATCGTGGCGGCGGCGGAATTGAGCCATCGTTATATTACCGACCGGTTTTTGCCCGACAAGGCGATCGACCTGATCGACGAGGCGGCGTCCAGGGTGCGGATGGAAATCGACTCCAAGCCGGAGTCCATGGATAAGCTCGACCGCCGCCTGATCCAGCTCAAAATCGAACGCGAGGCGGTAAAAAAAGAAAAGGACGAAGCGTCGAAAAAACGTCTGGCCATACTCGAAGAAGAAATGGCCAAGCTGGAGCGCGAGTATTCCGACCTGGAAGAAATCTGGACTGCGGAAAAGGCGATGGTCGCCGGTACGCAGCATGTCAAGGAACAGCTCGACCAGGCGCGGGTGGAAATGGAAGAGGCCAAACGTCAGGGCAACTGGCAGAAGATGTCCGAAATCCAGTACGGCAGGTTGCCGCAGCTGGAAGCGCAATTGCATCAGGCGCAAATCGCCGAAAACACTGAACAGGCCGCGCCGAAACGCTTGTTGCGTACCCAGGTCGGCGCGGAGGAAATCGCCGAAGTCGTGTCGCGGGCGACCGGCATTCCTGTTTCGAAAATGATGGAAGGCGAACGCGACAAATTGCTGAAGATGGAAGACGCATTGCACCGCCGCGTCATCGGCCAGGACGAAGCGGTGAGCCTGGTGTCCGATGCGATCCGCCGCTCGCGTTCGGGTCTCGGAGACCCCAACCGGCCTTACGGCTCGTTCCTGTTTCTGGGTCCAACCGGCGTCGGTAAAACCGAATTGTGCAAAACGCTGGCCGGATTCCTGTTCGATTCGGAAGATCATCTGGTGCGCATCGACATGAGCGAATTCATGGAGAAACATACCGTGTCGCGCCTGATCGGCGCGCCGCCCGGTTACGTCGGTTACGAGGAAGGCGGCACGCTGACCGAAGCGGTGAGGCGCAAGCCGTATAGCGTGATTCTGCTCGACGAGGTGGAAAAAGCGCATCCCGACGTCTTCAACGTGTTGCTGCAAGTGCTGGACGACGGCCGCCTGACCGACGGTCAGGGACGTACCGTGGATTTCAAGAATACCGTCATCGTCATGACTTCCAACCTGGGTTCGCAGATGATCCAGCAAATGACCGGCGACCCGTATTCAGCGGTAAAAGACGCGGTAATGGCCGAGGTAAAAACGTATTTTCGCCCTGAATTCATCAACCGCATCGATGAAGTCGTCGTATTCCACGCTCTGGGCAGCGCGCATATCCACGCCATCGCCAAGGTGCAATTGCAGTACCTGACCAGGCGCCTGACCGCGATGGGCATGGACATGGTCGTCAGCGACAGGGCGCTGGACGAACTGGCGAGAGCCGGTTTCGATCCGGTATTCGGCGCGCGGCCGTTGAAACGCGCTATCCAGTCGCAACTGGAAAATCCGTTAGC
Organism: Burkholderiales bacterium; assembly: GCA_035713285.1. Taxonomy (GTDB): domain Bacteria; phylum Pseudomonadota; class Gammaproteobacteria; order Burkholderiales; family Sulfuriferulaceae; genus Sulfuriferula. The sequence continues at coordinate 2,255 of DASSZW010000096.1, forward strand.
CAAGGAAATCCTGGCCGGCCGGTTTGCGGAGAAAGACACCATATACGTCGATTATCGCGATGGGGCCATGGTTTTCAGCCATGGCGGAGACTGAATGGCAACCGTTAAAAGTGCGCCTGGAAGTTCGATAATGACGAACGGGCAGATGATAGCTAAACGCATCCGCAGCTCAATGCTATAACCGTTCCCGTCCATGAAGCCTGGCGCCTGTTTGGCGGGCTGATTTTAAAATAAAAAATCCGCTGCTTTTTAATTGAAAGCAGCGGATTTTCTGGCCGGTAAGACAATATAACCGGAAACCGGCTGTCATGGCGAATTAAAATGCGTAGCCGAGCCCGATTTTGAGCGTTGTATAATTGGTCGTGCTGTCGGGTTCCCATACGATGCCGCCGCCTTGAGGATAAAACGCACTCATGCCGTATTTGAAGCTGGTGTAATCGACACCCAGGTTGCCGTGCAGCTGTTGAGTAAAGGCGTAATCAGCCGCGAGGCCGGCTTTAAACAGGGCCGAATTGCCCAGCGAACCAGAGAAAACATCTATGACATCGATGTTGGAGCCATAAGTCCCGCCGCCAAAAACGTTTGCGGTCAATACCAGCTTATGGACCGGCGAAAACTGGCCCAAAGCGCCGATGCCATAGTAGCGGTTGGCGTAGATTTCGCCCGCATTGACGGCTCGCTCCCAGCGGTGGTGCCCGATCTCAAAATAGGGCGTCAGCATGACCTGATTGCCGAGCACAAAGCCTTTACCGTAACGCAGATGATAGTCTTCGATTACCGCTCCATCTTGCCCGGTGAGAGAGCCGTAAGGAGTGCTGCTGTTTGCGGTCCCGCCAACGTAGCTGGTATCGCCTTTGTTGCGGCTATATCCTGCTTCGATATAGTCGTTGCCGAGCCACCAGTCCTTCATCACCGATAGCGACAGCGCGAAGCCCGGAACATTGCCGTTTTCCGTATCTAGTGTTCCGGTCGGCGATCCGAGCACGCCGTTGCCGGTTTCGGTGTAATCGACATGAGTGGAAGTCGCCTGGATGCCAAACTGGTTGTTGGAGGTCTTGATATCTGCCGTATCGGCGTATGCTGTTGCGGAAAGGCCGGCACAAATCGCGGACAAAAGAAGTGTGTTCAGATTCATGGAAAATCCTTTGAAATCGTTATTAGAATAAAATTAACCCCCGCTCATGATAATTGAAGTCAACGTAATCTAAATACATCTTTGCGATAACACATGCTGATGTTGTAAAAATGCCGCACAATATAGTGATTTGATCGGAATAGTAGAAAAGCTTTTAGAGGGGGCGGGCCTTGCATTTGACGCACTTATCATTGATTGCCGCGATTTTGCTGTGAGATTAACCGGAAATGAGCTGTTTTATATTTTTCGGGAAATCTCAAATATTAGGACTGCTCGTAGCTGTTTTGTATGTTTCAACGTCAAATCGCTGTTTAACCATCGTTTGTTAAACTAAT
>DASSZW010000097.1:0-32737 GCA_035713285.1 Burkholderiales bacterium
CTAACTTGGTATTATTACCCGACAACCAAAAAACAGCAATGCAAAGCGGGAGGATAACGATCATGCCCGGCAACTTATCCACGAACTCGCGCTATGCGACGCTGCATGCTTATGGGAACAGGCCATTACGCACGACAAGAAATGCCGGTTTATCCATATACGCCCTGTCGTCGCAAAAATGCCAACAATATCTTCAATCTAATTTCACTATCGTTCATTTCGAGCATATCCTGTTTGGCGGCGGCTTTGAGCGGTAAGCTTTCCGCCAGACGATACCCTAGCCATGACATCTGTTCCGGATGCATCGGTCGAGAAAATCGCATCTCGCCGACTTCCTGTAAAATCGTATCGAAAACCGTCGCGCAAAAAGCGTATTCCTCGCTCACGAGGCACGGCGGTTCTGCAGGAATCATGCTTACTTCCGCCACCATCAAACCGTCGTCCATGACATCGGCAGACTCTATAAAAAATCGCTGCGCACCCTTTGCGGTTATATTCAGCAGCCCCAATTGCGGCATGTCCCAATCGGCGATGGTCGCAAGCGTTCCGACCTGGAACGGCATTGCCGTCGCGCCCGTTTCAGCGCCGGTACGTATCAGGCATATTCCGAACGGCAAGCTATCTTTCATGCATGCCTTAACCATATTCATATAGCGTGTTTCGAATATCCTTAACGGTAACAAACCTTGGGGATACAGTACGGTATTCAGCGGAAATATCGGAATACGGCATCGTTCCTGCCCGATAAGCAAACGGTCGAATACGTACGGCAGCCTGCGTTTCAGCCACTTCATCCTTCGCCCCATCGGGGCATAAGCTGATGAGGAACGGATAACTGGTCGAGGATACGCGCCACGACAAAATCGACCATGTCGTCTATGGTTTGCGGATGATGATAGAAAGCCGGATTTGGCGGCAGGATAGACACCCCCAGCCGCGCCAGTTTCAGCATATTTTCAAGATGCAAGGCCGAATACGGGGTTTCGCGCGGCACCAGTATCAACTTCCGCTGCTCTTTGATGCACACATCGGCAGCCCGTTCGATCAGATTGTCCGCCAGGCCCTGCGCGATCGCAGCCAGACTGCCCATACTGCAAGGGCATACCACCATCGCATCGGCAGGATTGGAACCCGAAGCGACCGGCGCAAACCAGTCTTCGCGTCCGAATACCTGCAACTGCCCCGGGGCCGTCGGGTAGCGCTGCGCCAGAAAAGACTGCAATTCTTCGGCGCGAGCGGGCAAGCTTAAATCCATTTCCTGCCGGGCTACGATACGAGCCGCGCTGGACACCAGCAAATATACCGCGACATCGGCAGCCAGCAAACTTTGCAGCAGGCGTATGCCGTAGGGCATGCCCGATGCCCCCGTCCAGGCCAGCGTAACGCTACGTGGCGGATTCATGCAACCCGGCTCCCGAAAAATTCTTCAATAAATGTGCGGCGATCACGCCGTTGCTCAAGCCGAAAACCCAGGCCGCGGCTGCAAACACCGGACTCAGGTAAAATATGTTCACATCGGGCATCAGCCATACAGAAACGATAGCCAACTGGGCGGCGATATGCGCAAAGGCCGCCAGCACGCTCAAACTGACCACGCCGAAATGGCGTTGCGGCAGATATTGCGCCAGCGATAATGCCGCAAGGCTGGCCATAGCTCCGCCGAAGCTCATGACGAAACCCGGAGTCAAAAAGCTTCCCAGCAATATACTTCCAGCCACGACGCGCAGGCCCGCCACCCAGAATGCCGTACGCAAACCGTATTGGCGAAGCACGATCAAAGTCACAATATTGGCCAGGCCGGGTTTGACGCCCGGCAATGGCGAAGGCAGGACGGCTTCTACCCACATCAGCGAAATGGCGAGCGCTGCCAGATATGCCAGGCGATGATCTTCCACGGTAGAGTTAATAGTTAAGGCTGTCATAGGTCCGTACGCGTCCCACGATTTCCATACTTACCTGATTAGGCAGACAGATCGCTACTTCGCCCGCGCGGCTGATCCAGCCCTGGCGTACGCACAGTTGCCGAGGCCCCGGGTCGCTGAGCACCCGCGCTTTTTGCTGCAAAACTTCTATTTTCGTCACCCCCAGCGGGCCCGGAACGTTTACCTTAAAAGGGCGTCCTAGCGAAGCGCTCAAGAAAAGGGTCCCGCCGCGTTTTATTATGACGCGGTCGCCGGCGGGCGCCAGCCAGTAATGGACGCCCAGCGCCACAACGGCCAGCAGGCCAATGAACAATACAGCCAGATCGCCGCCCTGTATCAGCGCCGGCGACATGCGGGCGAAACTCACATCAATTCCCGATGGCGCACCAGCGTTTGCTCGTGCGCCGAGAAATACCGGGCAAGCTGTTCGCTGATGTAGACCGAGCGATGCTGGCCGCCCGTACAACCTATGGCGACAGTCAGATACGCCCGGTTATCCCGTACGAAACACGGCAGCCATTTGCTGACATACTGCCTTATATCGGCCATCATTTCGCTGACTTCGTGACTTCGCGCCAGGAACTCCATTACGGCGGGATCCCGGCCGGTCAGCGGCCGCAATTCGGGGTCGTAATGGGGATTAGGCAAGCAGCGGACATCGAAAACGAAATCCGCATCCAGCGGTATGCCGTGCTTGAATCCGAACGAAGCAAACAGCAAGGTCAGGCGCTGGTTTCCTAAGGCTGCAATATCATTGATCCAATGCCTCAGCGTAGCGGGAGCCAGGTCGCTGGTATCGATACGGTGCGCCAGTTGCGCAATCGGTTCCAGCAGCTCGCGTTCGCGCAATATGGCTTCATGCAGCGCGCGCTGATCGTTGCTCAGCGGATGAGGTCGACGGGTTTCGGAAAAGCGGCGAACCAGAGTTTCCGTTTTCGACTCCAGAAACAATAAACGTACATCGACCTGCTGACGCAGTTTGCGCACCACATCGGGCAAGGATTGATGCGAATCGCCGGTGCGCGCATCGATGCTGATAGCGACGCGATGATCGCCGCGTTGCGCCAGGAACTTCAATACCTCTTCGAGCAGTTCTACCGGCAGATTGTCCACGCAATAATAGCCTGCATCTTCCAGCACATGCAATGCGATGCTTTTGCCCGAACCGGACAGCCCGCTGATCAGTATCAATTGCATCGCACTCAGGTTCGTACTCATCAGTCGCCGGCCTCTATCATTTTTTTCTGCCGCTCGATAAAAACTTCCGCGCTGTTTACGCCGCGCATACGCAAAATGTGATTGCGGGCGGCGACTTCGACCAATACGGCGAGATTTCTGCCTACCGCAACCGGAATCTGGACCTTGGGAACTTCGACGCCGAGTATCATCTCGGTAGATGCATGCATATCCAAGCGCGAAATATCCTCCTCGCTGGTTTGGTCCGGCGGTTTCAAATGCACGATCAACTTGAGGTTTTTTTTCATTTTTATGGCCAGTTCGCCGAACAAGGCGCGAATATCCAGTACGCCCAGACCTCTTACTTCGAGATAGTCCTGCAGCATTGCAGGACTTTGCGCCGATAGCGTATCGGGCGCGGTTTTATACAGATCGACCACGTCGTCGGCAATAAACCGATGCCCGCGCGTCAGCAATTCCAGCGCCAACTCGCTTTTTCCGGCAGAAGATTCGCCGGTAAGCATCACGCCTATGCCGTTGACTTCAAGCATGACGCCATGCACGCTGGTCGATTCGGCGAGCACATTCACCAGATAATGCGACAAGACCGCCATCAGTTCCGGACTGGGCTCCGGCGTCGCGAACAATGGAGTATTCGTACGCTGCGAAGCCGACCGCAAAGGTTCCGGCACCCGCTCTCCGTTGGCCACGATCACTGCCGCAAGCTCGGTCGAAAACAGGTTATCGATAGCCTGTTTCAAAGCATCCGGGCTGAGTCCGGCCAGATAGTCCATTTCTGCGCACCCCAATACCTGCACGCGGTTGGGATGAACAAAATTGAGGTGGCCGATCAGCGCCAGGGACGGTTTTTGCACCATATCGCTGCGCAGTTGCTTATCGCCGCCGGCGTGGCCTGACACCCAGGTCAACGACAGCACCTGCGCCAGCGCAGTAAACATGCGATTAACAGTAATGGAGTTAGTCATGATCAAACCAGGGGTGCCAACGACGTATCAATTCTAGCGCATCGTTGCTATCGTTACAGGTCGACAAGGCGAGACGCAAGGGTTTGTCGCTGAAAAGCTGCGCCAGTTCGCCCAGAATCTGCAAATGCAGATCGGTCGCGTTGGCAGGAACGAACAGGACGAAAACCAGGTTTACCGGCAAACGGTCCGGCGCATCGAAATCAATGGGCGGGTTTAAACGGACCAACACCCCGACTGCCGATTTCAAACCCTTGATGCGGCCGTGAGGCACGGCGACGCCCTGTCCCAGTCCGGTCGATCCCAGTTTTTCCCGGGCGAGCAGGCTTTCTACGATCAACGCAGTCGCCACTCCAAATTCAGGCCCGTAACGCTGGCCCATCAGCTCAAACAATTGCCTCTTGTTACCTATCTCGACGTCCAGCATGATATGAGGTGGCGTAAGCAAAGAGGCAATCTGGTTCATGGGAGGAATTATTCTTCGTTCGCTACCATTTGATGTTTGAGGCCGCCATTCGTCTGATGCGACTGGCTGTGCTTTTCCTTGTATTTCACGATCTGCCGGTCCAGTTTATCGGCCAGGCAGTCGATCGCCGCATACATATCGGTGTCTTCCGCCTGAACGAAAATGTCTTTTCCGCTCAAGTGGACGTTAGCTTCCACGCTATGATTAAGCTTTTCGACCGTCATAATGACGGTAATATCGATCACATGATCGAAATGACGCTTGATCCTGTCTATTTTTGACGAAACATAGTCGCGGATGGCGGGAGTGATCTCCAGATGATGACCGGTAATCGTTAGGTTCATGACATTCCCTTTCACTTGCTGGTTATAGCGCTTTGCGCTGGTTAGCGGGCGGAATTTGCAGCGATTCCCTGTATTTTGCAATAGTGCGTCGGGCTACAACGATACCCTGTTCAGCGAGAATCTCTGCAATTTGCCCATCCGATAAAGGTTTTTTTATATTTTCCGCAGCAATCAGTTGTTTGATTAACGCACGAATCGCGGTCCCTGAGCAAGCCCCCCCCGCATCGGTATTGACGTGGCTGCCGAAAAAATATTTCAATTCAAAGATGCCGCGCGGCGTCATCATGAATTTTTGCGTCGTAACGCGCGACACGGTTGATTCGTGCAACTCGACCGCGTCGGCGATTTCACGCAGAACCAGCGGTCTCATTGCAACTTCGCCGTGTTCGAAAAAATGTTTTTGCCGGTCGACGATGCTTTGCGTGACACGCAAGATGGTATCAAAACGCTGGACGATATTTTTGATCAGCCATTTCGCTTCCTGCAATTGGCCCGCGAGCTGTTGATGGTTTGCCTCGCGATTGCGCGACAATATATCCGCATACATCTGGTTGATGCGTAATTTGGGCATGGCTTCGGGATTAAGGCCCGCGACCCATACACCCTTGACTTTGCTGACGATTACGTCAGGGACGATATAACGCGTATCGCTGCCGCCAAACGCCTGACCCGGCCGCGGGTTAAGGTGCGTAATCAGCTCGCTCGCTGCGCGCAGGCTTTCGTCGTCACAATGCAACCTGCGTTTCAAGCCTGCATAATCGCGGCTTCCCAACGCACTCAATTCCCGGCTGACGATCGATTTGGCCAGCGACAGGCAGGGAGTGTCGACCGGAAAAGCCTGCAATTGCAACGACAGGCATTCCGACAGGTCCCGCGCGCCTATGCCGACAGGGTCCAGACTTTGCAGGTACTTGAGGCCGATTTGCAATTCGTCGAGACCGACTTCGAGTTCTGCCGGCAGCATCTCGGCGATATCTTCCAGCGACTGCGTCAGATAACCGCTATCGTCGAGCGCGTCGATAAGCAACATTATCAATTGCTTGTCCCGGTCCATCAGGCAAGTCAGGTTCAATTGCCAGACCAGATGCTCGCGCAAACTGATAACCGACTGAGACGATTGAGTTTCGTAATCGTCATCGCTTTCTTCCCCGCTCTGAGCGAACGCCGGGGACTCGTTCCAGTCCATTTCCGTCAATTCCTTGGGCGCGCTTTCAGCCGGCGCTTCCGCCGTATCGTTATTGGCCGCCGTCGTTTCGTATTCCGTGACCCGCGCTTCGCCATCATCCATGGTATCGACTCGCTCGAGCAATGGATTGCTCTGGACGATCAGCTCCAGTTCCTGGTTCATTTCCAGCGTCGATAATTGCAACAAACGGATGGACTGCTGCAGTTGCGGCGTCAGCGTCAGTTGCTGGCTGAATTTTAATTGTAGGCCCTGTTTCATAATTTAGAGACGGAAATGCTCCCCGAGATAAACTTTACGTACCGATTCATTATCGATCAGATCTTCCGGCCTGCCTGCCGCAAGCACCGTGCCGTCATTGATAATATAGGCGCGATCGCAGATTCCCAGCGTTTCCCGCACATTGTGATCGGTAATCAGAATTCCTATTCCCCGTTCCGTCAAAAAACGGATCAGCTTCTGAATATCGATCACGGCAATCGGATCAATACCGGCAAAGGGTTCGTCGAGCAATACGAAACGCGGATTCATCGCCAGCGCCCTGGCGATTTCTACGCGACGGCGCTCGCCGCCCGACAGGCTGACCGCCGCCGCATCGGCGAGGTGTTCGATATTCAAATCGACCAGCAGATTATTCAAGCGTACTTCGATTTCATCTTCGCTGTAATTTTTTAATTCGAGAATGGCGCAAATATTCTGCGAAACCGTCAACTTGCGAAAAATGGACGCTTCCTGAGGCAAATAGCTCAATCCCAGACCGGCGCGCTTATGGATCGGCATCGCTCCCAAATCGTGATCGTCCAGCGTAATTTCGCCGCCATCGAGTTTTATCAGCCCCACTATCATATAAAAACAGGTCGTTTTCCCTGCGCCGTTAGGGCCTAACAAACCGACCACTTCGCCGCTGCTGACGCTGATCGAGACATCCTTGACGACGAGACGCGTACGATAGCTTTTTTTCAGATGTGAGGCCTTGAGTTCGCTCATGACAGCCTTATTTCGCGGGAGCCGGCATTACTGTACTCGGCTGAAGCGCGGGAGGGGCGATATCCGGCGACGCGGGCATGGCCGGTTGCGCTTTTTTCGGGTAAATGGAAGTATGGACGCGATTGACGCCGCTTGCGCCAGGGACATTGGCTTGATTCTTGGCCCAGAAACGTTCGGTTACGGTATTATAAAACATGGTGTCGGCGTGCATTACGTCAGCACCCTTTTTCAGTTTCGCGTGTCCGGTCAGCAAGACCGTATTCTGTTGGTTATCCATGTCTATCCGATCGGCATAAGCCTCGATATATTCATCGCTACCGTCCTGCTTTTGCCGAAAACTCACCGGATTGCCGTATGCTACCGCGGTGCTGAAGCCTTCGCCGTTCTGGTGAACGATTAGTTTGTCGGCATGCAGCAACAAGGTTCCCTGGGTCAATATCACATTGCCGGTATAGATGCCGATTTTATGCAAATCGTCCATATCGACGCTATTGGCTTCGATATTGACGGGTTTGGTGCGGTCAGCCTGCTCGGCATGAGCGGTTTGCATCGATATCAATAAAATCAGTCCGAGGCCCGCAACGAAAATTTTAGCGAGCAGGTTCATAGCGAGCTTTAACATGATGGGTCAGTTGCATGGTTTGAGTCCGGTTGTTTAATTTAAACGCACCCGCAGTCATTTGCAGGTAATTGCCTCGTATTTGCACCGGATGGTTCGTCTGTATCATCTGTTGATCCGGAAACGCTTCGAGATAATCCGTAGTCAGGGTCAATGGCCCTTGCTTGTCGTGCATGTCGCGCACCAGCACGACATTTTTAATGAAATTCACCTGTTTGCCTTTGGACGTGACAAATGCCTGTTTCGAACGGATATCGACCGTTCCTTGCTGCGCATCCCAGGCGATCAGATGCGGCATCGTTAACAGGGCTGTGTCGTCTTCCAGAAAATGCTCGGCGAACTTGGCATGCAAGGTATAAATAATCTGGCCCGCCAGATTCGTGCGCGAGACCCGGAAATCTTCAATCATGTAATCGACTATGCGCGGTCCGCTGATCAGAAAATTGGATCTATGGCTTTGTATCGTATATTGCAGCCACATGCTCAATCCCGCCAGAGCGGCAATGATAACCAGCGGAAACCAATATAACGGGCGGTTATTCATGTCAGCGCCGGTTAACGGACAACTCGGACGCACCGCGGAACGGCTTTGCCCGCCAACCGGCGCAAGACGCATGACCCGGATGCCTCGCGGATGCTTTTTGTCCCGCGCGACGCGTCGAATGCCGTTCCGGTCCCAACAGCTTGCCCATTAGCGAGCCTTTACGTATTCTGCGAGCAGCGCGGCATAATTGCCCTGGGCTTTCATTATGAACTCGCAGGCTTCGCGAACCGCGCCGTGCCCGCCCTCGCGCCGCGTCACCAGGTGCGCGTATTGTTGTACCTCCTCCGGCGCCGAAGGGACGCTAATAGCCAGCCCGCAGCGCGTCATCACCGGCAGGTCGACGACATCGTCTCCCATGTAAGCCGTCTGTTCGGGCTGAAGTCCCAGTTTCGCCAGCAAATGGCGGTAAGCCAGCAATTTTTCACCGACTCCCTGATAAATATGCGCAATCCCTAAATTTCTGGCTCTGTGCAACACTACCGGCGATTCGCGTCCGGTAATGATTGCGAGTTCCAGGCCCGTTTGCCTAAGCATTTTCAAACCGTGGCCGTCCAGCGAATTAAATGCTTTGTATTCCCGTCCTTCTTCATCAAAGAACAAACTCCCATCGGTCATTACGCCGTCTATATCGAAAATAACCAGTTTGACCGGCAATGCGCTTTGATATGCTGAATTCATGATTTTGAACCGAATTTCAATTAAACAACACCGGCGCGCAAAAGATCCAGCATATTTAATGCGCCTACTAATTTATTGCTCTGGTCGACCACCAGCAAACCGTTAATATTATGGCTTTGCATGTTTTCAACCGCAACTACCGCAAGCTGGTCCGGCGCTATGCAATACGGAGCGGGAGTCATGACCTCATGCACATGCGTCGAACGGACGTCTACGGATTTTTCCAGCAAGCGGCGCAAATCGCCGTCCGTGATTATGCCCATCACGCGCTCTTCCTTGTCCACGACCGCAGTCATGCCCAGACCCTTGCGCGTCATTTCGAGCAATGCCACCGGCAACAGGGCTTCGGCCACGACTTTAGGCAGGCGTTCACCCTGATGCATGATATCACGCACATGTATCAATAACCGGCGGCCCAATGCTCCTCCGGGATGGGTCCTGGCAAAATCCTCCGTCCCGAACCCGCGCGCTTCCAGCAGCGCAATCGACAGTGCATCGCCCAGCGCGAGGGCGGCCGTGGTGCTGGCCGTCGGCGCCAGATTGAGCGGACAGGCTTCCTGCGCGACGCTGGCGTCAAGATGTACATCGGCTTCGCGCGCCAGGGTTGAATTGACGTTGCCGGTGATCGTGATCAAACGGGCGCCGCGGCGTTTGATCAATGGGACTATCGCGGTCAATTCCGCACTTTCTCCCGAATTCGACAACGCGATACAAACGTCTTCATGCGTGATCATGCCCAGATCGCCGTGGCTCGCTTCGCCCGGATGCACAAAAAAAGCCGGGGTGCCGGTGCTGGCAAGCGTGGCCGCAATTTTACTGCCGACATGCCCCGATTTCCCCATCCCGCTGACCACAACCCTGCCCCGGCATCTTAAAATCAAAGTCATCGCATCCGTAAACCGGCTATCGAGACGGTCTCGCATGGCCAGCACCGCTTCCGCTTCGATCGTCAGCACGCGACCCGCTCTCTCAAGCGCCGCAACGGGATCAAATTTAATTTGTAACGATTTGCTCATAATCGATCTGTCCAGTAAGAGTCCTTTATTCTACCTGATAAAGAAGCAAATAAGTTTTACCTAACATACAATACGGGCGCATAAACGCAATTGCGACCTATCGCAAGCACGTTGCTCAATCGCTGCAGCGAGCTATCGGCACACAAAAAATCGCGCCGAGCTTGCGGCAATGTTCGCTACCCTCTAATCTTGCGTTATGCACTCCATTCTCGGCTTGATCATCGTTTTATTGGCAGCTTCCGTTCTGGTGTCGGCACTGTTTCGCACCTGGCGCCTGCCGTCCATGCTGGGCTTTTTGCTCATAGGTATCGTGCTCGGCCCGCATACGCTCGACTGGCTGCCCGAAAGCCCGGAAACGCGCCATTTAGGCGAGTTCGGCATCGTTTTTCTGATGTTCAGCATCGGGCTCGAATTCAGCCTGCCCAAACTCAAAGCCATACGGAAAACTGTATTCGGTTTCGGCAGCGCACAGGTTTTCAGCTTTATGGCATTAGTCGCCATCGTCTCGGGCGCGCTGGGATTTTCCTGGTCGGTCGGATTGGCGCTCGGCGGCGCGCTGGCCATGTCGTCTACCGCTATCGTCAGCAAAATGCTGGCCGAACGCCTGGCGTTACAGTCCGAACACGGGCGTCAAATGATAGCGGTACTGCTGTTTCAGGACCTGGCAGTCATTCCCTTGCTGATTCTCATACCGAGCCTGGTCGCCGGCACCGACGGCCTGGGACTCAATTTGCTGACCGCGGCAGGAAAAGCGGCTATCGCATTGGTTTTATTGCTGGTCATCGGTCAAAAACTGATGCGCCCCTGGTTCAGCTGGGTCGCCAGTCACAAATCTCCGGAATTGTTTACGCTGAATGTCCTGCTGATTACCCTGGGCCTGGCGTACCTGACCGACAAAGCAGGGCTATCGCTGGCTTTGGGCGCTTTTTTGGCTGGCATGCTGATTTCTGAAACCGAATTTCGCTATCAGGTTGAAGACGATATCAAACCCTTTCGCGATATGTTGCTGGGACTGTTTTTTATCACTATAGGCATGTTGCTGAACCCGCAAGAAGTTGCTCGTCACTGGCTCGGCGTCGGCCTGCTGCTGATCGCGCTGATCATCAGCAAAACCGCCGTGGTGTGGGCCATAGGCCGCATGTTCGGCAATACTGCGCCGGTTGCCATGCGCACCGCGCTCGGACTCGCCCAGGCAGGCGAATTCGGTTTCGTGCTGTTGTCGCTGGCAAGCGGCTTGGGTCTGGTTACCGGCGCACCGCTACAGGTCGTACTTGCCGTCATGGTGCTGTCGATGTTGCTCGCGCCCGTCATTATCCAGTATTCCGACGCTATCACCCGGCGCTTCTGCGGCACGGAATGGACGGGACGGGCGCAGGAACTGCACGATATCGCGGTCAAAAGCATGAGCGCCGACGGTCATCTCATCATCTGCGGTTACGGTCGAAGCGGCCAAAGTCTCGCACGGCTGCTGGAATCCGAAAATATCGGCTATATCGCACTGGATGCCGACCCCGCCAGGGTGAAGGCGGCATCCTCCGCAGGCGAAACGGTGGTATTCGGCGACGCCTCGCGTCGCGAAGTACTGCTGGCCGCAGGATTGAATCGCGCCCGCGGCATGGTCATCAGCTTTGCCGATCATCGCGCCGCAATGAAAATTCTGGGCCTGACGCAAGAGATTCGCCCCGATTTGCCGGTAATCGTGCGCACTCTCGACGAAACCGATCTGGACAGCCTGAAGCAGGCCGGCGCCATGGCAGTCGTGCCGGAAGTGCTGGAAGGCTCGCTGATGCTGGCGTCGCATGCGCTGCTGCTATTAGGCGTTCCGCTCAGCCGGGTACTGAAGAAGCTGCGTACCGTGCGCGAACAGCGTTACGGTTTGCTGCGCGGTTTTTTTCGCGGCGCCAGCGACGCCGACGCCCAACTGAACGAAACCGCGCAGCCGCGCCTGCTGTCGGTGCTGATCACGGAACAGGCCGCCGCCGTCGGCAAAACCCTGGAACATATGCGTCTCGCCGAACTGGGCGTCGAAGTGCTGGTTGTGCGCCGCCGCAATATCCGCGGTCTGGATCCCCAGCCGGAAATGCAGATATTGTCCGGCGACGTGCTGGTGTTACGAGGTACGCCGGAAACGCTGGCGGCGGCAGAAATCCGCTTATTGCAAGGTTAATTCGCCCTGCCGCATAAATCGTTGCCGCTCGCTCACTGCAATCGAGCAATTATGACGCGATACGATACGGTTCCATCGCGATCGATTCGATACGGCTTCCTGTCATGACCAAACATCCTTCGCGGCGCGTATCGCCGGTTTCGCTGAATTCGAAACGGTAGGTCCGGCGAAAGACGACGCGACCAGTTGCGTTCCGAGTCAGCCTCAGGGTGTTGCGGCTGACGGTATCGTCGAGAAACTGCACGTTTGCATCAAGGCACGCCCGCTTTCCCGCTGCGCGGGCAATTTCCAGCGCATGCAGGCTGTCGAACCAGTACCATACGAATGCGGCGAGCAATAGCAATAACAATAAATCCATGTGGCCCATGACCATGAAAAACCGTAAAACGGCAAATAATTCCGCCTGACAAAACGCCGTTCTCGACAGAGCGGCCATTCCATTACTTTAACATGTTCACGCGGACAAGGATTTCCGCGATTAATCATCCCGATGCAACCCGGCTGCACTTCGCGCTCAGGGACTGTATGATAAAATCCGCTATTTCTTCCCGATCCGATTACGTCCACAGCCCATGAAAAATTTTATTAACCATCTCGTCGCCCAAAGCCGTCTTGATACGGTAACGGTCAATGCAACGCTGGATGACGCGTTAACTCATCTCGACAATATGCTGGCCGGCCTGGCCGAAGCATTGCAGGTGGAATATCTCGGGCCTTATGTCGGAGTGGAAACCCTGCTCGCCCACCGGATGGTGGTACGCCCCCATGAATGGAAAATCCATCAGCCCAGCTGGAGCATGAAAATATGTTCTGCGATCCCTGAAGCCAATTACCGTCCGGAATGGCCGGCGCAAGGCAGTAGCCGGCTACGCAAGCAATTGATCGTAAAGGCTTTGCCTGAGTTTTTCACGGGCTATGCCGAAGCGGTGCGTACGGCTGGCAAGATTGACACTCCTGCCGGCCGGCGTCTGCTTGCGGCACAACGCGAATTTCTGGCATGAACATCGCGCCCATCGAAATTCTTTCGGGCACGGCCACAAGCAGCGTCATCCTGCTGCACGGCCTGGGTGCAAGTGGCGACGATCTGGAGCCGGTTGCGCATGCACTGAAATTGCGCGATGTACGCTTTATCCTGCCGCACGCGCCGATCCGGCCCGTTACCGTCAATAACGGCTATCGCATGCCTGCCTGGTACGATATCCGGCAAACCGATATCTGTACCGATCCGGATGAAACCGGATTGCAGGAATCCCGTGCAACGGTTGCAGCCCTGATCGAACAGGAAGCGGCGCGAGGCATCGCGCCGGAACGCATCGTTCTGGCTGGATTTTCACAAGGGGGAGCAGTCGCGCTCTACAGCGGACTGACTTTGGACATACCTCTTGCAGGCATAGCCGGGCTATCTGCGTATTTGCCCATGCCAACCGAATCGGGCCAGACTGCGCCGGTATGGATTGGCCACGGGAAAGACGATGAAATCATACCTTTGGCGGCCAGCCTGCGCAGTTTCAGCGGTTTCCCTGCCGACCGCCTGACTACGCACGTTTATCGCATGGGACACGAGATCTGCGCCGAAGAAATCGCCGATTTGCGAAACTGGCTCTCGCTCCGTTTACCGCCTTAAACCCTGGCCGAAAGAAAGACCAGCGGTGTTGCGGTGTTTACGCATGCTGTCCGGTTAACTGCAGATAGCGGTCCATGAGCTGCTCCTGCGTTTCTTCGATACCCAACGGAATACAGTCTACCGGGCAAACTTCGACGCATTGGGGCGTGTCGTAATGCCCTACGCATTCCGTGCATTTATTCGGGTCGATTTCATAGATGGCATCGCCCTGTGAAATCGCTTCATTGGGGCATTCCGGCTCGCACACATCGCAATTAATACATTCGTCGGTAATCATTAATGACATGATTTCATTCCTCAATCAACTTTATCAATAGTTTAAATCTAAAACACGACCTCGACAATATCGAGGCCATGGCTGGAATATTAAAGCCGCTCCCGTATCTTTTTTTTCAGCCTGTCCATGACCAGCGGCGGCACAAAAGGGCTGACATCGCCGCCCAGCATGGCGATTTCCCGCACCATGCTGGCTGAAATGAACATGAATTGCTCGGCTGGCGTCAGGAATACGGTTTCAATTTCCGGATCGAGGTTACGATTCATGCCTGCCAGCTGGAATTCGTATTCAAAGTCCGAAACAGCCCGCAAGCCGCGCAATACGATGTGCGCATTTTGCGCAGCCACAAATTCCATCAACAAGCCGGTAAATCCGAGCACCCTGACATTTGGCGTATCGGCGAATACGCTTTGCGCCATCGCAACGCGCTCGTCCAGATCGAAAAATGGATGTTTATGCCCAGCCAGCGCGACGGCAACGATGATTTCGTCGAAAATCCGCGTCGCCCGTTTTACCAAATCCTCGTGACCGCTGGTAAGCGGGTCGAACGTACCGGGATAAACCGCGATTCTAGGCATTTTTATTCCATTTGCGCCTGCGTATTCGATATCCAGGCAAAATTCAAAATTGCGTTAACCTGCCTTCAGCAGGCAGAAATGAGCGCGCCCGGCTCTGCCCTCGCGCCAGATTTCCCAGTTCGCCGGCGGTTGGAAACGTCCGTCGTGTTCAACGTAAACGAACGCACCCGGATTGAGCAGCACGGACGTTTCGGCCAGCAGTTCAGAATATAGGCCCGACGAAAACGGCGGATCGAGCATTACAAGATCAAATTTCGCAGCCGTCAGCAGCGGGTGGCTCTTTTGCAGCAATTCTACTCCATTGGCGCATTCAATGATAATGTTATCCGCGCCCAAAGCGTTCAGACTGTCGCACAAGGCCCTGCATACCCGGGGATTGGATTCAACCATCACAACCTGCGCCGCACCCCGGGAAGCGGCTTCAAAACCCAATGCGCCGCTTCCGGCAAACAGGTCGAGACAGCGCCATCCGTCCAGATCCTGCCCCAGCCAGTTGAACAGCTTTTCTCTTACCGCATCCGCTGTCGGCCGCAAGCCTTCCGCATCGGGGAATGCAAGCAACCGTCGACGCCAGCGACCACCGATTATCCGCACCCGGTTGCGGGCGCTGGCGATCATTTTATCGAAACCGCATCGCCGACGACGACTGTCGCCATCTTGTCGGGATAAATCGTATTTGCAAACGCCCGCTTGATTTCATCGGCCGTGACTTCGTTCACGCGTTGCGGAAACTGATCGAGATAATCGGCAGGTAAATGATAAAACCCGATCATGGCGAGATATTCCAGAATTTTCTGGTTACTGTCGATCCGCAATGGGAAACCGCCGATGATGTTGGCTTTGGCCTGAGTCAGCTCAGCAGGCGTCACGCCTTGGGCCATGAAATCCGCCAGAGTCTGGCGAACCACCTGCAAGGCTTCTTCAGTCACTCCGGTACGGGTTTTCAGTCCGATCTGAAAAGGGCCCGGCTGTTTCATGGGCATAAAATAGCTGTATACGCTGTAAGTCAAGCCGCGTTTCTGCCGTACGTCATTCATCAGGCGCGAATCGAATCCGCCGCCACCCAATACATAATTGCCGACATACAGGGCGAAATAATCGGGCGCACCGCGGGCAACCCCGGGCTGACCCATTAAAATCTGGCTTTGCTGTGCAGGAAAAGGGATCGTCAGCAAAACGGGCGCCGTCAAGGGCGGCACCGGAGGAATGTCGGTCGAAGCAGCCAGATTCGCCGGCGGCAACCCGGCGGCAAGCTGCTGGGCAATGGCTTCGGCGCGAGCGCGGGTCACATCGCCGATCAATGCGATCACTGCGCCCTGCGCACTGTAATGCGTACGATAGAAATTCTGCAGATCGGCGCTGGTCATCGCCGAGACCGAATTTATGTTGCCGTTTTCACGATGCGCGTACGGATGCGTACCGAATACGGCTTTTTCGAACGCATGTTCGGCTATGTCGTCAGGCTGGCCTTCCGCTTCTTTTAAAGCGGAGATAACGCGCGTTTTTTCTCGATCGACGATATTCTGGTCGAAAGCGGGCTGAGACAGAACTTTGGTCAACAAGGCCAAAGCAGGAGTCTGGTTCTCCGCGGCGCTCAATGTTCGCAGGGTCAGGCCGGCCCGGTCCGCGTCGAAATGGCTGCCCAGCTGCGCCCCGATATCGGCAAATCCGCTGGCGATCTGGCTGTCGCTCAGGCCGCCGGCCCCCTGGTCGAGCAAACGATGGGTCAGGCTCGCCAGACCGTATTTTCCGGCCGGATCGTACGCACTGCCGCCGGGGAAATCGACACTGACATCAAGCATGGGCAGATCGTGGTTTTCGACAAAATATACTTGCGCACCGTTGGCCAACTGCCAGTGCTGTACGGGCAAATCCGCGTAAGCCAGGAGCGGCGCTAAAAAAAAGATCAAACCGGTCAATAAACGCATTGCATTTCCTTCATTTTAAATTGTGCATATCCGACATCGGCGGATTCGCCAGCTCTTTGGTGACCGGCTGAGGGTCCAGCGTCGCCACGGTCAGATTGTCGTCTACCAGATATTTTGCAGCTACCGCTTGAACCTGGGCCGGCGTAATGGCCTGTATTTTTCCGACTTCGTCGGCGATTGCGGTAACCGGCAAGCCGTCGTTGACATACTCGCCCAGCAGCATCGCCTGATAGAACACCGAATCACGCTGATAGACATGCGCCGCGATCACCTGTGCCTTGACGCGTTTGATTTCCGCTTCGCTCACGCCATCCTTGGCGATTGCCTGGATTTGCGCGCGCAACGCCGTTTCCAGATCGGTCAGGCTCTTGTTCTGGCTGGGGGTCCCGTCGAGCAGAAACATGCCGGGACCGCGAGCGACCATGTCGTAACTGGCGCCGGCTTGAGTAGCGATACGCTGCTCGCGGACGACCACCTTGCCCAGACGCGCGCCTTCATTGCCGTCCAGCACTCCGGCCAGAACCTGAAGCGCATAAGGCTCCCAATCGCTTTTGACGTCGCGCAATTCGGGCACATGATAACCCATCAGCAAATAAGGCAACTTTGCCGGCGCTTTAACATTGATCCGCTTGATCCCGATTTGCGGGGGCTCGACTTGCGGTTTGCGCACCGGCAAAGGACGGGACGGAATACCGCCGAAATAACGCATGGCCAGATCTTTCACTTCGCCCAGACTGACGTCGCCTGCAACGACCAGCGTCGCATTATTGGGCAAATACCAGCGGTGATACCAGTCGCGCGCGTCGTCCACCGTCATGTTTTGCAGATCGTTCATCCAGCCGATTACGGGTCGGCGGTAAGGATTGTCCTGGAATGCGACCGACATCATTTTTTCGTACACCAGCGCTTGCGGCTGATCGTCGGTCCGCATGCGCCGCTCTTCCATCACTACCTGATTTTCTTTCTTGTAATCGTCAGGGGAAAGCGTAAGGTTCTGCATGCGGTCGGCTTCGAGCTTGAACGCCAGAGCCAGTTTGTCTTTCTGCAACTGCTCGAAAAATACGGTCGCGTCCTGACTGGTAAACGCATTTTCCCTGCCGCCCGCCTCGGCAATCAATTTGGAAAACTGCCCGTCCGGCACGTTTTTGGTGCCTTTGAACATCATATGCTCAAGCATGTGCGCAACGCCTGTCGTACCGTTGAACTCGTCAAGGCTGCCGGCGCGATACCAAAGCTGAGATACGACAACGGGAGAGCGATGGTCCTCCTGCAGGATGACCCTCAACCCGTTGCTCAATTCGAATTGCTGCACCTCTGCCTTTGCAGGCAAAGCCGCACAGCACATCAGACCTATCCATACCCACCGCCTCATGTTTTACCTTTCATTCAGATACTGACATCACGATTGATGTAGCATGATAAAATAATCTACGTCGTCAACGAGAACTTTGCACGATGTAGCGAGCGCCGCTCAGACAAGGCGAAAAATAGCGAAAAACCGGAGTGCGCAAATGCACAGGAGGATTTTGAGCCATTTTCTAACGGTCCGGATGCATGCTCAGATGCAAAGGTCTCATCATATTTGTTTAACTATTGAAAGACTATCCTTATCGTGTTTAGTTTCTTCAAAAAATCCGGCGCTGCGCCGCCTCAGCCCGAAACGCCGGTCGCACAGCCGCCGGTTCGCGCCGACCACGGCGCAAGCAACAATACCGCAAAACCTTCCTGGAGCGAGCGTTTAAAACAAGGTCTTAGCCGTACTCGCGAACAATTCGGCAAGCGCCTGTCGGGACTGTTCGGGCGAGGCGGAAAAATCGATGCCGCATTGTTCGAGGAACTCGAATCGATATTGCTGACCGCCGATGTCGGCATTGCCGCAAGCACCGCTTTATTGGAACAACTGCACAAACGCGTAGCCAGGGACAAACTGACCGAAGCCTACCAGTTGCAAGCAGCACTGCAGGACGCCCTGACCGCCCTGCTCGCGCCGCTCGAAGCGCCTTTGGCGGTCGATACCCGCAAACCTTTCGTGATCATGATGGCGGGCGTCAACGGCGCAGGCAAGACCACGACCATCGGCAAACTCGCCAAATATTACCAGAGTCAGGGCAAATCGGTGCTGCTCGCTGCCGGTGACACGTTCCGCGCCGCGGCGCGGGAACAGTTGACCGTGTGGGGCGAACGCAACGGCGTAGCAGTCATTGCGCAGGAAAGCGGCGATTCCGCGGCAGTCATCTTTGATGCCATTGCAGCCGCGCGGGCGCGCAATATCGATATCGTACTGGCCGACACCGCAGGTCGTCTGCCCACGCAGTTGCATTTGATGGAAGAAATACGCAAGGTCAAACGTGTCATACAAAAAATCGACCCGCAAGCGCCACATGAAATTTTACTGGTTCTGGACGCGAATACCGGTCAGAATGCAGTGAGTCAGGTTATGGCTTTCGACGACGCGCTGCAGGTCACCGGCCTGGTATTAACCAAACTCGACGGAACCGCCAAAGGCGGAGTTATTGCCGCCATCGCACAATCGCGGCCGAAACCGGTCCGCTTTATCGGTGTAGGCGAAAGCCTGGACGATCTGCGGCCCTTCGTCGCCAGGGATTTTGTCGACGCGTTATTTGAAAGTGTCGAGGCATGATCGCGCTTGCGCATGTCAGCAAGCGCTATCCCGGCGGTTACGAAGCTTTGAAAGACATCAGCCTGGATATCGCCGCCGGCGAAATGGTATTCCTGACCGGACACTCCGGCGCCGGCAAGAGCACGCTCATCAAACTGATCGCTGCAATCGAGCGCCCGACCGGCGGCACCGTCACGGTCAACCGGCAAAACGTCGGCAAACTGCGCCGCGGCGCAGTGCCTTATTTGCGCCGCAACATCGGACTGATTTTTCAGGATCACAAACTGCTGTTCGATCGCAACGTCATCCAGAATGTTTTGCTGCCGCTGCACATCGCCGGCTTTACCCGGCACGATGCGGGGGCACGCGCTCGCGCCGCACTGGACAAAGTCGGACTGCTGCAGCGCGAAAAAGCCCATCCCGTCGCTTTATCCGGCGGTGAGCAGCAACGGTTGTGCATAGCGCGGGCCATCGTTTCGCGTCCCGCCCTGTTGCTGGCCGATGAACCTACCGGCAATCTGGACAGCGACTCTGCAAGCGAGATCATGGTACTGTTCAAGGCCTTCAATCTGGCAGGGACGACAGTCGTAATTTCCACGCACGATGACGCGGCAATCCTTGCAGGCAATACCCGGACTATCCGGCTCGACCATGGCAGCCTGCAGTCATGAGAGCCTGGCTGATGCATCACAGACAAGCGCTGGCGTCGTCTTTTGCGCAATTGTTCAAAACGCCTTTCGCCAGCCTGTTTACGCTGTTAGCTATCGGCGTCAGCTTGAGCTTGCCGGCGGGTTTATATCTTTTACTGCAAAATGTTACACAGATCGCAGGGGCATTGCCCGCTCAAACAGAGATCACCCTGTTCATGCAAAACGACGCCGCTCCAGCCGGCAACGATGACATCAAGCGCCGGCTGGCGAATATCGCCGATATCCGCAGCGCCCGTTTCATTTCCCGGCAAGCCGCCCTCGCGTCACTCTCCGAACAGATGGGCATCTCCGATCTCGCGAGCGAATTGCCTGAAAATCCTTTGCCTGACGCATGGGTGATCATACCGTCGACATCCGATCCGGTAGCGCTTAAACAGTTAGCCGCGAATTTGCGCACGCTGCCCCGGGTCGCGACAGTCCAGGCCGACGAGCTGTGGGCCAAACGCCTGTATGCGCTGCTTGCATTAGGCCGATACATGCTCGTCATGCTGGCGATTATCCTGGCCGTAGCATTGGTCAGCATTTCTGGAAATACGATACGGCTGCAGATATTGACCCGTCATGCCGAAATCGAGGTAAGCAGGCTGATTGGCGCTACCTATGGTTATATCCGGCGCCCGTTTTTATATTTCGGCGCGCTTCAAGGTTTGCTGGGCGGCTTGATCGCATGGCTGGCAATCCGGATCGCGCTTGTGCTGCTGGAGCCACGCATGGCCGCGGTAAGCCAGCTCTATGCAAGCCGCTATCGGCTGCAAATGCTGTCGGTTCGGGATGTCGCCTTGCTGCTCGCGATCTCTGGCGCAATCGGCTGGCTCGGCGCCTATCTTTCCGTAGGCAGAACCCTGGCGCAAATCGAAAAAACCCCTTAACGAAATTGTTTTTAAGCTTATTATGTAAGGATGAGTTTCCTGGCCGCCTGTTCCGTTTACTTTCCGGAATTCCTGGATCGTGTCACGAACTGGAATTTCCGCCCTCGGGGAACTTTTAAAAATTAGCACTCTCTGATGTTGAGTGCTAAAATTATCCTCAAGGAGGTATTTACGACTATGTCACTATCAATGAGCTTACCCGTTTTAAGCAATAATGCGACCAGCCTGGAAAATTATATCCATACCGTCAATAGCTATCCGATCTTGACGCAGGAAGAAGAAACCAGTCTTGCTTATCGTTTGCGCGATCATAGCGATCTTGATGCGGCCGGACGTCTTGTGCTTAGCCATCTGCGCGTAGTGGTAAGCATTGCCCGCAAATATATCGGTTATGGCCTGCCGCAGGCCGATTTGATTCAGGAAGGCAATATAGGCTTGATGAAAGCCGTTAAGCGCTTCGATCCAGAACGTGGCGTGCGCCTGGTTTCGTTCGCCATGCACTGGATCAAGGCCGAGATGCACGAGTATATCCTGCGCAATTGGCGCATGGTCAAAATTGCGACGACCAAGGGTCAACGAAAGCTGTTTTTCAATTTGCGCAGCCTTAAAACCGGCTCCGCCAGCCTAACAAACTCTGAAGCCGATGCGATGGCAACGAGCCTCGGCGTCAAACGCGAAGAAGTGCTGGAAATGGAAACCCGTTTCAATGGCCAGGATGTTGCACTGGAACCGGTTAATGATGACGGTGAAGACAGTTACGCGCCGTTGGCATATTTAACCGATACAGAAGCCGAACCGTCCAAAATCCTTGCCCGCGCCGAATACGAACGTTTATCGAGCAGCGGCCTGGTGGAAGCGCTCGACAGTCTGGATTCGAGAAGCCGCCATATAGTCGAATCGCGCTGGCTGAACGAAGAAAAACCGGCAACCTTGCACGATCTGGCGGCCGAATATAATATATCGGCGGAACGGGTACGACAGATCGAACAGAAAGCCATGCAGAAAATGAAACTGACTCTGGCAGCCGAAGGCGGCAGCCACTATTAAACGCACGAGCGGCAGAACCTGTCGGTTACTGCCGCTCGTGACTGCGTCGCCCTTTGAGGGGCTAAAGCAATCCTGCTCCCGGAACGCCTTGCATATCTTGCCTTACATCGAGCAGAATACTGCGTCCCTGCTTCAAGCGAACAATATAACCGAAAAAAAACTGATCCACGACCAGACTATCAATGCCGTAATGATTGTAATCGGCAAATTATATTTGCTAAAAAAAAATTTACCCATTTCCGTTATCCTCCAAAATCTGAATATTAGCTCTAAACCAAAAATCTGGTCAATTGTACCCTAACTGCAGCCATTGCTGCAATTTTGAATGATATTGGATGGTGTCTCGGTATGAATTTGCAGGACTGGTGGATTCCAGCACTTATGCTTTCTGCCGCATTCTGCGGATCTCGACTCTGCCATCGTGCGACAAACGTACGGTCATCTGTAACCCGAGGAGAACAGTCTATGCCGAATGGCGTTCAAACCAAGATAATTTACAGCGGGACGGCGGAATCAGCCGCCATGTTGGTAAACGTCAGACGTGCGATGGCGATTACTGCTATTTTAAACCGCTTGACGTTCAACGACGAGAACGAAATTCGGATATTATTTAGCGAACTTACCGGTAAAAAAGTAGATGAGAGTTTTTTACTGATCCCCCCCTTTTATACTGCCGGCGGGGACGAAATCAGCGTGGGGAAAAATGTCTTCATAAACCAGAATTGCACCTTTTATGACCTTGGCGGCCTCCACATCGCGGACAATGTGATGATCGGTCCAAACGTGAGCATCATTACGGCGGGTCATCCAATCGAACCTTTGCAGCGACGTGCCGTCACAATCGGCAACCCCATTGTAATTGAGAAAGGCGTGTGGGTCGCAGCTGGCGCGACCATCATCGGAGGCGTAACAGTAGGCGAAAATTCCGTCGTCGCGGCAGGCTCGGTAGTTACCAAGAACGTTCCGCCGAATACGCTTGTCGGTGGAAACCCGGCGAGAGTCATTCGTTCGATTGGTGCCGGCTGATGGAATGTCCGCAACGTGTCGGATACGGAAATTCAAATTGGACATCGCCTGTTCTTGTATTTACTTTTTATGTTCCTCGATCTGGTTCGACGGCAACAAGGGATCGTCGTCGTCCATTAATATGCGTTGCGCCGGACCTTCCATGTCCTCGAACTGCCCTGAGCGTATGGCCCAGAGTATGCCTATCACGATGAATGCGATGAAAACCATCGTCATTCCCAATAGAAACAGCAATGTTGATATAGTCATTTAACGCAGCCTTAATGCATTGAGTACAACAATTAATGAGCTAAGCGACATGCCTAGTGCCGCCAGCCACGGCGATATATAGCCCATGGCGGCAAACGGCAAGGCGACGAAATTGTAAATAGCAGCCCACCAAAGATTCTGATGCATGACCTGCAACGTACTTTTTCCCGCAGCCAAAGCCGCGTCGACGTCGACCAATTTGCTCGAAAGCAACACTATGTCGCTGGTTTGACTCGCAACATCCGTACCTGTTCCCATTGCGAACGAAACTTGCGCTCCCGCCAGGACCGGCGCATCGTTGATGCCGTCGCCGACCATCGCTACCATTTCTCCCTGCGCCTGTAACGCTCGCAAAAATTTCAGCTTGTCTTGAGGCTTTTGCTGGCTGCCGTACGAATCGATTCCGAGTTCAGCCGCGGCATAGGCAACCGCCGCTTCGCTGTCGCCCGAAAGGATGCTGACTTTTACTCCGCGCGCCTGAATCGCTTCGACCGCCTCTTTCGCGTCAGCCCGTAAAGGATCGCTCAGCACAAATACTGCTAGCGCCTGTTTTGCGTCGCACAGCCACACCAGCGTTGCGGCGGGATAGAGCCGCTGTATACGCAGCTCATCGGCGGTCTGCCCAAGATTTGCAAATCTGCGGTTGCCCAACGTATACGCTACCCCCGATATTTCACCGGATACGCCGTGGCCCGGCACATTTCCCGCATTGCTAACGGAGGGCAACCGGTCTGTCGTTCCATAGCGCATAAATGCGTGCGCCAGCGGATGTTCGGAGGCCTGTTCAAGACTTGCGGCTACCTCTGCGCACCATACGGCGCTTACATTCGACAATAGTTCTATGGCTTCGATCCGGGGCTTGCCTACCGTCAGTGTGCCGGTTTTATCGAACACCACATAGGTCACGCGCGACAAGGTTTCCAAAGCATGGCCGCGAGTAACGAGTATGCCCCGCCTGATCAGGTTCGAGCCGGCAGCTGCCAGCGCTGCCGGTACTGCTAGCGATAACGCGCAAGGACAGGTTACCACCAGCACGGACAGCACGATTTCAAAAGCTCGTCCGGCATCGATTTTCAACCATATCAAACCGGTCAATAAAGCAAAAATCAGCAACGCCAGGGTAAACCATACGGCGACCCGATCGGCGATCTGCGCGATACGCGGTTTTTCCGCCTGCGCCTTATCGACCAGGCGCACTATGCCTGCCAATACGGTATTTTCGCCTATGCCGGTCACTTGCACCCTAAGCGGACCTTCCTGGTTCATGCTGCCGGCTATGACCGTATCGCCCGTTTGCTTGGGTACCGCGCGGGATTCGCCGGTCAGCAGCGATTCGTCTACCGTCGACATGCCGTCGGCGATCACACCGTCGGCGGCGATGATTTCCCCGGCTTTAACCAGTATCTGATCGCCCTGCTGCAAATCCAGTACAGCGATATATTCCTGCTGTCCGTCCCGAACCCGGGTCGCCATGGCGGGTTGGAGTTTCAAGAGATTTTCGGCGGATTCTATCGATTTTTCCCGCGCCCCCGATTCAAGCAGGCGCGTCACCAGCAAAAACAAGGTGAACATGCTGATGGTGTCGTAATATACTTGCGTCCCACTTGTAAAGGTAGCCCAAAGACTGCCGGCAAACGCGCTGAGTATAGCAATACTGACCGGTACGTCCATATTCAGGCGGCCGGATTTCAGTCCGCTCCAGGCCGAACGATAAAAAGGCCACGCAGCAAAACTGACGACCGGCAACGTTAGCAGCAAACTGAACCATCGCAGCAACCGGCGAGTATTGAGGTCGATTCCGTACCATGCGCCGGCATAGAGAGCAACCGCCAGCATCATGACCTGCGCTGCCGCGATGCCGGCTATGGCGATACGCTGCAAATCCTTCTTGCGCTGGGTTTTTCTGACCTGATCCGCTTGCCAGGCGCTATAGGGATGCGCGTTATAGCCTAGCAGCTGGATTTCCTGCAATATCCTGGACAGTTCGATCTGCCTTTCATCCCAGGCGACCCGGGCACGATGATTGGCATAATTGACTTCCACCGACTGGATGCCCGGCAACTGCTTCAAATGGCGTTCATTCAGCCAGACGCAGGCGGCACAGGTTATTCCTTCAAGGATCAGGACCGCTTCCTTGCAATGCGCGCCAGCGTCTATCACAAAACTGCGTTGTATATCAGGATGATCGTAGAGGGCCAGCTTTTTGATCTCGCCAGGCACAATTTCCTGGCCGCTCTCGGGCATGGCCGTCCTGCTGCGGTAGTAATCGGCCAGACCGTTATCGACAATGGCCTGCGCTACCGCCTGGCAGCCCCGGCAGCACATTGGTCTGGCCGAATTCTCGATCTGGACATACAGCCCTAAGCGGTCAGGTACAGGCTGTCCGCAATGATAACATTGCAAACTCGCCGCATCAGGCAAGATATTTGACACAGCCGTCAAGCTGCCTTCTTCACCATAACATTGCGCTCGACTTCAATAAATTTGCCGCCGGCAGAGATGGTAGTGCGCATGATCCAGCTGCCGCTGCCGGGAATGGAAATATGGCCCGTATAATTGCCTTTACCGGTATCGGTCAATTGAGTTTGCGCAAGAGGGATTTCATTGCCCGCGCGAAGAAAACTGATTTTTACCGTCGCATTGCCTATCGGCTGACGATTACGATCGGCGAGTTTCAAAGTTAAGGCATTTTCTGTTTGTGATCCGGCCACCAAGGCGTTGACTCCATCTATTTCTATGCCCCAACCCAAATCCCTGAGACTTGAAATCATTTGCAAATGCTGGTTTTCCGCGCTGGCAGCCTGCTCGTCGTGTCGTGTTACACCCGAAAAGGCGGTAAATACGGGTTTTTTTTGCGCATTAGGCAGAAAGAAAGCGGCAATGGCAGGAGGAATACCGTTGGTCGACATGGAAACAAAAGCACCGTTTACCAGAAAAAGCACCAGAAAAAAAGCGACCATGATTTTAATGGTCCAGTGCAGACCTTCCTGCTCGGACTGTCTGGTCGCAGAACTGCTGATTAAGGTCATCACCGTTGCGGCGGACAAGAATACCGCCAGGTGTATCGACACGATATCCAGACTCATACCGACAATCAAACTATAGGCAAGAATCATGAAACTGGCGGCGGCCGCTGAAATTACGCCGCGCCAGAAGTTCGGCACGCCTATGCGTCCGAGCAAGACATGCATGATTATGACTAAAACTGCCCCACCAAATAAGCTTACTGACAAATTCATTGCCGTACCTTTTCACTATTAAAACTTGCCATTTGAACGGCTCGGTCTTTAGGGTTATTCACAGGGTGCACCACAAAACTGAATTTTGTATATTTTTCAGCCTGAGCAGCACTCATTGCTACATTTGCAAGAACGATTACACTCCGGTCTCCATGCACCAGAACTTGGTCCATGGAGCCGAGATCAAGTGCTCCGGGCGGCAAACCCTCAGCGCTGATCCGGTAAGTCACATCGTGCTCGGTATCGTTTTGCAAGCGTATTTGATACCGGTCCCGTATCTTGCCGTCGGACAGGTATACAAACAGCGGCTGTCTTACCTGACGCACTCCCACTTCAAAATCGCTCCGATGCTCAACGTCATATACCAGCAATCCGGTCATGACTATCAAAGCGACCAGATATCCGACCACTTTCAGTCTTTTCCAGTCCAGATGAGGTTTAACCGGCACGGTTGATGCAATGTTGGCCTCGGAGTCGTACCGTATCAATCCCTGCGGATAACCAACGCTGCCCATGACGCTATTGCAGGCATCGATACATAAACCGCAAGAAATGCACCGGTACTGCAAACCTTCCCGAATATCAATACCGGCCGGGCAAACCTGAACGCACAATCCGCAATCTATGCAATCGCCGTGCCCTTGTTTGAGGCGCTCGTCACGACTTTTCAAATCGCCGCGGGCCGGCGTGCGGCCGGTAAGCCCTTCTCCGCGTCGCACATCATATGCTACGGCAAGCGTACTCGCATCGTACATGACGCTCTGGAAACGACCGTAAGGGCACACATACGCGCAAATCTGTTCCCGCATGAATCCTGCCGCCACATACGTGGAAACAGTCAGCCCCAGGACTGTTATATACGCAGCAGAAGCAGCGTTACCGAGAAAAAAACGGTGGAGCAGGTCAGGCGCATAACCGAAATACAATACGAAGGTCATGCCGGTCCAGAAAGAAAACGCCAGCCATAGCGCATGCGTCAGCCCGATTTTTGTAATTTTTTCCAGATGCCAAGGCTGTTTCTGCAACCGCAGCCGGGCGGTTCGTTCGCCCTGCACGACGCGTTCTATCCAGATGAACAGATCGGTCCAAATCGTCTGAAAACAGAAATAACCGCAAAAGGCACGACCGATGAGCGTCGTGGCAAAAAACAGGAACGTAGCGGCGATAAAAAGCAGCAATGCCAGCCAGAATACGTTTTGCGGATAGATGACCACATCGAAAATATCGAATCTCCGATCGATCAGATCGAACATTATCGCTTGCGAAATCTGTCCGTTCCGCGTCCAGGGAAGCCAGGGCAAGCCGAAATAGACTGCGTAGGCCAATAAAAGAATCGAGGTTTTGAAATTTCGAAACTTCCCTTTTACCGACCTGGGTACTATTATTTCCCTTTTTTCATAAAACTGGATAGGCTGAACCGAATTAGAATCCAAATTTCGTCTCCATAAAACAAAACCCCCGCACATAGCGGGGGCTTAGAGCATAGTCGGAAAGTATATTCTACTAAACTTGCACTATGCTTACTGACCACCGCCCAAGTCATGCTCATATACGGCCAACAGTTTGATCTGGTCGGGTGACAGGCGATCTTTCCAGGCCGGCATTACACCCTTGTCCAAACCATGCGTAATAACGTTTTTAATTACATTCTCCTTGTCGGCAACGGTATGAGCGGCCGGAACGTTGGCCCACAGCCAGATGTTATCGGTTAGATTCTTGGATCCGATTACAGTTCTGCCCTTGGCATCCGCGCCATGGCAATAATAGCAGGCTGCCGTTTCAGAGTGAAATAATGCATTTCCTGCCTGCGCGCTGGCAGGGTTTACAGGCACCTTGGAAAAGCTCAGGATGTAGTCCGCCAGTTCCGTCATCTGCGTATCGTTCAGAACCGTTTTAAACGGGGGCATGTATCCATGCCGGCCATTCGTTATCGTTTGCTGAATTTGAGCAAAATGACCACCGTACAGCCAGTCGTCATCCGTCAGGTTTGGCGCCAGGCCCATCTTTCCGCCGCCGCCCTGTTGGTGACATGGTGCGCAGTTGTCGGAAAACAAGGCCTTCCCTGCAGAAATAACGAAACTGTTCAGGTCGGGGTCCTTTGCGATCTGCTCAAAGGGCGTATTGGCGATTTTTGTGTAATACGGTTTTTGAGCAGCTACTGCTTCATTGGTCGTCTTCATAAACAGCGCACGGGTATTCCAGTGCGTCGTTTTCGTGATTCCCTTATCATTAACGTAAGTAATGGTGTCAAATCCCTTGGTATAACTGCCGCCTATCGGCCATGCCGGATATAACAGCCAGTAGCCGACCGCTGCTGCCACGCTGATATAAAAAGCAATCAACCACCAGTCGGGTACAGGATTGTTATATTCCTGCAAATCCCCATCCCAGACGTGACCTGTCGTTTGAGGCGCCTGCCCTGATTTCTTGTCTTGACTCATTTTATTCTATCTTCCTTGGTATCGGATTCTTCATCAAGAAATGGCATGTCTTTATAACTTTCCAGACGTGATCCGCGCCGTTTGTTACCAAACACGTAAACCAGTATCAGCACAAATGTCACAAACAGAATCAGCAGTGCCAGCGGTTTTGCATGTTCAAACGTTACGAACCAATTAAGCCATCCCATCACTCGTAACCTAATTAGCGATATTTAACAAACGCATCGTCATCGTATTTACGGAAGTCGACCATAGTACCCAATACCTGCAAGTAAGCTACGAGAGCATCCATTTCCGAAATATTGCTGCGGTCACCGTCATAGTTTTCTTCTTGAGCCTGTTTGATCAGATTCTGGCGCGCATCGGCAATATTAAGCATTTTTGCCGTTTCCACGCCGAATTTTTTCACATTGGCATCGTATTCTTTCTTGTTCAGGGAATACGGCACGCCGACTTTACGCAACGCCATCATCCGCTCGGTGATATCGGAAGTATTAAGTGGCGTGGTCAACAGCCAAGGGAAGTTAGGCATGACCGATTGCGGCACCACTGAACGAGGGCTGACGAGATGTTCGACATGCCATTCGTTTGAATATTTCTTACCGACCCGCGCCAGATCCGGCCCCGTCCGTTTCGATCCCCATTGAAACGGATGATCGTATTGGGATTCGGCCGCCAGGGAATAATGCCCGTACCGCAAGGCCTCATCCCGGAATGGACGTATCATTTGCGAATGACATAAATAGCATCCCTCGCGCTGATAAATATCCCGGCCTCTCAGTTCCAGCGGCGTATAAGGTCGAACACCATCCACTTTTTCGATTGTCCCTTTTATAAAAAACAGGGGGGCGATCTCTACCATTCCGCCTACGCTGATTGCCAGCATTGTCAGAACCAACAAGAGTCCGATATTGGTTTCTATCCATTCGTGTTTGAAATTAAACATTCTTATGCCCCACAATTACGCGCTAGCCGCAGTCATTTTAGTCGGCGAAGTCGCACGTAAACGTGCAGCTTCACGATCGCCTTGACGAATAGTCATAAATACATTTATCGCCATCATCACCATGCCCGTCAAGAAGAATGCCCCGCCTACCGCACGCATGACATACAGAGGATGTATAGCTGCGACCGAGTCGACGAAGGAATATTGCAAATTGCCGTATTGGTCGAAGGCGCGCCACATCAAGCCGGCAGTAATACCGGAAATCCACATGGCCGTGATATAGAGCAATACCCCGATCGTAGCAAGCCAGAAATGGGTGCCGATCATTTTTTCACTCCACATTTTAGTGTTCCACAAGCGCGGAATCATATGGTAGAGCGAGCCGAAACTGATCATTGCCACCCAGCCCAGCGCACCGGAATGTACGTGTCCCACTGTCCAGTCGGTGTAATGCGACAAGGCGTTCACGTCTTTCAGCGCCATCAACGGGCCTTCGAAAGTAGCCATGCCGTAGAACGACAGAGCCACGATCAGAAAACGCATGACCGGATCGGTGCGCAATTTATCCCAGGCGCCGGACAGCGTCATGATACCGTTGATCATACCGCCCCACGATGGCAGCAGCAGCATGATGGAGAATGTAGCGGCAAGAGTTGAAGTCCAGTCCGGCAACGCGGTCCAGTGCAGATGATGCGCTCCGACCCACATGTAGAGGAATACCAGAGCCCAGAAGTGAATGATGGACAGACGGTATGAGAAAATCGGACGGCCAGCCTGCTTGGGTACAAAATAGTACATCATCCCCAGAAATGCAGCCGTCAGGAAGAATCCCACTGCGTTATGACCGTACCACCATTGCGTCATCGCATCCTGCGTCCCTGCAAACAGGCTGTAGGATTTCATCGAGAACATGCTGATAGGCACGGCCAGATTGTTAAAGGTATGCAATAGCGCGGTAGCCAGGATGAACGCCAGAAAGAACCAGTTTGCGACATAAATGTGCGGCTGCTTGCGCTTCATGATCGTGCCGACATAAACGGCAAGATAAGAGAGCCATACAACCTCTATAAGGATATCGATGGGCCATTCCATTTCGGCGTATTCGCGACTCTGCGTGTAACCGAGCATGTAGCTGATGTCGGCAAGGAAAATCGCCGCCTGCCAGCCCCAGAAAGTAAAGCTCGCCAGACCATCGCCGAACAGGCGCGCCTGGCAGGTTCGCTGCACTATATAATAAGAAGTAGCAAATAATGCGCTGCCGCCGAAGCCGAAAATCACACTGCTGGTATGCGCCGGCCTGAATCGGCCGAAAGTGATATATGGAATGTCCATATTCAGAAACGGCCATGCCAGCTCCGAAGCAATGTACAGACCGATACTCATCCCGATCAAACCCCATACTACGGCCATGATCGAGAACTTCTTCACTATTTCAAAATTGTATTGCTCAGTACTACCGATAACTTCCGTAGCCATTTTGTGAGCCTCCTACGCCGCTAAAGTCCAAAAAAGATATATTCTGCGGGCATTTTACTCGCGGCGATAGGCTCCATGCAAGCCCAATAACCAGTAATTATGTATTAACTTTATTAAAAAGCCAACGCCCGCCATTTTAAGATAATAATATCCCTTTATTCTTCTTATTTCAAGCATCTTCATTTTTTTGATACGCCGCTTCCGGAACCGCTTGTTAGTGCATGCGATCGCTGCCCAGCGCCGTGAATTCAATCCGTTTTCAGGCCCCGAACGTTATCCGAGACGTTTTTTCCTCGCCCTGAAATCAAGCTTGGGACATCATTCCCAGCGGCATGTCCGCCAGCCGATAACGGCCGCTTTGTACGGCTATCGCGAGATCGGCCAGGCTCATTTCATTCAGCATGGCGATCACTTTTTCCTTGATAGGCAGCCAGCGCACATGAACCGGGCAGGCAGTTTCGTCGCTGCAGCGTTTTAATCCCAACAGACAGCTCTGAGTAAAATCGGGGCCTTCTGTTAACTGCAGCAACTGCATCAGCGAAACCGATGCCGCGTCCTGCCGCAGACAAAATCCGCCCAGCCGTCCACGAAAAGACGAAAGCAGGCCGCCCTTGCTCAGACTTTGCAATATCTTGGCCAGATAGGGCGCAGGCACATTCAGACGTTCCGCAATATCTTTATTTAGCACGGGCGTTTCCGGCGGTTGAGTCGCCATGTATATCATTGCCTGTACGGCATATTGACTAGTTCGTGAAAGTATCACGTGATCACCTTAAAAAATTATTCGATACCACACCGGCAAAAATTACTGCACCGAACCAATTGTTATGTAAAAATGCCCGGAAACATTTGGCTGGATCGCGTTCCCGTATGAGCGTGTAGTGATAAAATGCTATTCCTGCAGCGCAGAATAAAGCGATATAAAACGATATTGCATAATGCGCCCGCCATCCGGCCAACGCAAGCAGCGCCAAAGCGATGCCGTAACACGACATCACCGCAAGCACATCGTAACGGCCGAACGTAATCGCGGATGTTTTAATCCCGATCTTGAGATCGTCAACTCGGTCCACCATGGCATATTCCGTATCATAAGCTATTACCCAGAAAATGTTTGCTAAAAATAATAGCCAGGCCTGGCCGGTTACGCGTCCGAGTTCGGCGGCGTACGCCATGGGAATCCCGAAACCGAATGCGATGCCTAGATATGCTTGCGGCAACGCAAAAAAACGTTTGGTATAAGGATAGCTGGCCGCAAGGAACAAAGCAGGAATCGACAGCCATCTGACCAGACTGTTGAGCGGGAGAATCAATAGAAAAGCCAGAATAACGAGAATAGCCGCCAGGCTCAGCGCTTCTTTAGTGGAAACGCGGCCTTGAGCCATAGGCCGGTTCCGGGTTCGGGCGACGTGCGCGTCGAAATCCTTGTCGGCGTAATCGTTGATTACGCAGCCGGCGGAACGCATCAGTACCGTACCAAGCACAAATATCCATAAAACGAGCCATGAAGGACGGCCATCGCCAGCCATCCACAGCCCCCATAATGTCGGCCATAACAACAATAAAATACCTATCGGCCTGTCCAGGCGCATCAATTTTTCGTATAGGCCTATCCGTTCGAT
>DASSZW010000098.1:0-11054 GCA_035713285.1 Burkholderiales bacterium
CTATGGCGCAATCTGCTATCTCGACGAAGTGGTTGAAGCCCGGCAGGATACTACCGTGGTGATCCATCCGCTGACGGATAACCGCCGCGTACTGCCGCTGGAAAAAAAAGGCGAACTGATTACTGCGCATCCTGATTTCCAATTGGTCATTTCCTATAACCCGGGTTACCAGTCGTTGATGAAAGATTTGAAGCAATCCACCAAACAGCGTTTTGGCGCACTGGATTTCAATTACCCCGCTCATGATGTCGAAACCGAAATCGTTTCGCATGAAACCGGAGTGAGCGCGGAAGTTTCCGGCAAACTGGTGTCGATTGCCGAACGCGCGCGTAACCTCAAGGGTCACGGTCTCGATGAAGGTATTTCCACCCGCATGCTTATTTACGCCGGCAGCCTGATTTCAAGTGGCGTCGATCCTATGGCGGCTTGTCGCATGACGCTGGTACGTCCGATCACCGACGATCCCGATATGCGCGACGCGCTGGACGCTGCGGTAAGCACGTTTTTTTAAAACCTGTCGTGTAATGTGAGTTAACCGCTGACGTAGCTTGCACCGGGCCGCGCGTCGCAATCTACCGGAGGATTGCGAGCGGATATCAGGCCACAACACCAGCTTCGGAGTAGACAGATGACGGTCGAACTTGAAAAATACCAGGATATATTGGACGAATTGGGAGAGCATGCCGGCGAAGTGCTGCGTGCTTCCTGGGGTGAAGCGGCGCGTGTATTCAGCCCTCGCGGACTGGAGAATTATTATCTGCAGGGCGCAACCGGATTAAAATCGCTGGGACGCGGCACCGATTTGGTGGTGTCGTTTCTCCAGAGCGCGCCGGCGGTAGCGCGGGAGCTGGGCGAAGACGCGGTGAGCGATCTGATTGCCGCCGCCATCAAGATGTACTCCAAAACCAGCGCTACGGTCATAGCCCTGATTTTTTCCAGCGCTCCGGTAGCGGCCGCGCGGCTGGGCGATCCGGAATTGTTTCGGGGGTACCTGCATCTGCTCGACACGCTGCTGGCGCAAGCGCCGCGGGGTGTGCGTCCGATGCTGGATCATCTCGGCACCCTGCTGGGCCAGCTCACTTTGGGCGGTTTGCGGCGGTGGGCGATGTGGGGCGCGCAGGCGCACAAAAGCAGTTTCGATGACCAGCTCAAGTACTTCAGTCTGGAAAGTCCTGAATCCCTCGGCGTCCTGCAAAGAGAACGCAAGGGCACGCTTTTTATCGACGTGCAGCGGCGGATAGGAATGTATTTGCGGGCTTTGTGGGGGCGTGATTTTTTCATGCGGCCTACCAGCGGAGACTTCGAGCGGCGCGAAGGGTACCGCCCGTCGATCGAAGGCTACATCATCCATCTGCCCGACGCATACGATGATTTTGTACTCGCTACGCCTGCAGGCGAAGAGATCCGCATTCCCGGCATTGAACTGTATCGCGCCAGCGCCGCTCACGCGGCCTGCCATCAGGTATATACGACGGCTCAATTCGACAGCGCCGGACTCAGTGCATTACAAATGACGCTGGTAGGGCTGATCGAGGACGCGCGCATAGAAGGGCTGGCGCAGGCGCAGTTTCCGGGCCTCAAGCAGATATGGCTGTCGCTGCATACGGTTACGCCGCAATCAGGCGACACGGCACCGGTACTGATGGCGCGTCTCGCACGCGCTTTGCTGGACGAAAATTATCGCGACGACCATCCGTGGGTTCAGCTCGGCCTTCGCTTATACGCAGAGCGGCAGGGAGAGCCTGATGTGACGCAATGGGTGCGCGATACCGGCGTTCGACTGGCGGACGAAATGCTGGCATCGGGCGTAAGTTACAGTCAGACCAAGGATGTCGTCGATATTCCTTACCGCGACGACAATCGTTATATGTGGGAATTCGAGACCGTCCGCGAAACAGGACAGGAAATCATTGGCGCCTCGCGCCAGCAGATCCGCAAATACGTCAGCGTGATGGAAATGATCAACACGATAGACGTACCCGGAGCTGGCGACGATGCGAACGAAATCTGGGTATTGGCCACCGAGTTTTTCCGGGATGAGGAATCTACTAGCCTGAATCAGCAGGAAGGTCGCGAACCGCCGCCCGAACCGTACCATTATCCCGAGTGGGATTATCAAATGCAGCTTGACCGGCCGGACTGGTGCACAGTGCTGGAAAAACGCGCCAAACCCGGCGACGCGGAAATAATTTCAGACATTCTGGTCAAGCACAAACCGATCATAGGCCGGCTCAAGCGCATGATTGAAGCCATGCAGCCACAAGGCGTACAGCGCCTGCGCAAGCAGGAAGATGGAGACGAGATCGATCTGAATGCCGCGGTGCGCGCCCTGATCGAAATTCGCATGGGCGAGCAGCCCGACCCGCGCATCATGATGCGGAATATACGGAAGGTGCGCGACCTTTCGGTGCTTCTGCTGATTGATTTGTCCGAATCGACCAATGATACGGTGCTGGGTTCGGAGAGCACGGTATTGCAACTGGCGCGGGAGGCTGTCGTACTTCTGGCCGATGCGCTCGACAAAATCGGCGATCCATTCGCTATCCATGGCTTCGATTCCAACGGTCGCCACGATGTGGAATATTTTCGTTATAAGGATTTCAACATGAATTATAACGACAAGGTCAAATCCCGTCTTGCCGGCATGACCGGACAATTGTCTACGCGCATGGGCGCGGCCATGCGTCATGCCGGCTCGCTTCTCAAACGCCAGCCCAGCAACAAGAAACTGCTGCTGGTCGTTACCGACGGCGAACCTGCCGACAATGACGTACGCGATCCGCAATATTTACGGTTCGACGCCAAGAAAGCCGTGGAAGAGTTGACGCGCAACGGTATTTCAACTTATTGCCTGAGCCTGGATCCCAGAGCGGACCAGTATGTCTCGCGTATTTTCGGCGCCAGAAACTATATGGTGGTCGATCATATACAAAGACTGCCTGAAAAACTGCCGTTGCTTTATATGGGTCTGACGCGATGATAACTATTCGCCCACTGAATTTTTCGGGTTGGAAAATTTACTGTTTTAGCCAGGTTCATGAAATTTAAGGAGGAATTAACATGCCCTTGGTAAACATGTCAGATATGCTGCAACACGCCTATCATCATGGATATGCAGTGGGCGCATTCGGTGTGGTGCGCTGGGATATCCTGGAAGGCGTGGTAAGCGCCGCGGAGACCATGCGCGCTCCGATTATTCTCAGCGTATCCAAATCTTATCCCGGAACCGACAGCATTGAATCGCTCGCGCGCGGCGTGATAGAAATGGGACAGCGCGCCACTATTCCTGTGGCGTTCCAGGTCGAAGTGGACGATAATTTCCAGGCCGCCGCTGCGGCGATCGACATGGGTTGCGACGGGGTCGTTTTCAACGCGTCTTCGCACCCGCTGCCGGATAATGTGAAATTGACTCAAAAGGTCGTCGCTTTGGCGGCGAACCGCAGCGTGCTCGTAGTGGGGCAGGTGGGCCAGCTTGAGAATGGGGCAGCCGGCGAGGCCGCAGAACCCGCGGTCAGCGGCGCCACGTCTTCGCTGGAAGCCAGATATTACGTGGAGCATACCGGCGTGAATTGCCTGGCGGTGTCGGTTAGCCGTATCAGCAATAGCGTCGGCGGGAATAAATATGATTTTACACGGCTCTCGAAAATCAACCAGGCGGTGGGTATTCCGCTCGGCATTCACGGCAGCGCGGGTTTCACCGACGACCAGTTCCGCCGTATGATCGGTTTCGGCGCGGCGAAAATCAATTACAGCTCGGTGCTGCTTGATGTCGCAGCGCGCCGGATCCGTGAAAATGCGCTCGCTGGCGTGCAGGGTTATGCTGCAACGATGGAAGGAGTGCGTGATGCGGTTCGGCTCGAAGTGGAGCGCTGTATCCGGGTATGGGGAGGCGGCGGCCGTGCGGCCGAAGTGCTGCTGCAATGCAGGTTGCGAGACCCTTCCACGGCTAGCGATGGCGGTTCCAGGGAGCCGGATGGCGTGACGGGAAAGATGACGATCGTGACCGGCAGATCCATGTAACAAGGGTCTATGCACCAGGGTTCGTGACGGGGCGGAGGACTGAAAACGGAAGGTCAGGCGCTAAGCAAGGTATGCATAATTCCTTAACAGAAATTAAATATATTTACAGAGATGTTTTGCTATGATTTAATTATTTTATATGGCTATTCTGCATGCGACATTGCACCAACTTAAAATCTTCGACGCTGTAGCCCGGCATATGAGCTTTGCTCGGGCTGCAGAAGAGCTGTATTTGACCCCGCCGGCTTTGTCCATACAAGTCAAGCAGCTCGCCGAGATTATCGGTCTACCGCTGTTCGAGCAGATCGGCAAGAAAATTTCCCTTACCGCTGCGGGCGAGCTCTCCTGGGCAACCTGTCAGGATGTGCTCAACCGGCTCGACCAGCTCACCCAGGAATTGGCCGCCCTTCAGGGACTGGAAAAGGGTACTCTCAAACTCGCTACGCTTGCCACGGTCAAATATTTCATTCCCCGGCTGTTAGGAGATTTCTGTACGAAGCATCCCGGCATCGACACTATCCTGTTCATGGGCAACAGGGAATCCCTGCTCGAGCGTTTAGCTCGCAACCAGGACGATCTCTATATTCTGGGACAGCCGCCCGAACATCTGAATGTCGTTTCGGAGCCGTTCGCCGATAATCTTCTGGTCGTGGTGGCCAGCCCGAATCACCCGCTAGCGAAGGAAAAGGATATCGCACCGTCCCGGTTGCGTGACGTTCCCTTCATTCTTCGCGAAGCGGGTTCCGGTACACGGCTGGCTTTCGAGAAATTTTTCGAACAGCACGGAGTCGTTCTCAAGGCGCGCATGGAGCTGGGAAGCAACGAAGCCGTCAAGCAGGTCGTCGCCGGAGGCCTGGGCGTGGCCGTGCTGTCCGCGAGTACGCTGCGCGCCGAACTGGCCAGCGGGGAGCTGGCGATACTGGACATACGCGGTTTGCCGCTGGAACGGAAATGGTATATGGTTTATCCGGTAGGCAAGCAGCTTGCCCCGGCCAGCAAGGCGTTTATGGAATACCTGTTCACTGCGTCAAATTTGCTCGATCTCCAGCAGTCTCATGCGGTCGCGAACTCTGCCTGCTATCTGCCTGCCGAAAAATGATGCAAGAAATTGCATCCCTGTGCTGGACGAACGGCCGTATCGACAATAAGTCGCGAACAGTGCCGCAACCGGCAGCATGCAGTTTAAGAACCCAGGGGTGGTGCCTTTACGGATTGCAGAAATTGCAGCGGCTTGCCGGTGCAGTCTTTTCCGGCCGCTTCATGGTCGCCTGATGGCCGCATCTGGCACAGCGGGACGTCTCCGCCATGGTTTCCGCGGTCGGCATGTCGCAAACTTCGCAGGGCAGTCCGGGAATATGTTCCACTACCTGAAAGCCGGGGGTATTGCAGGCCGGGCATAACGAGTTAAGTTTGAGTGCGAGATGGCGTGCGGCCTGAGCGATTATTTCCATGCGCGTGGGGTTCATATGGGCGCGCATGTCGGTTTCCAGAAAGGCGTAGCCGTTGTCGGCTTCATTGCAGGCCCATTGAAATGCATCGTGCAGCGTCTCCCAGTCGGTGATGCCTTTGCGGATGCGAGAGTCGTCTTCGTTCTGCGGACGCACTGCCAGTCCGTGGCGGGGAAAACCAGACGCGCGGGCGAATGCGTCGGCCTGTTCCCGGTTTGCGGTGAGCAAATGGGCGAAATTGGCCGTGCCGGAGGCGATGCCGACTACTTCGATATCCAGCGTACTGTCGATCCAGACTACCATTTCTACATTCCAGGGCAGCATCCCGGTATAGGGGTCCGGCCCGAACCTGCCTTCACTGGCGAGACCCAGCGGCAAATTCGCCAAAATCATTCCGATGCGCGCTTTTTCCCTCGCAGCGTCAAGTTGTGTGCCCGGACGCGGAATGTCGCGGGTGAATGTGCCCAGCAGATCGGTATCGAAACCGGTTACCGGTATTACCCGGCAACCGAGGGCCGCTGCCAGTACTGGAGTAATGACGTGCTCCTTGCCGTGCCGGGTGAGTAAGACGGCGGTAGAGCCCTTGTAGACGGATTTACCGATATTCATCAGCGGCTCGGAGTCGGGTACAGCCCGGTTCCGTCAATCGGCGGCGACCTCAGGACACTCGTTGCCATTGCCTGTTTTTGTTGCGTTGGTAGATATTGCCGTCTTCGTCGTCGATTTGAAAAAGATACAACCACCGGTTTTCGACGAGCTCGCGCACCAGTTGATGTTTGGCGACGACACGATCGATCTCTGATTTCGGCGCCTGGAGGAATACATTCAATCTCATGGGTTCGTGTATCCATCGTTCGCCATTATTGAGCGACTGCAACGGAAGTCCGACGCGAAGATCGCCGCCGTTTCCTTCCAGTACCCCGATCGAGCCGCCGACGATATTGTGCAGTACTTTATTGCCGCTGCCGAACCTTTTGTTATCGACCACCGAGCCGTAATACTGCATGTTGATCCAGTTGGCGACTATCATGGGCGCGGTCATGATGAGTTCCAGAACGCTGAAACCTTCGTCCTCGCGCCATTCGTAGTCATGCAAAAAGGCTCTTCCGGAAAGATTGATCCCCTGACTGCGCGAACGCGGCGCGGCGATAAAAGCGGCATTGCCGGCAAGTCCCCATTCGGGGAAAACCTGCGACCAGTCACGACTGCGCTGCTGGATCCGGGCGTCTACCACTTCCGGAGACGAATCGGGAATGCCGAGCAAAGCAGACCGTTCCATGCGCGTCAATTGTCCCGCCTGCGCCAGCCATTGACGCAGTTGCTGCAGATCCTTGGCATGGGTCGATTCCAGGCCGTCGATATCGAATAAGGTCACTTCGTCGACCGTCGTATCATGCAAGGCGCCGACAAACCGGGTATCGACCGGTATTTTTATGCCCCGGCGCGAAAGTTTCTCGCGAACCGCGGGTTCATTGAGCATTGTGGCGATGACGCGGGCGCTGCTCTCGCCGGTCTGCCCGGCGCAGGCTCCGCAATCGAGTCCCGAAGCATGCGGATTGTTGACCGTGCTGCTGCCGTGTCCGACCAGCAGGATCAAGCGCGCGAAATTGCTCGTCAGAGACATCGATTTTAAAATCGATTCCGCCTGCGCTCCGCGCTTATCGCTCGGGATGCCAACGACCGGAACATCGGTTTTCTGGCGGGTATGGCTGATTTCCTGTCCATGCGAAACCGCTTCCAGGCTGGGTACCAGGCGTTTGATAAATTTGGAGGGCAAACCCTTGGTCGCCGGATGGGGCACGGGACGGCTCCAGCCGAAACTGTCGGCCAGTAATTTCGGGCCGTATAGCAAGCCGGTCGATTCCACGAATGAAAAACATGAAGAAGGGGAATTCTTGAATGCTTTCCAGTTTTTGTCGTTGTGCAGATTGCGCTGGCGGTAACGGATGGCGTTGCCCATTTCCTGAGCGCTGGCGCCATGGATATGTTGATGGCCCTGCCAGCTGGGCGTCAGCAGGACGGGTAAATGATTTCGCGGTTTGGACGCGCCCAGAGGCACAAACTCCATGGCTGCGCCAAAGAATCCGGCAAAACCCATGGTTTGAACCGCGGGAGAGACGGTTTCAAAGGCTCTGCGGAAAGTTTCCGACCGCACGTCGATACAGAATGCTGCCTGAACGGGCGGCCGGACGGGAACAGACGTATCAGGTCGTGACTGCTGCGCAGGATGGGCCAGTTGGGCGATGATTTTTTTCTGATAGCCAAGTTCGAAGGCGGTTTGCAGAGCGAATTCCAGTTGGAAAGTACCCTGTGCACGGCGTACCGCAATGTGTTGCATGGATTCTTTCCACGCCTTGCGTAGAGCGGGAGCCTGCTTTGCATTCATCAGCAGCATCTCCCAGGCAAGACGGATTGCCAGCAAGTCAACGATGGAATCGTCCTCACCCCCGACTAATTCCTGCTCCCAGCGCAGATATCGCGTCCAGGATGCCCAGCCGCCGATATTCATCAACGTCGCAAGCAGGTAATCTTCTACCAGATCCGAAGGTATTTCGAGTTTCTGCAACGCGAGTGCAATAGTGTCTACCGGCTGGTCAGGCAATCCCTTTATCGCGGAACGTACTCCGCGCAAGCCCATCATGCGCGGACTCAGGTCGATTTCAGCAAAATCGCGCCAGGTATCGTAAAGGGATTCTTTCTGCCAGGGCATCGGCCAGATCGCTTGCCCCCGGTCGAAATAGGCGGCAGCAAACTGACTGATCTGTTCGATAACGAACTGAGTCCATGCCACGCCGTCAATATTTTCCAGGACGTCCGAAACCAGCGGAACCGGAGCCGGTCCCGGCGCGGGAACATCGCCGGAAAGAATTTTTTCCGCCTCGGCCGCGCTCAGGCCGAGGCCGTGCTGTTTGAGCGCCTGCTCAAGATCCGCGCGCTCGATACGGCCCGACAAAAGCTGTTCGCGGTAATAGCTGCGCGGCATGACCAGAGAAGACCGGGCTACACGACTCAGGGTATCGTTCGCCTTTTCGAAATCCTGATCGCGCAGGCCAAAATAAGGACTGACCGCAACGAAGGCGTCCAGCGGCCAGACCGGAGCGATACGCTGGCATACCCATTGCACTTTTTCTTCCAGCGAAGCCGTATCCTGTACCGATACCTCTCCGTTAGCGCCGGCATTCATAATCTTGGCGAGCGGTTTCGAAAAAATGGTGGCCGGGCGAGTCATGATCTGACTTCTTTCTGTGGTACATGTACCGGAAACAACCATTGCACAAACCTTGAAAACGGGATGTCGACATAGAAGCCATTGTAAAGATGGACATAGGCCCTGCGGGCGACAGGATATCTGACCAGGTTCGGCAGATTTTGCTGAATCAGAATGATGGCAAAAAACACCAGCAATATCATTCCGATCAGTACGAACTGCACCGGATCGTGCGTAATACGCACTGGCGGCAAGCTTGTTTGCAGCATTAAATGAAATGCCGCATGCAAACTGAAATAAGCGGTGCACACCACCGCACTGAGAGCGGCTGCGCGCAGGATGAATGCCGGACCCATACCGGTCATGAAAGACTGGAGCAGGTACTGGGTCATCGCCA
Source organism: Burkholderiales bacterium (assembly GCA_035713285.1). Classification (GTDB taxonomy): domain Bacteria; phylum Pseudomonadota; class Gammaproteobacteria; order Burkholderiales; family Sulfuriferulaceae; genus Sulfuriferula. Next base: position 9,074 of record DASSZW010000098.1, read on the forward strand.
CAACCACGATTATTCCCGACCCCAGAAGGGCGGGCTGCTTCGTTACGGTTATGCCGAACGCAGATCCGATCCCGGCTGTCATCACTGTGGCGAAAGCGACGACGATGACCCAATGCCATAAAGTGGGCGTCGCGTGCGCCCGTTTCACGGAAGGTGCGCGGAAATTATCGACGGCGCTGCCCGATGACAAAAAGGCATGCGCCTTGTATAAAGAATGCGTGACCAGATGCAGCATTGCCAGACTGTAAAGCCCCAACCCGCATTCCAGCAGCATGAAACCCATCTGAGCGGTAGTGGTCCAGGCCAAGAACACCTTCAGGCTGGTTTGAGTCTGCATGATCAGCGCGGCGACTGCAATCGTGCTCAGCCCGATAATCGCCAGGATATCGGAAGCGGTTGCCGCCTGCGACATAATCGGGCTCATGCGGATGATCAGGAAAGCCCCGCCATTGACAATGCCGGCATGTAATAAAGCCGATACCGGCGTTGGAGCTTCCATTACCTGCATCAACCAGCCGTGAAGAGGAAATTGGGCGGATTTAAGCGACGCGGCCAGTACGATCAGTATGCTGGCCCATTTGAGCGCAGAGGGTAACGGTCCCGTCCATGCTGCCATGGCAGGAAAAAGCTCGTTGAACTCCATCGTGTGCAGCGTAGAACCGATAAGCAACACCGCTATCAGCAGACAGAGTTCCCCGAGGCGGCTGGCTATGATTTTTTTGCGCGCGGCCAGTACGGCCCCTTCGCGTTCCGGATAGAACATCAGGAGATGGTGCAGGCACAGGCTGGTGGTCATCCATGCCAGCACGAATATCAGCATATTGCCTGATACGATCAAGGTCAGGATAGAAGCGAGCGTTAAATTGAGCCAGGTGTAAAATCGTCCCTGATGCCTCTCGCCCTGCAGATAATTGCGCGCGTAACGCGCCACGACGAAGCCAACGAAAGAAACCAGGCAGAGCATTATTACCGTCACGGTATTGATGTAGATGCTCAGGGCCAATGCCCCCATGTTCCCGGGCAATATCAGGGAATAGGGAGTAACTGTTAAAGTTTTACCGCTGATGGCGTACAAAATGGCAGCAAGAGCAGAGCATAGAAAAGCCAAACTACTGGCTCCGCTACTCAGCCGGGCGATACGCTGGGCGTGGTTGCCGGCTAACATGTTCCCGAAAAGTCCCATCGCCCAAAGTAACAAGGGTGCCGCAGTGCTGAGCGCAAGAAGCATGAATTTCGGGGTTAATGACATGGCAATCTCCGTACAGGACATGTTGAAGTGCGCTCATAGTCCAGCGGCGCGCACGAAATGCATAAGTACCCGTATTATGGAGATGCGATTTGTTTAATGAAAGTTAAATATATTTACGTTAACGTTTAATTATTGTTTATTTTCATGACAATGCTCGTTCATTAGCGAAACCGAATCAGATAACGCAATTTATATAGCGAAGACGGAAGGGATTTTAGATGGCGTACATGGCTACTATTCGACCGGAATTGCCTCATGACAAAAACTTTGGCTGAACGTCGTGGAGCGCATGGGACTGCAGTCGGACGGGGTCAAAAATGACGAGAGCGTCAGAAACAAACCTGAACGCGGATTTAGTACTGGTGATGGTATCGATTGTCCACTGTAACCACAGGATAGCAATGGACTTTATCGTGGTGGCTGGAGGGTGTAAGAAATTTTGTGTAAACGGTCATTTGGCAGGAAACTGTCAGTACTTTGAGAGGAGTTGTGATGACCGCACAAAAAGCATTACCCCCAGACTTAATCGACAGCCTGCTGTCGGGTTACAAGAATCCAGAAGACTTGATCGGCGAACACGGCTTGCTCAAGCAGTTCGGCCACGGCAGAAGAGGCGGCGCAGCAACTCGATGAATTCGAAGACAAATGGGGGAAGGATTATCCGTCTATCGTCAAATCATGGCGCAGTAATTGGGCGCGTATCACCCCGTTCTTCGATTATCCGGCAGAGAT
>DASSZW010000099.1:0-5847 GCA_035713285.1 Burkholderiales bacterium
GCGAGAACGTGCTCTGGCAAGACGAGTTCTGCCGCGTCATCCTCGCCGGCGAGTTCGACTATCCCGGCCTGTGCCGCGTCGTCTGGCATGATCACGTCAAGGAAATGAGCGATCTGGACACCGCGCAGCAAAGCCGCTTGATGCAGATCGTCTTCAGTGTCGAAGCTGCCTTGCGCGACGCCCTCAAGCCGGACAAAATCAACCTCGCCAGCCTGGGCAATGTCGTGCCCCACTTGCACTGGCATGTCATCCCGCGCTTCGTGCATGACAAACATTTCCCCAACCCGATCTGGGGCCAACCGCTCCGCGAGGCTAAAACCGGCCGGGACGATTATCTGATTGCCGGGATATTAAAAGCCGCACTGTCGCAGCGATTGGAGTGAATGTCAAAGAAACGCCGCAGTGCAAAATTGCTCTCGTACTCTGGTTCCGCTATAATTACTACAATTGTAGCAAAATTGAGATGTCCAGGAGATTATAAATGAGCATGCCAGTCAGAATTGACGATACACTTTACGAACAAGCAAAAACGACTGCACAGGGCGAATGTCGAACCATCGCCGGCCAACTGGAGTTCTGGGCGAAAATCGGTAAAGCGGCACTGGACAATCCCGATCTGCCTGTCGAATTCGTCAGAGATATCCTGATCGCCCGGACAGAAGATCGTAAACAGCTTACTTCATTTATAGCTGGTCAATTCCGTGACTGAGATTCTGGTTCAGCAAACGAATAGTTTTCTGCGTGCTTACAAAAAGCTGAAAAATAACCAAAAACTGACCGTTGACCGCGCGATTGCAGACATAATCCGTAATCCGACGCTAGGGGAAGCGAAAAAAGGCGATCTCTCGGGCGTTTATATTTACAAGTTCGATTGCATAAATCAGCTGTTTCTCCTGGCTTACGAATACGACCCGATAACTCGTCTCCTGCTATTGGTCGGAACGCACGAAAATTTTTATCGCGACCTTAAGCGCTGATCGAGCTCAATTTTGCGGTCGAAATCCGGCCGGGGTCGTTATCGGCTCGATTATCGCCTTTCTTCGGCAATATCGGTCACCTGGTTCTTGACCACTCTGGATGCCGGAAAACACGCGCTGAAACAGCTGCCCTGCCCCACTTTGCTTTCTATCACCAGTCGACCGTGATGCCGGGTCAGCACATGCTTGGCGATAGCAAGACCCAGGCCGGTACCGCCGGTTTCGCGCGAACGGCCGCGATCGACGCGATAGAATCGCTCGGTCAGCCGCGCGATGTGCTGCGCTTCGATCCCTTCGCCTTTGTCCTGCACGCTAAAGCAGAGTTCGTCGCCGCGCCAGCCCCAGCTCAGGGTGATCGCCTTGCCGGCGGGCGTATAGCGGACCGCATTGCTGACCAGGTTGCCCAGGGCGCTTACCAGTTCGTCCGCATTACCGAGCAGGTCGTCTTCGCTGTCGCTGAACAGAGAGATGGGATGACGGCCGGCGCTCAGGCTCATCGCATCCTGGTACAGCGTCTGGATCAGATCGGTCATATCGACACGTTTTTCCACCAGCCGGTTCTGCGGGCTTTCCAGACGCGACAGAGCCAGCAGATCTTCTACCAGTCGCCGCATGCGCTCGGTTTGCTGCTGCATCAGGTCGCAGTACTTGTAAAAATCCTCGGGCGGGATATTCCGCATGTCCAGAAACGTTTCCAGGAACCCGCCCACCACCGTCAGCGGCGTGCGCAGCTCGTGCGAGACATTCGCCACAAAATCCCGGCGCATGGCCTCGACCATTTCAAACTGGGTGACGTCGCGCGAAATAAGCATTTTCTGTTTATCGCCGAACGGCACCATTTGCACCGACAGGGTCATATCGCGCGCGCAGGGGGATTTCATGACGAACGGCCAGCGATAATCGTCGCCGCTGAGGTAATCGTGAAACGCCGACTGGCGGATCAGATAACCGATAAACTGGCCTCGGTCGGATTTCTCGTCGAGACCGAAATGGCGGCACGCGGCAGGATTAAACCAGTCGATCTGGTCCGCTTCGTTGAGCATCACTATCCCGTCGGGAATCGCTTGCGCGGCGTGCTCAAAACGATCCAGTACCGCAAACAGCTTGGAATTGCTGCGTTTATGCAGCCTGATCAAGCGATCCAGCGCATAAAATATTTCATCCCAGGCGCCGCTCGCTACCGGAATATTGCTGGTGTCGCCTTTGAGCAGCCAGTTTGCCAGCATCGACATATAATAAGTATGATAGGCGAGATAGGCGACCAGTCCGGCAATCGCTATCGTCAGCCCCGTTGCCTGTCCCCAGTACATTCCGGCGCCGAACGCGCAGGCGCCCAATACTGCCAGCATGATTAACGGCCGCCACCAGAATTCGCTCAAATCCATCCCCATCATCGGTTGCCCGGCATGACCGCCGAACCCGTTACACCGTAATCATAATTGTGCGGAAAGCCGGTAACCCGCCCCGCGTACGGTTTCTATCAGATTTTCGTGCCCGGATACTTCCAGAGCCAGTCGCAGGCGGCGTATATGCACATCGACGGTCCGTTCTTCCACGAACACATGATCGCCCCAGACGTGATCCAGCAGTTGCGCCCTGGAGTATACACGTTCGGGATGCGTCATCATGAAATGCAGCAGACGGAATTCGGTCGGTCCCAGTTCCAGCGCCACACTGTTGCCGATGACGCGATGACTGACCGGGTCCAGGCTCAGGCCGCGCACTTCGACGCGATCCTCGGTCATTTGCGGCGCACGCCGGCGCAGCACGGCCTTGATGCGCGCCGACAGTTCGCGCGGCGAAAAGGGTTTGGTTATATAATCGTCGGCGCCGGTTTCGAGGCCCAGCACCTTGTCGCGCTCGTCACCCCTGGCAGTAAGCATGATGATCGGAACCTGTTTCATCCGCACATCGGTGCGGAATATACGCGCCAGTTCGATCCCGCTCATTCCCGGCAGCATCCAGTCCAGCAGCACCAGGTCGGGCAGCGCCTCGCGCGTAATCATCAGCGCCTGCTCGGCGGATTCCGCACACATGACGGCATGACCGGCTTGAGTGAGGTTGAATTTCACCAACTCCTGTATGCCCGGCTCATCTTCCACCAACAATATCGTCGCCGCCATGAATAGCCTCCCTGGTTTCAATTATAATATTCACTATCATATGACAAGAAAATGACAAGAAAATGACAATTATGCCTTTATACGATTTAAAGTCTCGATTATCCATATGTTAATATTAGGAATCGAATCTTCCTGCGATGAAACCGGCGTTGCCCTGTACGATAGCGAACTGGGCTTGCTCAGCCATGCCCTGCATACCCAGATCGCCATGCATGCCGAATACGGCGGCGTAGTTCCCGAACTGGCCTCGCGCGACCACATACGGCGGATACTGCCGCTGACCCGGCGCACGCTCGAAGAAGCGCAGCGGCAGCTGGCCGATATCGATGCCATCGCCTATACCGAAGGGCCCGGACTTGCCGGCGCCTTGCTGGTCGGCACCGGTATCGCCCATGCGCTCGGCGTCGCGCTGTCGATCCCCGTACTCGGGATTCATCATCTCGAAGGTCATCTGCTCTCGCCCCTGTTATCGGCCGACCCGCCCGATTTTCCTTTCGTCGCGTTACTCGTGTCGGGCGGCCATACCCAACTGATGGAAGTGCAGGCGGTTGGCCGCTACCGCACTCTGGGCGACACGCTCGACGACGCTGCCGGCGAAGCCTTCGACAAAACCGCGCAATTGCTCGGGCTTGATTATCCGGGCGGGGCGGCTTTATCGGTGCTGGCCGAAACCGGCAACCCGCTACGCTTCCGGCTGCCTCGTCCCATGCTTCATTCGGGCGATCTCAATTTCAGTTTCAGCGGCCTGAAAACGGCGGTGCTCAACCTTACGCAAAAATATCCTGCAATTTCCGATCGCGCCGACATCGCAGCGGCATTCCAGCTCGCCATGACCGATGTATTATCGGCCAAATCCGTCGCTGCGCTCAAAAGCGCCGATTGCAAACGGCTGGTCGTAGCGGGCGGCGTCGGCGCCAATCGCCAGCTGCGCGCAGCGCTCGCTCGCAGCGTGCGGGAAATAGACGCGCAGGTATATTTTCCCGAACTGGCGTTCTGCACCGATAACGGAGCGATGATCGCTTACGCCGGAGCGATGCGTCTGCGCTACGGCGGCAATGCGCCAGGGCCGTTTACCGTGCGGCCGCGCTGGGACCTGGAGACGATGGACAGCCCCCGCTCCCGCGGTTAAGTCCGGAAAGCGCCGTTTTACGCGCCAGCAGATCTTCGAATGCCTGAAAAATCCGCTGCACGTACGGATTTTTAAACGACAGGCTGCTCTGTTCTTTTTCGGGATGAACCAGCATGGTCGCATTGGCCTCGAACAATAAAACCCTGCCGTCGGGCAACAGCGTAAAATCCGCCCCGGCATAGTCCAGTTTCAGATTGCGGCCTATCGCCGCCACTGCGGCCATAGCGCGAGCGCCGAGAACCCGTTCGGGATTTTCCAGGAATTGCCGCTCCTCTTCGAGTTTCCAGGCGGCGTCCTGCATTTCCGACGTGGCGTAATGCACCATCCAGTGCGGCGAAATCGCCAGATGATACGGAAAAACTTCGCCATCGATGAATATGGTCCGATATTTGCGAAAATAGCCGTCCGCGGAACGATAATCGTAATAAGCCGACAGATACACGATCTCGTCCTGCCGGGCCGCCAGCCATTGCTCCAGCGCAGCCGCCGTATCGAGCAGTTTCATCTGCTCGCCGCCGTGCGATCCCGCAGGCCGGCCCAAGACCGGAAACGGTAGGCCGGCCAGACATGCGTCGCCGGGCGCGATACGCCACACCGGCGGCACGATCACGCCATCGATCTCGTTGAATAGCGCTGGCATCAAGTGCCGGGCGGTACGCGCTATCGCTGCAGGATGATTCAGCAACGGCCGCATGCTGTTTTCAATGAATGCGGCAATCGGCGCGGACGTATTGCCGGTCATGTCGGGCTCGCCTACGGCGTTGAATACCACATCGTACGCAGGTAATTCCGGGTGTTGCCCCGCTCCGGCGTATTCGACCATCCACTCTATCGTATTATTGTTCTCAGGCGGAAACAGGTGCGCGACGGGCACATTGCCTTTTTCCACCCCCAGCAATATCAGCACGGTGCGTCGGGCGGTGGCCGAAACGGTGCTGAACCAGCACTGCCGCCGATAAGCGGCGTCCATGTGCATACGGGCCTCGGCCGTCCGCCCGTCGTTGACCAGAATCGCGGAGAGATTGCGGTGCGCGACGACCGATAGCGCATCGGCTTCCAGCGCCCGCCGATACCATGTTTCCGCCAACGCATACTGCTCCGTTTTGGAATACAGTATGCCGAGATTGCACATCGTTTGTGCATCGGTTTTGCACGCCAGCGCCCGTTGATAGCTGGCAGCAGCTTCCTCGATCCGGCCCTGGTCCTTGAACGCATTGCCCAGATTGTTGTGCGCTTCGGCATAATCCGGCTTTAAATCCAGCGCGCGGCGATAACTGGCGATCGCTTCGTCGAGCCTCGCTTGCGCCTGGAATACGCCCGCCCGGTTGTAATGGGTCTCGGCCGAGCCGGGTTTGATCTGCAATGCCCTGTCGTAACAGTCGAGAGCCTGCTCCAACTCGCCCGATTCCTGCAACGCACAACCCAGATTATTATGCACCTCGACCGATTCGGGATTAAACATCATGGCGCACCGATAACTGGCGATCGCTTCATCGAGCTTGCCCTGCGCTTGCAACGCGCTGCCCAGATTGTTGTGCGCTTCGGCATAATCCGGCTTTAAATCCAGCGCGCGGCGATAACTGGCGATCGCTTCGTCGAGCCTCGCTTGCGCCTGGAA
>DASSZW010000100.1:0-6895 GCA_035713285.1 Burkholderiales bacterium
CGAAGTCGATAAAACCATCCGCTACAGCCAGCAGCCGATGGGTGGATTAAAGCGCCTGTCCGTAGCGGTCGTGGTCAATTATAAGGAGGTGACCGGCAAAGACGGCAAAGTCAAAACCATCCCGTTAACCAGCGTCGAAAAAAACCAGATCAGCGATCTGGCCAAAGAAGCGATGGGCTACGAACAGACCCGCGGCGACACGTTAAACGTCGTAAACAGCCCGTTCGCGGTCACGCCCGAAATCATTCCGCAAATCCCCTGGTGGAAACAGCCGCAAAATATCGAAATGGCCAAAACGGCAGGTCGCTATTTACTTGCTTTCATTGCTCTGTTATATGTCTATAAAAAATTCGTCCGGCCGATGTTCGACAAACTGATGACGCCGGTGCATCATCACAGTCACGACGAAGCCATGTTCGACGACGACGATGAAGGTAGCGAAGTGCATCTGTCGCATCAGGAAGACGGAAGCAAAAACGATTCGACGTATCATAACAATCTGGAAAAAGTGAAGCAGATGGCTAAAGACAACCCAAAAGTGGTCGCCAACGTCATCAAAACCTGGGTAAACGGCAATGAGTAGCGACAATATCCACCGAGCTGCTGTATTAATGCTGGCGCTGGGCCAGAACGAAGCCGCCGAGGTGATGAAACATCTGGGGCCGCGCGAAGTTCATAAGCTGGGCGAAGCGATGTCGAGCATGTCTGCCATTGCGCATAACGAAATTGCCGGCGTACTGGACGATTTTACCAAAATCACCGAACAGCACTCCGGCATAGGCGTCGATTCGGACGAATACATACGCAGCGTGCTGATCCAGGCGCTGGGCAACGACAAGGCGGCTTCCTTGCTCAACCGCATCCTCGGCGACAACGACGCCAGCGGCATAGAAAGCCTGAAATGGATGGATTCGGAATCCGTCGCCGAACTGGTGCTCAACGAGCATCCGCAAATCATCGCCACGATTCTGGTTCACCTGGAACGCGATCAGGCGGCAGAAATATTGACCAATTTCACGGAACGCCTGCGCAATGACGTACTCTTGCGTATCGCCACGCTCGACGGGGTGCAGCCGACGGCGTTGCGGGAACTGAACGATGTATTGACCAAACTGCTTTCCGGCTCGGAAAACAATATCAAGAAGCAGCCGATGGGAGGCACGCGCACGGCCGCCGATATTCTTAATTTCCTGAACGGCGCGGTGGAAACCTCGGCCATGGAGGCGCTGAGAAATTACGATAACGATATGGCGCAAAAAATCATGGACGAAATGTTCGGCTTCGAAAACCTCATGGACATCGAGGATCGCGGCATACAGCTTTTGTTGCGCGAAGTACAGTCGGACTCCCTCATCGTCGCACTGAAGGGCGCTGCGCCCGATCTGCGCGAAAAAATCCTCAAGAACATGTCGCAGCGCGCCGCCGATATGCTGCGCGAAGATCTCGAGGCGAAAGGGCCGGTACGGGTATCGGAAGTCGAAACGCAGCAAAAAGCGATCCTGGTCATCGTCCGCCGTCTGGCCGACGAAGGCCAGCTGGCATTGGGCGGCAAAGGCGACGATGCGTTCCTTTGATCCTCATCGTTCATTCAGGCAAGCTCAGCCATGATTCCAAAAGAACAACTGACCGCTTATCAGCGCTGGGAAATGGCTTCGTTCGATGAGACTCCCGGATCAAACCCCGCAGATTGCACAACGGCGGAAGAAATCCAGGCGCTGCGCGAACAGGCGCGCCGCGACGGATACAAAACCGGATTGAGCGAGGGCTATCAGGCCGGCTACGAAGAAGGAATCCGGACGGGCGCCGAGGAAAGCCGTCTCGCGGCGCAAAAACTGGCGGCACAGCTGAACGCGATCATTACCGGATACAGCGAAGAATTACTTCGCTCCGACAAACTGATTGCCGCCGATTTGCTCAATCTCGCTACCGGCTTTGCTCATGCCATGCTTAAAACCGCCCTGCCTGTCCATCCAGAATTACTGATTCCGATCATCAGTTCTGCAATACGCGATCTGCCGGTCATGCAGCGCAACACCAAACTCCTGCTCAATCCCGCGGACGTGGCGCTGGTCAGGGAACATTTGCACGACGAACTCGCTCAGCACGGCTGGAATATTATCGAGGACGCAAATATCGAGGCCGGCGGCTGCAAGATAGAAAGCAGCAGCAACCAGCTCGACGCTACGCTTTCGACCCGCTGGCAGCGGCTGGCGACTGCGCTGAGCCAGAATCCGGAATGGCTAGCATGACCGCGCCTACGGCACACAGCGATTACTGGAGAGCGTATCTGAACAATTGCGGACAATTGCTGAATGCCGCCAGCCCGGTGCAACTATCGGGCCGCGTTACCCGTGTCGCGGGTCTGGTCATGGAAGCCGTAGGGCTGAAATTGCCGGTCGGCAGCGCCTGCGTCATTCCTCTGCCATCGGGCGCGCGCCTCGAAGCCGAGGTCGTCGGCTTCGACCACGACCGTCTGTTTCTCATGCCGCAAAGCGATGTCGAAGGGATTATTCCGGGCACGCTGGTTTTTCCGCTGGAACCGCCAACCGCGACGCCCGCCTTATTTTCACCTAACGCGCCGAAGCGGCGCGCCACCGACCGCACCCGGCATTTGCCGGTAGGCCCGGCGCTATTGGGACGCGTGCTGGACGGCGCCGGGCGACCGCTCGACCGTCTCGGCTCCCTGCCTGCCATGGAAACCGCGCCGCTCAGCGTCCGGGCGACCAATCCGCTCAATCGCGCCCCGATCACCGATCCGCTGGATGTCGGGGTACGCGCCATTAATGCCTTGCTCACGGTGGGCCGCGGCCAGCGCATGGGCCTGTTCGCCGGCTCAGGCGTCGGCAAAAGCGTATTGCTGGGAATGATGGCACGCTATACCACGGCCGACGTCATCGTCGTCGGACTGATCGGCGAACGCGGGCGCGAAGTCAAGGAATTCATCGAACAGATTCTGGGGCCTCAGGGGCTGGCTCGCGCCGTCGTCATTGCCGCACCGGCCGATACCCCGGCGTTGATGCGCTTGCAAGGCGCGGCGTACGCAACGACGGTCGCCGAATATTTTCGCGACCAGGGACAAAACGTCTTGCTGATCATGGATTCGCTCACCCGCTACGCCATGGCGCAACGCGAAATCGCGCTCGCCATCGGCGAACCGCCGGCGACCAAAGGCTATCCGCCTTCCGTATTTGCCAAACTGCCCGCCCTGGTTGAGCGCGCCGGCAACGGCAAAACCGGCGGCGGTTCGATTACCGCCTTCTATACCGTCCTCACCGAAGGCGACGACCAGCAGGATCCGATCGCCGATGCTGCGCGGGCCATCCTGGACGGGCACATCGTCCTCGATCGCAGCCTGGCCGAAAGCGGACACTATCCCGCTATCGATATCGAACAATCGATCAGCCGCGCCATGCACAATATCATTGCGCCGGAACAACAGAACCGGGCACGGCGCTTAAAGCAGCTGTATTCCAGTTACCGGCGCAATCGCGACCTGATCAGCGTCGGCGCTTACAGCGCAGGCAGCGACCTCGTTCTGGACGAAGCGATCGCCAAATATCAGCGGATTGAAACTTTTTTACAACAAAATATCAATGAGCAAGCGGGCATTCAAACGAGTTTAGGGCAACTTTCCGCTCTGTTTGAGTGATTGAACCGGCAAAACCGGACTACAATGAAACGAAAGCGACCTGTCGGCGGATCATTTATCCTGAGGTAATTATTAATGGCGCAACATTCAGCAATCCAAACGCTAATCGAACTGGCAAACAAGGAAGCGGATCGCCTTGCCGAACAGTTGGGTGTGGCCCTGCGCAACCATCAGGAAAACGAACAGAAACTGACCGTCCTGCAGCAGTATCGCGAAGATTATGCGCAACGTTATGAAGATGGCATGGCAGCGGGCCTAGGCATCAGCAACCATCACAACTTCAGAGTTTTTTTAGCCAAGCTGGACGAAGCGATTATCGGCCAGCTGGCGATCGTGCGCCAACTCCATACCGTGATCGAAACAGAACGCCAGGCGTGGCAAGCGGCGGAACGCAAGCGCATGTCCTTCGATACCCTGGCGCAACGGGCGCAACAGCAAGCGTACCAGCAAACCATGCGGCGCGACCAGAAATCGACCGATGAATTCGCCAGCAGGACGCTGACGAAAAAACCGCATCCTTACGACCCGTCCATCGGGCACGAATGATGAGTCAACGAGGATAATACGATGTCTATGCCCCTTGCTCCAACCGTACAGATCACAGCCAGCCCTGCCGCGCAGGATAAATCCTCTGCCGCCGCGCCGACCGATACTTCGTTCAACCATGTGCTGTCGAACGAAATGTCTCAACAGCAGCAGAACGCCAAAACGGCGAATGCCCAGCCCGCTCCGGCCGCAACAACGGCTGCCGTCGCCGCTGCGCCTAAAAAGTCGTCCGATTCGCCGGCTACAGCCGATGCAGCCAACGTCGCGGCGCCATTACAATCCGCATTGCCGCCCATCTCCGCAGAGCTGCTAGCCATGATGGGAAATTATCCTGCCGCGCCCGTCGCACCGCCGCCTGTGACCGGCTCCACAGCCACGCTCAACTCCAAAACCGCTCTCAACAACAGCACTCCCGCCGCAGCCAGATACCAGCAGGAAATTCTTACCACACCGCCTCTGCTACCGACTTCGATTGCGCCAGGAGCCACCCCGGCCGTCAATACAACCGCCGATCAGACCGCCATGCAGCCGTCGCTGCCTGCCGCAGTCAAATTCGCCGAAACCCTGAAAACAGCCGTATTGTCAGGCAATGACGTGACGCCTCCCGCATTGCAGCAAACCAAGGATACGATAATGCCAGTGCCGGCAGCCTCGATGATGCCGCTACTGCCGAATCCGGCGACCTTGGCAACAGCGGCCCAGGCATCGACGCTTCCCTCGACTGCCGCGCTCGCTCCATCGGTCGGCACCGCGGCCTGGAATCAGGCGCTGGGGGAAAAGGTCGTGTGGATGTCCGGCGCGAGCGGAGACCAAACCGCATCGCTGAGTCTTAATCCGCCCGACCTGGGGCCGCTGCAAATCGTCTTGAACGTCAATAACAATCAGGCCAACGCAACCTTTATCGCCGCCCAGCCCGAAGTACGCCTGGCGATAGAAGCAGCCTTACCCAGACTGCATGAAATGATGAATAATGCAGGCATACAATTAGGCCAGACCAACGTCAGGTCGGACACCTCAAGCCAGCAGGAGCGTCAGTCCGAAGCGCAGGCTTTTCGTCCCTTGAGCGGCGTACGGGCAGCCGCTGCCGACAAGAGCGCCGGTAATTCGGGTAAAATCATGACCGGCAAGGGCCTCGTCAATACGTTCGTCTGATCTGCGCGAACAGCAATATTTTTAATATAACAGCTTAAACCGAATTTAAACATCAGGGGATAAAAATGGCTCAAGCGCCAAGTAAAACAACCGCCAAACCGGCCGCTCCGGCGGCCGATGCCGCACCCGCCAAAAAATCGAAAAAAATGCTCTTTATAATTATCGGTGCGGTTTTGGTTTTGTTATTGTCCGGAGGCGGCGTTACCGCATATTTTTTAATGCATAAAACCGGCGGCAAGCAAGCCGCCATTAAAAAAGCGGACACCAAACCGCCGGTTTTCGTTCCGCTCGACAGCTTTACGGTCAATTTGTCGCCGGACGAAGGCGACAAATTTCTGCAGGTGGCGCTAACGCTGCAAGTGTCCGACGATAAAGAGTCGGACAATATCAAAGCGCATCTGCCTCAGATACGAAGCCGTCTGCTGTTGTTGCTGTCCAGCCAGAAAGCTTCGGCATTGCTCACCGAAGCCGGCAAAAACCAGTTAATCAAAGAGATCATCGCTGAAATCAACAAACCGTTCGAACCCGGCGGCGACCCGCAAAAAGTCGTGGGGGTATTTTTTACCTCTTTTGTAATTCAATAGATCGAGAGTGCAATAACGCATCATGGCCGAGAATTTCCTGTCACAAGACGAAGTTGATGCCTTACTGAAAGGTGTCACGGGAGAGCAGGACGAAGACGAAGCGCAGATCGATACATCTGTGGTCCGTACGTACAATCTTGCCACCCAGGAACGTATTGTGCGCGGGCGCATGCCTACGCTGGAAATTATCAACGAACGCTTTGCCCGGCTGTTCCGCATCGGCTTGTTCGGTTTCATGCGGCGCACGGCGGAAATATCGACCGGCCCGGTCAAGGTATCCAAATACAGCGAATTCATCCGTAACCTGGTGGTGCCGACCAATCTGAACCTGGTGCAGGTCAAACCCTTGCGCGGTACGGCCCTCATCGTTTTCGACCCGACTCTGGTCTTCCTGATCATCGACAATCTGTTCGGCGGCGACGGACGTTTTCATACCCGCGTCGAAGGCCGCGATTTCACTCAGACGGAACAGCGCATCATCCAGCGGATCTTGAATATTTTTTTCGAGAATTACGAAAAATCCTGGTCGCACATTTATCCTATCGAATTCGAGTACATGCGCTCGGAAATGAATACCCAGTTCGCCAATATCGCCACGCCCAACGAAGTCGTCGTCACGACCACATTCAATGTGGAAATCGGGCCTTCGCAAGGCGAAATCCATTGCTGCATGCCGTATTCGATGATAGAACCGATCCGCGATCTGCTCAGCAGCAGCCTGCAAGGCGAAACGCTGGACGTAGACAAGCGCTGGACCCGTTTGATGACGCAGCAGATACAAACGGCCGAGGTCGAAATTGTCGCCAACATGGGCGTAGCGGAAAGCACGTTCGGCGACATCCTGAACCTGCAGGTGGGCGATATCATTCCGCTTCATATTCCCGGCACGATCGTAGCCACCGTAGATCAGGTACCGGTCATGGAATGCACATACGGCACCTTACACGGCCAATATGCGCTGCGG
>DASSZW010000101.1:0-6119 GCA_035713285.1 Burkholderiales bacterium
CAAGTGTTGTCTCAAGCAGGCACGGCCATGCTGGCGCAAGCCAACCAGTTACCTAACCAGGTATTAACCTTACTGCGTTAATCGGTTCGGTCACGGGTTTCGTGAAATGCGGCGGAAGGTGTTGATGCACCTTCCGCCTTAGAATTGAGGAGTACGATCATGAGCATAGGACAAATTAACGCACCGGATATTGCCCCGCTGCTATCGCCTGCCGCGGGTTCCGCCGCCGGTTGCGCTCCCGCAGCGAGCGCCGCCGTGCAAAACTCTTTGCCTGCCGTGACTTCAGCAAGTACACTTCAAGATACGCTACCCGCCGGCAACGCAGAAACCGAAAGTCAGATATTGCAACAATCCGTGTCCAGCCTGAACGCGCACATGAAAAACGTCGGCAGCAACAGCGTTGAATTCAGCATTAACTCTTCCACCGGCCAGGTCGTTGTGCAGGTCGTTGATACCCAAACCCAGACAATATTAATGCAAACGCCGAGCAAACAGGCCATTGCCATTGCTCAGGCACAATTACAGGCGCAGGATAATCCGCGCGGCTTGTTGATTAAAACCCAGGCTTAACCCTATTTGCATAGACGGGTTATTCTTGTAAAAGGAGTCCATCATGTCGCTTACCGCCGTCGCCACCACCAATGCCGCCATATCTTCGGTGGGCATCGGATCCGGTCTGGATGTCACCAGCATTGTAGCCAAACTGATGTCCGCAGAGCAGCAGCCGCTCAATCTTCTGACTCAGGAAGAGGCGAGTTACAATGCAAAGATTTCCGCCTTCGGAACGTTGCAAAGTGCCGTATCGCAATTCCAGACCGCGATGACCGGGTTATCGGACCCGTCCCAGTTTCAAAGCCTGACCGCAACATCGAGCAACACAGCAGCGGTGACCGCGAAGCTGGGAACCGGGGCAGTGGCCGGCAGCTATTCGTTGGGAGTGACCAATCTGGCGCAAGCGCAAAATCTGGTCACTGCCGGACAAGCCAGCGCAACGACAGCAATCGGATCGGGCACGACGACCACCCTCAGTTTCGATTTCGGCACGATTTCCGGCGGCACGCTAAGCGGCGGCATCTATACCGGTGCCAGTTTTACCAGCAGCGGCAATGGAATCAAGACCGTGACGATCAATTCGACCAATGATTCGCTCACGGGAATTGCCAACGCAATCAATACCGCCAATATCGGTGTGTCGGCGACCGTTATCAACACCGGCAACGCCACCAACCCCTATGTGCTCTCATTGACTTCCACCCAGACCGGCGCCGCGAGCAGCATGGATATTTCAGTGTCGGGCGACGCCACCCTGTCGAGTATGCTCAGCTATAATCCGGCAAACAACACCGGACAAGACCTGACCCAGAATGTTGCCGCGCAGAATTCGAATTTCACCCTTAACGGCATCGCCATTTCTAACGCCAGCAACACGATCAGCAACGCCATTCAGGGCGTCACCCTGAATCTGCTCGGCACGACGCCGTCGGGCACCCCCGCCACGGTTTCTGTCGCTGCCAGCACGACCGCGACGAACGCGGCGGTCAACCAATTCGTAACCGCTTACAATACGCTCGAACAGACATTACAAAGCGCGACCGCCTATAACGCCACGACCAAACAAGGCGCTATTTTTAACGGAGATCCAACCGTCACGGACATGGAACGGCAACTCCAGAGTCTGCTGATGAATCCGGTTGCAGGCGGCGGCAGCAACACGATGACCATGCTCTATCAAGCCGGCGTCACGCTGCAGAGTAACGGCACGCTGAGCGTGGACAATACCAAGCTCAACGCGGCAATCACCGCCAATCCGAATGCTTTTGCCGGACTCTTCGCCGTTTCCGGACAAACTTCAGATAGTCTGGTCAGTTATACCAGTGCCGGAGCCAAGACCAAACCCGGCAACTATAACCTTACCGTCAGTCAATTGGCTACTCAGGGATCAGCCGTAGGCACGGCAGCGCTCGCGTCTTCGACAACCATAACTGCCGGGTCGAACGATACCCTGCAGATTATGCTCGATGGCAACAGCAGTGCCATCACCCTGCCGCCAGGCACCTATACGCCGGCCGCCCTGGCTACCCAGATCCAATCGCAGATCAATGGCAACAGTACATTTTCCGCTGCCGGTTCCAGCGTAAAAGTAACGATAGCGGCAAGCGGTGCTTTGCAATTGACTTCAAACCGTTACGGATCGGCATCCAACGCCAACATTACCGGCGGTGACGGACAAGCCACAGTCAGCTTTACCGGAGTTGGCACAACCTCAGGCCTGGATGTAGCCGGCACCATCAATGGCGTCGCCGCAATCGGGTCAGGACAAACCCTGACCGGCGCTACCGGCGACGCGTCGGCGGGCCTGGCGGTACAGATCAATGGCGGAGCGCTGGGCGCTCGCGGCACGGTCAGCTATTCCCAAGGCTATGCTTATCAATTCAATACCCTGGCCACGTCGATACTCAGCCCGACCGGATCGATCGCTACCGCCACCAACAGCTACAATACCCTGTTGCAGCAAAATGCAGCAAGTCAGACCGCGATGAATAAACAACTCGCGGCGATGCAAGCTCGCTACATGACGCAATTCACTGCTCTGGATAGCTTGATCAACAGCATGAATTCCACCAGTACATTTTTAACGCAACAGTTAAGCTCAACCGCTGCAAGCACATAAAGGAAACCATCATGTTCGGCACAACTCGACCTGGCGTAAATGCTTACATGGATATCAATCTCGAAACCGGCGTTTTCGCAGCATCGCCGCACAAATTGATCGTAATGCTCTTTGATGGCGCAAAAATGGCGTTAAGCAATGCCCGGTCACATCTTGAAAACAAAAAAATCGCTGCCAAAGGGCGGGCGATTTCCCATGCGATCAGGATCATCAGCGATGGTCTGCGGGCGAGCCTGAACAAGGAAGCGGGCGGTCCGCTGGCCAAGAATCTCGATGCGCTGTACGAATATATGTGCAAACGCCTGGTGTTGGCAAACCTGAATAATGATGAGAAAATATTGCAGGAAGTCATCGATCTGGTAGACGTAATCCGGCAGGCATGGATGGAAATCGAAGATTCGCCATCCTCTTCTGCCGCCTCGTTTAACGCTCCCATGAATAAATCGATGCTCGACACTCTAGCGCCCCGCCCTACTTCTTTTATCAAGGCATGAAAATTATGAATGACGAAGAAATAATTGCTGCCTATGAATCCGTTGCCCAAATCACCGGTCAAATGCTGAATGCGGCGCGAACCGGAGCATGGGACGACCTCATCAGTCTTGAAAACCGCTGCGCCAGACACGTCAAGGCATTGGAGAACAACGAAATTCCGAGCAGGCTCACACGGGATTTCCGCAATCGAAAAATTGCCGTAATCAAAAAAATACTTGCCGACGACAAGGAAATTCGCGGAATTACCGAGCCCTGGATGCAACGGCTTTCCAGCCTCATGCAGAGCAATGCAACCGAGCGCAAGCTCTCCGTGGCTTACGGCAGCGCGCAAGCCGGCTGACATGACGCCTCTCCGGCCGGAAATTCCAGGCTTGCAGCCGGTAACGCTGATCCAGGCATTATTGCCTGCAGCCGGCTCGGGCGATCAAGCTTCGCAAACAGCGCAATGGGCCAGTCAGCTGCAGCTAGGACAACGTATCATAGCGGAAGTACAGGCGCATTTAGCCGACGGCAGTTTTCTGGTTAAAATAGATAATACGACGACGCGAATGAACCTGCCTGCCGCGACGGTTGCAGGTGAAAAAATAACGCTGACCGTTGTCGACAAGACTCCGCTTCCCGCTTTTATATTAAACGCCAGTTCGCCCGCCTCCAGCGACAGCAGCAGTATGTCGCTGAGTCCCGCGGGTAAGCTCATTGCGGCGATCTTGCAGCAACCGAATGAATCCGTATCGGCTCCCATTACCGGGAAAACTCCCGTTATTCCTCAAGCCGGCGCGCCGGCTCCGCAATTGGCAAATGCCCTGCAACAGACGCTGTCACAATCGGGACTGTTTTACGAATCGCATCTGAACCAATGGATAAACGGACAACGGACGATAACGCAACTGATGCAAGAGCCGCAGGCAAACCAGAAAGTACAGATTTCCGTCGCCCCGTCGCCGGTAAATGCCGCAACCGCCACAGTCGCCGGTCCGGCAAGCGCTGCCGCCCTCGCGCATACGCCGGCTGCCGCCGCACCTTCTTCGCCTCTGCCTGTCGGCCCCGCTATCAACAATCCCTCGCTGGCGCAATTGGTCCACCAGCAATTGCATGCTCTGGAGCAAAATCGCTTTTTGTGGCAAGGCGAGCTTTGGCCCGGTCAAGCCATGGAATGGGAAGTCAGCGACGACACGCCCCGGGACAGCATCTCCAAGATTCAATCGGTATGGAGCAGTAAAGTCAGCTTCGAACTGCCTCAATTAGGAAAAGTCATTGCTCACCTGAAATTGAACGGCGAACAGTTGACGATGCAATTACAAGCCGAAACATCCGCTGCCATGGCGCAACTCCAGGCGCACAGCAATCGGCTGAGTACCGTACTCGGCGCAGCCGGGATCCCGCTCGCTGCGTTTCATGTCAAAACCCATGCCTGAATCCCGCCTGCCCTCGGCTGTAGCATTAGCCTACCAGACCGGAGACGCTGCGCCGCGCGTGATTGCCAAAGGCAAAGGGCCGATAGCCGAAGAAATTATTGCCCGGGCAAAGGAACACGGTATTTTTGTGCACGAATCCAGAGAACTGGTTGCCTTGTTGCTGCAAATCGATCTGGACCAGAGCATACCGCCCGCATTATATCGTGCCGTAGCCGAATTGCTTGCATGGTTATATCAGATTGAAAACGGACAAAATTTACCGCTCCCGTCAGCGACTGAGCTATAATTTAATTTCATTCTGAACATAATCCAACTATGCACCCTACTCACCCCGAATTAGGCACCGAAAATCAGGGACTGTATCAAGTCCATTCACGGGGTGAAATTATCCGGTTGCTTAACGGTATAGCCGACCAGCATCAACTCGTTACCATGATCATTCACGGCGGTGCGGAAATCGTCGTTACATCCATACTTGAAGTTAATGATAATGAAAACCGGATTTACCTGGATTGCGCACAAAACAATTTATTAAACCAGCGAATCATCGAATCCGATAATATCGAGTTCGAATCGAGTCTCGATAAGGTGCGAATACTGTTTTCCGCAATCCAGGTCACGGAATGCATGCAGGATGGGCAACCTGCGCTTTGCATCGATATCCCGGGCATTCTTATCCGCCTGCAACGCAGGGAATATTTTCGCGTCAATATACCCGCCGGATTCTCAAACCGGTGCATGATCCCTCACGCCGGAGAAACCTATAACGCCATGATGGTCGATATCAGCGGCGGCGGCGTCGCCCTGCTCGACGAGCAGAAAATCCTGAAAACCGAAACCGGTCACGTCTATGAAGATTGCCAGATTAAACTTGCCGACATCGGTCTGCTTCAAGTCAATTTGCAGATACGCAACTGGCAGGATATCAGCCTGTCTCCAGGCAAAAACAACCGCCGTATCGGCTGTCAGTTTATCGGTTTGTCGCCTGCCATGCTGACGTTGGTTCAACGTTACATCATGCAACTGGAACGTGAACGGAACGCTCGTATGACAGGCTTGCTGTAAGCGGCGTCGGCAATTCTCCCACTGTTCCCGCAAATCCGACAGGACACCTAGTGCACGCTGAACGACCCTACACCGTATTGCAAATGCTGCCTGCGCTCCATTCCGGCGGGGTCGAGCGCGGCACGCTCGAAATCGCCCGTTACCTGGTACAGAACGGGCAGCATTCGCTGGTCATGTCGTCGGGCGGCCGTTTGCTACCTCAACTGGAAGCGGAAGGATCAACGCATTTCGATTGGCCGGTCGGTAAAAAATCGCTATTAACATTAAGACTGATCCCGCGCCTGCGCCGGTTTTTAATCGAACAGTGCGTCGATATCCTGCATTTGCGGTCCAGAATGCCGGCGTGGATCGGCTATCTCGCCTGGCGGGGCATGGATCCGGCAACGCGTCCCAAACTGGTTACCAGCGTGCATGGCCCTTACAGCGTCAATCGATACAGTGCGGTAATGACCCGAGGCGAACGGATCATTGCC
>DASSZW010000102.1:0-10116 GCA_035713285.1 Burkholderiales bacterium
GCGCGATGAACGCATCGCCGCAGTGCATGGTGTCAACCGGGAAACTTCCCGCCTGATTTACGTCGGGAAAATCCCTGCTGACGGCCGGAATTGCTTCCGGCCGGATAAAACCCGTCATCAGCAGATATTCGTAAGGCGACGTGTTCAGATCGACGGCCTCGAACGCAGCCAAATTCAAAAAGGATTCGGTATCTGCTTGAGTTTTCACAGTATCGGTATGCATTGCGGACGACCTAATCTTAAATCTGCAAACGCCTAGTCTAACGTTTTTCGCTCTCGAGATAAAGCAGAGACAAAAAATTGTAACAAAAATGTTGGCCCACGCCTTGAAATGCCACCGCCTATCCCCATCTCTTGGGAAATTTCACAGAAGGAGCTTCAAATGCCGACAGAAAACCAAAACGCAGAACCAGAAGATCTCGCCCCCGAAACCGAACCTGCGGCAGAATCGAGTCCCAGCATCGAACAGGCGCTCAAACAGGCCGAACTACTCGCGCAGGAACATCACGATGCATGGTTGCGCGCCAAGGCCGAAGCCGACAATATCCGCAAACGCGCCCAGCTCGATATCGCCAATGCGCATAAATTCGCCATCGAGAATTTTGCCACGGAGTTGCTGGCCGTAAAAGACAGCCTGGAAGCCGCGCTCAATAGCGACGCTCCGAGCATGGAGAATCTTAAAAGCGGCGTAGAATTAACCCTCAAACAATTATCCAGCGCCTTCGAAAAATCCCGCATTGATGAAATCAACCCTGCCGGTGAGAAATTCGACCCGCATAAACATCAAGCCATCAGCATGATAGAGAGCGATGCCGAAAGCAATACGGTTGTGGCCGTACTGCAAAAAGGCTACCAGTTGCATGATCGCGTAATCCGGCCGGCGCTGGTTACGGTTTCCAAATCGAAATAAGCGTACCGAAAATGCATTGCGCATCTTGAAATAACACAATTCAACCATATATGATTTATAACTTAACTAATTGATACAAAGGAAAAATTATGGGAAAAATCATAGGCATCGACTTGGGTACGACTAATTCTTGCGTTTCCGTAATGGAAAACGGCGTCGCCAAAGTCATCGAAAACGCCGAAGGCGCCCGCACTACGCCTTCCATCGTCGCCTACGCCGAAGACGGCGAAGTCCTGGTAGGCGCTGCGGCCAAACGGCAAGCGGTTACCAACCCCAAAAACACCTTGTTTGCGGTCAAGCGTCTGATCGGCCGTCGCTTCGAAGAAAAAGAAGTGCAAAAGGATATCAATCTCATGCCTTATAAAATCGTCAAGGCGGACAATGGCGATGCGTGGGTCGAAGTGCGCGGCAAAAAAATGTCCGCCCCGGAAGTCTCGGCGCAGGTTTTGATGAAAATGAAAAAAACCGCGGAAGATTATCTCGGCGAACCCGTGACGGAAGCCGTCATCACCGTGCCTGCCTACTTCAATGACAGCCAGCGCCAGGCGACCAAGGACGCCGGCCGGATCGCCGGACTCGACGTCAAGCGCATCATCAACGAACCTACCGCCGCGGCGCTCGCCTTCGGCATGGACAAGAAAGAAGGCGACCGCAAGATTGCCGTATATGACCTCGGCGGCGGCACGTTCGATATTTCGATCATCGATATCGCCGAAATCGAAGGCGAGCATCAGTTCGAAGTCATGTCCACCAACGGCGACACGTTCCTCGGCGGCGAAGATTTCGACCAGCGCATTATCGACTACCTGGCCGACGAATTCAAAAAAGAACAGGGTATCGACCTGCGCAACGACATGCTGGCGCTCCAACGTTTGAAAGAAGCCGCTGAAAAAGCCAAGATCGAGCTTTCGTCGGCGCAGCAGACCGAAGTCAACCTGCCCTATATCACGGCGGATGCGAGCGGACCCAAGCACCTGGCGGTCAAGATCACCCGCGCCAAATTCGAAAGCCTGGTTGAGGAACTGATCGAACGCACCATCGCACCTTGCAAGCTGGCGATCAAGGATGCCGGCGTCAGCGTTTCCGACATCAGCGACGTGATCCTCGTCGGCGGCATGACGCGGATGCCTAAAGTGCAGGAAAAGGTCAAGGAATTCTTCGGCAAGGAGCCGCGCCGCGACGTCAACCCCGACGAAGCGGTGGCGGTCGGCGCATCGATCCAGGGCGGCGTCCTGCAGGGCGAAGTCAAGGACGTACTGTTGCTGGACGTAACGCCCCTGTCGCTGGGAATCGAGACCATGGGCGGCGTCATGACCAAGCTGATCCAGAAAAATACGACCATTCCGACCAAGGCCAGCCAGGTTTTTTCGACTGCCGAGGACAACCAGAATGCCGTAACGATCCACGTCCTGCAGGGTGAGCGCGAAATCGCATCCGGCAACAAGAGCCTGGGTCAGTTCAACCTGTCCGACATACCGCCCGCACCGCGCGGCATGCCGCAAATCGAGGTCACTTTCGATATCGATGCCAACGGCATTCTGCATGTGTCGGCCAAGGACAAGGCGACCGGCAAGGAAAACAAGATCAAGATCCAGGCCAGCTCCGGTTTGTCCGAAGCGGAAATCAAGAAAATGGTGCAGGATGCCGAAGCGCATGCCGAAGACGACAGGATTACGCGCCAATTGGTGGAAGCGCGCAATCAATGCGACAATCTGATCCATTCGGTCAGGAAATCGCTGACGGAATTAGGCGACAAG
The DNA here is from genome assembly GCA_035713285.1 of Burkholderiales bacterium. Classification (GTDB taxonomy): domain Bacteria; phylum Pseudomonadota; class Gammaproteobacteria; order Burkholderiales; family Sulfuriferulaceae; genus Sulfuriferula. Next base: position 2,668 of record DASSZW010000102.1, read on the forward strand.
ATTTCGGCTGACGAAAAAGGCAAGGTAGAAACCGCCATCAAGGAAGCTGAAGAAGCCATCAAGGAAAACGACAAGAGCAAAATAGAAGCCAAATCGCAGGCCTTGAGCGAAGCGGCTCTCAAACTGTCGCAACAGCAGGGTCAGCCTCATGAAGCTCAGCATTCCGGCGAACAGTCGGGGCAGGATGCCGGCAAAACCGATGAAGACGTAGTCGATGCCGAATTTGAAGAAGTGAAAGACAAAAAATAAGTTCGGCAGGATCTCAAACAGGGGGTGACCATGCGCATGGTTGCCCCTCGTTTTTGACCGTGGCAGATTGGTTGGTTTTTAATATTACCCGTATCTTTTAAGCTCAGAAATCATGTCTAAACGCGATTATTATGAAGTGCTCGGCGTCAATCGGGATGCCAGCGAGGAAGATTTAAAAAAAGCCTATCGCCGCTTGGCGATGAAACATCATCCGGATCGCAACCCCGACAATCCTAAAGCCGAGGAAACGTTCAAAGAAGCGAAAGAAGCGTACGAAACGCTGGCCGACAGCCATAAACGCGCCGCCTACGACCAGTACGGCCATGCAGGAGTCGAACAGAATTCGGGCATGGGCGGCGGCGGCTTCAGCGATGCGTTCGGCGACATATTCGGGGACATATTCGGCGGTGGCAGCCGTAGCCGATCCAACGTCTATCGCGGGGCGGATTTGCAGTACAACCTCGAAATCACGTTGGAAGAAGCTGCACGCGGGACGGAAACCAAAATCCGGATACCGACCCAGGAAGAATGCGACACATGCCACGGCACCGGAGCCAAGCCCGGAACCGATCCGGTTACCTGTCCCACCTGTAACGGGCACGGCCAGGTGCGTATGCAGCAAGGTTTCTTTTCCTTGCAGCAAACCTGTCCGAAATGCCACGGGACCGGCAAGATCATACCCAATCCATGTACCGACTGTTTCGGCGCCGGACGCGTCAAACGCCATAAAACGCTTTCGGTTCGCATCCCGGCCGGGGTGGATTCCGGCGATCGCATACGCCTGTCGGGGGAGGGCGAAATGGGGGTCAACAATGGACCGAGCGGCGATTTATACGTAGTAGTCCATCTCAAGGCGCATGCGGTATTTCAGCGCGATCATAACGACCTGCACTGCGAAATGCCGATCAGCTTCACAACTGCCGCGCTCGGCGGAGAAATTGAAATCCCGACTCTGGAAGGTCATGCCAAAATCAAGATTCCGGCAGAAACCCAGACCGGAAAGGTATTTCGCTTGCGCGGCAAAGGGATCCAGGGCGTGCGCACCAACGCGCCCGGAGATCTGCTGTGCCATGTCGTCATTGAAACACCGGTAAAACTCACCGAACGGCAAAAAGACCTGCTGCGCGAACTGGAAGACATCAACCTTTCCGACGATGCCCGCCACAGCCCCAAGGCGAGATCGTTTATGGATAAGGTGAAAGCTTTTTTCGGTTAAGAAAAAAACAGAAAAAACAGACGGACAAAAAAACGGGCCCGGAGAAAAATCTCCGGGCCCGTTTTTCCGTTTTGCAATCGATTATTTGGCGATATGCAGCACTACAGCCGTTTGCGTGACTTCTATGCCGGTAGGTCTAAGTGGCACACCCAGAAATTCCAGATCGCCAGGTTTGCAGTTATGTATACTTTTCCCGTTCAGATTGTCCTTGATGACTATCGCTTCCAACTGGCTGACTATTTCGCTCGTCGCTCCCGACAAACCGGCTATTTGCTGTTTTTCCAGCACCGGGTCTTTTAAAACCAGTTCCGATTTCTTCTGGTCGAATTCCAGGCCGCTGGAAAACAGCAATTGGCCGGTAATGGGCTGGGCAGCACCAGGCATCGTGATTGCCGCATCGAATTGTATGGCTATCCGGTTGGTCTCAGGCCTTAAGCTCACGACAGGATTCGAGACGATCAAATCCACATTGTCCAGATAATGCTTTTCTATCGGGAATTTTTTTGCTACGGCTTTTTGCAATTGCGCGTGGCTGAATGTTACCTGAGTAGGCTTGAAAGGATCGGTGCTACATCCAGCCAATAATACGGACAATATCAATATAACAGCCAATTTGAACAATTTCATTTTTCATCTCCCTTAGAATTATTGACGCAAGCTTTGCAAACGCGCCAGATTAAAATAGATATAAACGAGCCCGATATATATTGGTGCAATCAAATTCACTATCGGCACCAGGTATAAAAGAGCTCCGATTATTCCTATCGCATACAAACTTCCTTTAGATTGCTGCATCAATTTGACGTATTCAGCATGATCGGCATGCGCCGACAACGCATCATAACAAAACAAACGCCGATTCAAAAATCCGGTTAATAATATTGAAAGCACGCTTCCCAGGCCCCCAACCAGCCAGAGCGGCAAAGTCAGCATCCATAATACGATAAATACAGACGTTGCCGACAGTGCATTCCACAAACTGCCCCACATCGTTCCGCCATGATAACGCATCAAATCGGGAAAATCCTTGTCGGCCACGAAATCGACCATCATCGGCATCGCAAACGTGGCAGCTATCAGTACAGCGGTAAGCAACGCCAGCGGTGCGATAATCAACAGTAAAAGAATGACGCTCACCGTTCCGGCCAGCCACGCCATTTCATGATTCCGCAACATTTGGTCTACCGGCTGGGTCCAGTCATTCAGTAACGCCAGCCAATCCGCCCAGAATATCCAGCTGATCAAACCCCAGAAAACGAGTGCAAACAACATCGGCCATAAAATTATCATAAAAATTTTAGGGTGTACGATGCGCTTGGCGGCTGCCCAGAAGGCCATTGAAATTTCGCTCATAAGGCTTTGGCGGAACTGAACAACCGGAAAAAATTAGCGGTGGTAGCGGCTGCTACCGCTTCAAGCGGTATATTGCGCAACTCGGCGATGGCCGCTGCGACATGCGTCACCCAGGCGGGTTCATTGGTTTTGCCGCGATGAGGGACGGGAGCGAGATAGGGCGAATCGGTTTCTATCAGCAAACGCTCCAGCGGTACGTTTTTTGCCACCTGCTTGAGATCATGCGAATTCTTGAACGTCACGATGCCCGAAAGCGAGATATAAAAATTCATTTCCATCGCCGCTTCCGCTACCGACTGGCTTTCGGTAAAACAATGCATTACGCCACCAACCCGGTCTGCTCCCTCTTCCTGCATGATACGCAAAGTATCGGCGGCAGCAGCGCGGGTGTGGATGATAAGCGGCTTGCCGGCCACCCGTGCGGCCCGGATGTGCGTGCGAAAGCGTTCGCGCTGCCATTCCAGATCACCCGTCAGCCGGAAATAATCGAGTCCTGTTTCGCCTATCGCCACTACCCGCGGATGCGCTGCCAGAGCCGTTAAGCCCGACACCTCCGGTTCAGCGATATTTTCATAATCAGGATGCACGCCTACCGATGCAAAAATATGCGGATACCGTTCGGCCAGCGCCAATACGCGCGGATACCGTTCAAGATTTACACTTACGCAGAGCGCGTGCGTTACGCGGGAGTTCTTCATCCGCGCCAGAATTTCCGTTTCCTGCGCGGCGAGTTCGGGCAAATCGAGATGGCAATGGGAATCGACAAACATGCGGTTACATCGTATGCGTAGGCCGCAAGGATTTAAGCGCCCCGCCCAGCAGCCCTTCTATTTTGTTGCGGGCGGCTATGCCGTTTTCGTTATTGTCGAACTGTACGCCTATGCCGGGCGTTTTTCCGCCGTGACAACCCACCGGCGTAATCCAGACCACCTTGCCTGCAACCGGTATCTTGTTCGCGTCTTCCAATAGCGTCAGCAACATGAACACTTCGTCGCCCAACTGGTAATTTTTAGTCGACGGTACGAAAATCCCTCCCCCGGTAACAAAAGGGATATACGCCGCAAACAATGCGGACTTTTCCTTGATCGCCAGGGATAACACTCCCGATCGTACTAAATTGGGGACAGAGCTCATTTGATCTCACCTTGTAAATCGACAAACGCCGTTAAATTAATCAGCATGACATTCAATAATTATAATTATATATTAACACTTCTCGCAAACGGCCCGGAAGGATTTGAGGCCGCTCCGGTTAAAACAGGCCTGCATACTCCAGCAATATATCTTCAATTTCCATCTGTAGATTGAGCGGGTGCGCAACACTCCTGCGCGCCTGCTGCAAACGTTGCTGCCATTGCAGCAGAAGACTCAAGTTTACACGCTCCGCCAGGCTGTGCAATGGTTCCCGAAAATCGCGATGATAACTTATGCGTCCCGCAGTTTTGATACCGAGCAAATCCTGCGCCCACTGCTGCAGCCATTGCAGCAATTGGGAAAATTCCGCAACGCCTGATTTGGCGTAACGTTCCGCCATGGCCAGAACCGGCGCCGATTTGCCGGCAGACAAATCCGTCAGCAGTGCGCGGCGACTGTCCTGATAATCGTCATTGGCCAAAGCGGCGGCCAGTAGCGGCGATCCCGCTGCCAGCGCCAGGCACAGGCCGGCTGCCTGAACGCCCTGTCCGGTCAGCCACGCCACGGCTGCGCCTGTATCCGGCAATTCCAGTTTCATTTGATGGCAGCGGCTGAGGAGCGTCGGCAACAAACGCGAAGGCTGATGGCTCACCAGCAGCAGCAAAGCGTGTTCCGGCGGTTCTTCGAGGGTTTTAAGCAAGGCATTCGCCGCTGCGGCATTCAATGCTTCCGCAGGCCGGACCAGAACTATCCGCAAACCTTTCCGGTGCGCGCTCAAATGCAAAAATTCGATTGCCGTGCGTACCTGTTCGACATTGATCCATTCGCTTTTTTTTTGCTCCGTTCCCGTTTCCCCGGTTTCGTCCAGGATGCCGGGCTGCAATACCTGCACGTCGGGATGGTGGCCCAGATCCAGCCAGTGACAGGACGGGCAGACGCCGCAAGCCTGAGTTATCGATTCATTCCGGCTTTCGCATAACAGCAATTTTACGAATGCTTCGGCCAGTTCGAATTTGCCTAATCCGAGCCGCCCATGCAACAAAATCGCATGCGGCAACTGCTTGCGCAAACTCTGCAATCGTTGCGAACTTTCTGCTTGCCAGGGATACGGATGCATCATTTCGAGAGCAATAACTGCTCTAGGCATACGCCGATTTCTGTACGTATCTCGGCGATGCTGCGATCGGTGCGCACTATGCGAAACCGTAGCGGAAATTGCCGTGCGCGACGCAAATACATGTTTCTCACCCGCTCGAAAAAATCGGCCTGTTCCTGCTCGAACCGGTCCAGTGCGGCATAATTTCGAACCCGCTGTTGCGCAACCGACACCTCTACGTCGAACAAAAGGGTCAAATCAGGCTGCAAACCTCGCTGCACCCAGGTTTCCAGCGTTTGCAGCCGCTCTTCCGGAATCCCCCGGCCGCCGCACTGGTACGCGAAACTGGCATCGGTAAAACGGTCGGACACTACCCATTCCCCCCGGTCGAGCGCGGGACGAATGACCTGTGCTATATGTTCGCTGCGCGCAGCGAACATCAGCAAGGCTTCGGTATCGGTCTGCATCGCTTCGCATAGCAGCAGATTGCGCAAGGCTTCGCCCAGCGGGGTGCCTCCCGGTTCCCGGGTAACGGTCACCGCCGCGCCGCGTTCGCGCAGGTAATCCGCTATCCACGCCAGATGCGTCGTTTTGCCTGCGCCGTCTATTCCTTCCAAACTAATGAACGCCATAATTTTTAGTCTTGCTTACAGATTTTTCTGGAAACGAGCGACCGCGCGATTGTGATCGCTCAGCTTGCTCGAAAAAAAATGCGTGCCGTCGCCCTTGGAAACAAAATATAAATCGTTGCTGTGAGCGGGATGCATAGCCGCCAATATCGATTGTTCGCCCGGCATGGCGATGGGCGTCGGCGGCAGTCCTGCACGGGTATAGGTATTATAAGGCGTATCCGTTTGCAAATCGCGCTTATGCAGATTGCCGTCGTAACGCGACCCCAAACCGTAAATTACGGTGGGATCGGTCTGCAGCCGCATTCCCAGACGCAAACGATTGATAAAGACGGCTGCAATATGCGGGCGCTCGTCGGGTACCGCCGTCTCCTTTTCGATAATCGACGCCATGATCAACGCCTCGACAGGACTGGCGTACGGTAAGCCCGGATCGCGTTTTGCCCAGGCCTGCTGCAAATTCTGCTGCATGGTAGCGTACGCGCGACGCAGGATCGACAGGTCGCTGCTGCCGGCGTCTATGTAATAGGTCGAAGGGAAAAACCAGCCTTCCGCGTGTTTTATCGGTACGCCCAACGCCTGCAATATTTCCTGATCCGTCATATTTTCAGTATCGTGCGTGATCCACGGGTACGCATTCAAAACCACGCGCATCTGGCTGAAAGTCCAGCCTTCGACAAATAAAATGGCGCGTGCATGCGCTTCTTCGCTCGTCAGTTTGTCGAGCAATTGCAACGGCGTCAGCGGCTGGTTCAAAACATAAAACCCGGCCCGTATTTTGTCGCCCTTCCCTGATATCCTGGCCAGCAGACGGAATGGCGCCCCCGCCTGCAAAACGCGTGCAGCCTGCATTTGCCGCGTTATCGCCGGCAAGCTGCTACCGGGCTTCAGATCGAAAACTATCGGTGTCTGCACCAGATTTAAAGGCGTATGAGCATACCAGTATAAAGAAACTGCCATCAGGACCAGAACAACTCCCCCGAGGGTCAGAATACGTTTAATCATCTTCTTTCTCCAGCCGCGCGCGTATTAAAGGCGTAAAATGCCCCTTTTCCCATCGTTTCCGGTGCAGTTCGCGGATTTGCCACGCGCCGATCACACTATTGCATAGCAAGACTTCGTCAGCCGCCAGCAGTTCCTGCAGAGTCAGTTGTGCTATCCTCGCCTTCAAACCGAGTCCGGAAGCCATTGCCAGGATACGATCGCGCGTCACGCCGGCTATGCCGCTGCCGGACAGGTCAGGTGTATACAATTGTCGGTCGCGTATTATAAACACATTGCTCATGGTACCGCTGATGACATGCCCCGTTTCATCGCACAGCAAACCTTCAGCTATGGCGGGATCATCCCATTCGTTGCGCGCAAGCACCTGTTCCAGACGGTTAAGATGCTTGATGCCCGCAAGGTGCGGTTGCCGGGCCAGTCGTATCGAGCATAATCGCGCAACGATTCCTTCCGTCACATTTTCGGGCGCATAAACCGGTAACGCCCAACTTGAAACGATCCGGCCAGGCTGGATTTTACCGAACGCCGCATAGCCGCGACCGCCAACTCCCCGTGTCACGATAATTTTAACGACGCATGCGGCGGCGTCTTCCGCAATGCGCGCCAGATCCATTTCCAATACGTCGATCGCGGGACAGACTATGCCCAGCCGCTCGCAATCTCCGGCCAGTTTACGATAGTGCGACGCCCAGTTGCGTACCCGGCGCTGATGCATCGTCATCGTCCGAAAAACGCCGTCGCCGTAATTTAACCCGCGATCCGACGGA
>DASSZW010000103.1:0-4812 GCA_035713285.1 Burkholderiales bacterium
AGCACTGCCATAAAACTGCGGCGATTACCGGCAGGCACTACCCTTTGCAACAGTCCTTTGGATTCCAGGCGATCTATGACTCCGGTCAAGGTTCCTTTAGTGATCAAAGTCTTGTCCGCCAGTTTATGCAGCGGCATACCCTGCGTGTTGCCTAACGTACTGATCACATCGAACTGGGACGGAGTCAGCCCGGCATGGCGTATATGTTCTGCGGAATAATGCGAAAAGGCTTGATATGCTCGTACCAGTTCGCGCATGACGGGTATGAATGCCTCTTTCGCCAGGTTTTTAACTGGCGGATTATTTTCTAATTGAGCGCTCGTCATCAGTTTGATATTGTCTAATATAGTCTAAACAAATATAATACTAACACAAATTAAACCAACTCAGACAAAAAAAAACGCGCTACCTTGCCGCGCGCCGTTTGCGGGCAAACGGCTTCGATTATAAATAATTCCGCCATTCCTGGTCTTCGGAATCGAATAACCTGTTCGCCTCCAGCGGCCCCCAGATACCGGCACGGTAGGTATGAATGAAATCGTGTTCCTGCGCCCAGCTTTTCAGTATCGGGTCTACGACGCGCCATGCCCATTCCACTTCGTCAAACCGGATGAACAGGGTGCGGTCGCCGTTGATGACGTCGAGCAGCAGGGTTTCGTACGCGTCAAGCTGCGCTTCGCCCTCTTTCCGGTAACTGGCATTGAGAGAAATGACGCGGGTATTCATTTCCAGTCCGGGCTGTTTGACGTGGACTTCCATCCGCATGCTTTCTTCGGGCTGTATGGAAAGCACAATCCAGTTCGGGCTGATGGCATCTTGTGGCGTCGAACGAAACAATTGCTGGGGCGGATGACGGAAGCGGATGGCAACCATCGACTTGGCCTCAGCCAGGCGCTTGCCGGTGCGCAGATAAAATGGCACGCCGCGCCAGCGCCAGTTATCGATATAAAATTTCGCCGCGGCATACGTTTCCGTCATCGATTTAGGCTCTACTCCCGCTTCAGCCAGATAGCCCGGCACCTTTTCGCCATTGATGGTTCCCTGTGCGTATTGCGCCCGAAAAGCGTGCGCGTGAACCGAACGTTTGCTGATCGGACGGATCGAGCGCAACACTTTCACTTTTTCGTCGCGCAAGGCATCGGCTTCCAGCACGGGCGGCGGTTCCATCGCCACCACAGTCAACAGTTGCATCAGATGATTTTGCAGCATGTCGCGCAATGCGCCGGTCTTGTCGTAATAATCCGCCCGGTTCTCTATTCCCATGGTTTCTGCCACGGTAATCTGTACATGGTCTATGAAATTACGATTCCATAACGGCTCGATCAAGGTATTGGCAAGACGGAAAACCAGCAAGTTCTGTACTGTATCTTTCCCTAAATAATGATCGATACGAAAAATTTGCTGTTCGTCGAAACAGTCATGAAGCAGTCTGTTAAGCGCTTGAGCCGATTCAATGTCTTCGCCGAACGGTTTTTCCACCACTACACGATGCAGACCGCGCGGTTGCGACAAACCTGCGCTGTCGAGGTTTTTGATGACGCTAGGGAAATCGGTCGGCTTGACCGACAGGTAAAACACCACCGGCGCGCTTTCGCCGCTGGTTTTCGCAGACAGCTCGGCTTTAAGGCTTTGATACATGGCGATATCGTTCAGCTCGCCGCGGCGGTAATTAAATCGCGCGACGAATTGGGCTGAGGCTGCTTCATCGCATTTTTCCTTGAAGTGTTCCTGCAACAGAGTTGCGACGTGACTGCGCCAGACTTCGTCGTCCCAGTCGCGCCGGCCCAGGGCGATAAAACTCATGCCGGCCGGCAGGCGTTGAGCCACTTCGAGCCGGTATAGCGCCGGGAGCAGTTTTTTAGTGGCCAGGTTGCCCGTCGCCCCGAATATTACAAAATTGCAGGAATAGATCAGATCATCGGTCATGCCTCCCCCTTTACACCGTGACCGCCGAAACCTTTACGCATCATCGCCAGTAATTTATCGGTGTAGGCATGTTTGCCCTGGCTGGCGAATCGCATCATCAAAGCCAGCGTCATGACCGGCGCGGGATTGCCTTGTTCGACCGATTCGAGCACCGTCCAGCGGCCTTCGCCGGAATCGGCGACAAACGGCGCTATGGCATCGAGATTTTGATCGTGCTGCAGAAATTCAGCCGTTAAATCCAGCAGCCAGGATCGCACTACGCTGCCGTGCCGCCACATCTCGCTGACTTGCGCTACGTCTATGTCGAATTCTTGCTTGCCTTTCAGCAACGACAAGCCTTCCGCCAGCGCTTGCATCATGCCGTACTCAATGCCGTTATGCACCATTTTTACGAAATGTCCGCTGCCGACGGGGCCGCAATGCAACCAGCCGGTTTCGGGCCCGGGGGCCAATATTTTTATAAAGGGGGTAACATGGGCAACCGTCCCGGCATCGCCGCCCACCATCAATGCATATCCGTTAGCGAGTCCCCATACGCCACCCGAAACGCCTGCATCCATAAACCGCAAACCGCAGACGCTCAATTCCAGTGCGTGTCTCTGACTGTCCTTGTAATAGGCGTTTGCCCCGTCGACTACGATATCCCCCGGCGACAGCAAGCGGGTCAATTCTTCCAGCGCCGTTTCGCTTGCTTCGCCTGCCGGCAACATGAGCCAAACGATACGGGGCGCCTTTAGCTGCGCGACCATTTCCGCTCTGTCGGCATAGGCACGGATATTCGCTTCCTCCTGCGCCAGCCCGGTTGCGACGTCCGCGCTCCGATTCCATACCAGGACCTCCGCTCCGCCGCGAGCGAGCCGTCGCGCCATATTGGCGCCCATCTTGCCTAAACCCAGCAAAGCTATCTGCATATCCTGCCCTTCCAGTTGATCAGGTTAATCGTGCGGTATTATCCAGTGCCGGCTATTACATTACAGCTTCCGGCCGATATAGTTCCTCATGTCCGCCGGCGGCCTCAAAAAACATCGCAACCGGACTGACGATGCCCAAACCCGACCAGCGCACCCGGAAGCCGGACAATGGCTTTGCTGGCTATGGAGCTGGCGGCATCGTCGACTTGAACGACGAACGATCCTTCAGCTTTGCCGACAATCGCGCCAGATTGGGATGTGTTTCCCGCCAGTCTATGTGTGAAAAGCGCAAGTCGAGATACCCGAGCATACAACCGACAGCAATGTCTGCCAAAGTATAATTTTCTGCCATGCACCAGGCATTTTCGCCTAAATCCCGGGCGATAGTCGCCAGGCCGCGCGTGATCTTCTGTTCCTGGCGAGCGATCCAGTCGGGGCTCTGTTGAGACTCCGGGCGCTTTTTTTCCAGGTGCAGCGAAGCGGCAGCATCCGTTATGCCATCTGCCAGGGCTTCCCAGCGTTTGACGGCAATCCGGCTGCGTGCTTCCTTCGGCAGCAGATTATGCACGGGACTGGCAAGGTCCAGGTATTCCACGATAACCCGCGAATCGTACAGGGGAGTACCGTCGTCCAGCACCAGCACCGGAATTTTTCCCAGCGGATTGTATTCCGGCACATGCGTATCGGCGTCCCAGGGCACATCGATCTGCAATTCGCATTCAATATGTTTTTCAGCGATTACCACACGCACCTTTCGTGCATAAGGGCTGGTTAAAGAGGCTATCAATTTCATTTTGTCTACTCAGTTAGGTTTATGGCGGTCGGTTTGTGTCATGATAAACTGCTTTATCGCCTCAATTTCAGCATCCATTACCGTATAGCGTTGCGGCAGATCTTCCAGGTTTTGCATGCCGGGCGGCCGTTCCGGAGCGCGATTCAGCGCTTCCTGAATCGCATCGTCGAATTTTGCCGGCTGGGCGGTTTCCAATACTATCATCGGCACGCCGGGTTCGAAATACTCCAGCGCAACTTTCAGTCCATCTGCGGTATGCGGATCGATCATTACGCCGTATTTTTCCCACGTATCGCGTATGGTTTCCATTCGATAGGCATGATTGCTCGAGCCTGACACCATCCCGTAACCGGCGATTTCGTCAAACAGGCCTTCTGCTTTCAGGTCCAAAGCGCCGCCCTGATCGACCAGCGACCACCATGCACGCAATCTCGAACCGTCTCTCTTGCTCAGATCGAATACGAACCGTTCGAAATTGGATGCTTTGGAAATATCCATCGACGGACTGCTGGTATGATAAGTTTGCGCCGCGCTACGCGGGCGGTAGACTCCGGTTTTGAAAAATTCGTCCAGCACGTCGTTCTCGTTGGTGGCGACTATCAGTTGCTTGATGGGCAATCCCATGCTCCGGGCGATATGCCCGGCGCACACATTGCCGAAGTTTCCCGACGGCACCGCGAAGCTTACCGCCTGCTCGTCATGATGCGTAGCGGCGAAATACGCTTTGAAATAATACACGGTCTGCGCGGCTATCCGCCCCCAATTGATCGAATTAACTGCGCCAATATTATAGGTTCGCTTGAATTCACGATCGTTCGATACCGCTTTGACCATATCCTGGCAATCGTCGAAGACGCCGTTCACAGCGATATTATAAATATTCTCGTCCTGCAGCGAATACATTTGCGCCGTCTGGAAACGGCTCATTTTGTTGAGCGGCGACAACATGAAGACCCGGATACCGCGCTTTCCGCGCATCGCGTACTCGGCGGCGGAGCCGGTATCGCCGGAGGTTGCGCCAAGAATGTTCAATGTCCGTCCCGCCAGCGCATATTCAAACAGATTGCCGAGCAACTGCATGGCCATATCCTTGAAAGCCAGCGTCGGCCCGTTCGACAGGCACAGCAAATGCAAACCCGGTTCCAGCGTCAGCAATGGGGTGATGTCTGACGCCGGTTCATC
>DASSZW010000104.1:0-26583 GCA_035713285.1 Burkholderiales bacterium
ACATGCAGAAATTTGGCTTCTGAATACTGTGTATCGTCAGAGCCTGTGACCGCCCCTTCCGTACAAGCCCGCAATTCTTGCTGAAAATCGCGGATTTCAGCATCAGGACTCAATTGCGATTCCAGTACGATATAACGTCCCGGGTTATAGTCAATTTCGCTCAGGGACTTGTTAATGTGCGCGATACGTTCTTTGATGGTTTCTCGTTCACGCGCCAGTTGTGCATTGAAATTCGCGATTTCATTGATGGTGTTGACGTTCAGCAATTCCTTGAATCGAGCGACAAAACGCGGCAGATCATCCTTATTCAATTGTGTCAGCAGATTTTCGTACTCATAGGCTGCTTCGAGGCTGGCATCCATTTCGGCGCTTTCGAGCTTGAAAGCTTCTTTGAATGACACCATGGCCTTGATGATTTTTTCAGCCAACCGTTTGAGTTTCTGGTCTTCTGCGTCAATTCGCGTCTGCAACCATGCACGGACATCCTGTTCACGGTTGTCGCAAGATTCGACAGTCAGTTGATGTTCACCCAATGCTTCCGCATACATCGAAGCCAAAGTCGGCAACATTTTTTCTTCAAAAACAGCCTGCTGAAGCAATGACCCGATTTGCTGGCGCAACTCTTGCGTATCCGACCGGCGCTGTTCCACCTTGGCACGTTTGTCTCGGGTATTTTGCAGCTCGGTCTCAGTCGTTTTCAGCGTTTGTTGCAACATCCGTAAGCGTTCATTCAGTTGCCGGAGAACATCGGAAGCTGATTCCAGGCGACTGCGTTCATCCATTAACGCAGCGATTTCCGTCACCATACTCCCCCAGTCCATTTCCTCGAAGCTGGTGAACTCTTCCAACCGGGTCAGCGCATCCAGGCGATTTGCCAGACGCTTGCGTTCCTGATCGATGATGCCGATCTGGCTGCCGAGCTTGCCCAAGCGGGTTTCAAGCTGCAGGCGTCGGGCTTCCAGCGCAGCAATCTTGGCGTTATTGTTCCAGCCCAGAACATAACGGCTACGGTCATCGATGTGGTGCCGATCATCTTTTTCGTGGCGGCCGCTCGGATCCTTGATTTGCCCTGCGCGGGTAATCGCACGCGCCTCGCGGCGAAATTGCTCTTGCGTAGCGCAGCAGCTTACATCAAAACGATGCGCAAGTTCGCGTTCCAGCCAGTCGTAGTACACCGAATCAGGTTTGATGGCTAATTTACGCACCAGCGAATCCCGATGCAGATCGGGCAGTTCGCTTGTCTTGCGAGGACGCACGTGGAAATACACCAGACGACCGCGCAAATGATTGGTTTCAGCCCATTCCGCTACGGCCTTATAGTGCTCATCCGGCACCAGCAGCGACAAGCCGAAACCGCGCAGCAATCGTTCTGCCGCGCCCTCCCAGTCACGTTCTTCGACACGCACCTGCAGGAGTTCGCCAGCAAAGGGCATGTCGTCCATTTGCAGATCCAAGGCGGTACACAGTGCTGCGCGAATCTGGATCTGCCGGTCCTCAATATTGCTGCGACGACGCTTGAGGCTATCGATCTCGCCCGATAATTGGTCGTGCTCCAGCTTACCCTGCCGCAAGTTGACGGCGTGTTCGGTCAATACATTCTGCAATTCGACATCACGGTTACTGACATCTTCGCGCCAAGTTATAAATTGCTTGTGCTGAACAACAAAGCTTGTCGCATCGCCTGGCATGGGCTCATCCAGCACAGATACCAATTGGGTATGGCGTTCGGCTTTAACCTTGCGGGCATCTCGCAAAATCTCCATTTTGCGAATGTCTGCAGCAAGCCTTTCCAGCCGATCGCCACCGTTGTCGCTAATCGCCTGCTTCAATTCGTCGATCTGACTGTGCTGGGCTTCACGGATACCATCGAGCCGTTCTGCCTGCGCATTGGTGCGTTCCCATTCGTCGGCCAGCAAGCCCAGTCGTTTATCCAGCAAACCCAGCTTCAAGCCAGCAAAGTAAGCCCGCAGACTGTCGCGGCAATGCCGCAAGTCTTCGACCTCAACAACCAGCGTGTTGTGCCGGTTACAATCAGCGACCAGCGGAGTCAGCAATCCGGTTTGCTGCTGCGCTTTGATGACGGCCTGATGCGCGCGATTAAGATCGTCGAAGTGGCCAATCAGCGCCTGGATGCGCGATGCCACATCAAATGGTTCCAGCATGTGACTGCGCACAAAATCGGTGAGGTTGCCCACCGATTTCATCGAAACAGTTTGATGAAACAATTCCAGCGCCTGATCGTTTTCGATGCCGAAACGTCGCCTGAACCAGGCAGCATAGTGCGAAAAACTGTCAAGAATTTCTGCGCCCTGCAAACGCAGTCTTTTGCGCAGTTGCGCGATATCCGATCCGAAGTTGGCAAAATCGGCGGCAATCGAAAGCGAATGTTCCGCGCCCACAAAGAAACGTGCAGGCTGCCCCTGAGCATCCTTCATCCAGAATACTTGTGCGAGGCTTACCGTTTGGTCATAGCCCGAATTATGAAACACGCCAAGAATAACCGAGTAACTGTTCTGGTCACGCAATGAGACCGGTTTGGCTGCGCCGGTGACCTCATTGCGTTCAGATTTGTAGTGGCCCAACACATAGGAACGCAAAGTTCGCTCCTTGCTGTCAGCACCAGCGGCCTTATTGTAGGCAATGCGCTGAGCTGGCACCAAAAGCGTTGTAATGGCATCGACCAATGTGGATTTACCCGAACCAATGTCACCAGTAAGCAGGCCGTTCTTGCCATCCAACTGCAGCGACCAAACACGACCATCAAAGGTTCCCCAGTTGAACACTTCCAGTCGCTGCAAGCGAAAACCTGACAGCGTATCGTCCGCTGCAAAGTCCAATCCCAGTGATTCAGGTTCATTCATGAACCTGTTCCTCTTTATCGGGACCGTCATTCGATAACTGCGCCCGATACGCCGCCAGCCGCGCATCGAAATCAGCCAGCCATTGCGCATCGACAAAAGCCTTGAGAATGCGACGTACTTCGTAGCTACCCGGTCCGACAACCATGCCTGATGATTTGAGCTTGCGCAGAAACCCAAGGTCGACCACTTTATTGAGGGTGGATTCGATCTGGTCAATCATTTTTGTCTCATTGGAGCCAGCAGGAAGAAATACCCGTACCAACTCAATGATCTCATCACGACCCAATACCAAGCGCGTATCGCCGCCACTGGCGTCAAATTCGGCCATTTTTTTTCGCAACAACGCAAGCATCAAACTAACCGGTAAAGATAAGGGACGACGCGCAACCAGTCTTGGCAAACGGTGCACCGAGGCATCATCCCCGGGCTCAGGCTTGCTTTTGAGGAACGCATGGCCTTCAGCCTCATCCAACACCAGATCGAGGTTAAGCACCGCCACATAATCCCGCACCTGAGCTTGCAAGTGCAATAATGCGCCCCACAGGCGTTCGTCGTCCTGACGATAAAGCACATTTTTGAGTAAACCAATCAGCAGTATGGACAAATCATCCTTCGGAACCGTTAAATTTGCGTTATCGTCTTTCATTTTTTCCTATTGATTTTTTTGTGCCCGGTCAGCGTGTAAAAATCACACGCGGCAATTGGGCACTACGGGTCAGTATTCCGCCATCCGCCGATGGCGCCTGCCAGCAAATGGGTTCTATCGTGTCCTCATCCGTCACAGCGTTAAAAACTTCGCTGCCCAACTGCAGGTAGGTGATCAACTCGGCAAGACCCTGTTGCAAGGCTTGACTGGTTACCAGTTCACTCAAAGTGATTTGCGCCCGATCTTGCAATGCGTTGCGAATGTGGCGGGTAAGGCGGCCTTTATCCACAAATACCTGATCGAACAATGCCGAAGGATCGATGTCCTCGTCACCGGACTGCAAGACCAGATCGGCAATGACCGGCTTTAGGGTTGGATTGAACAGCGTGCGTTCCATTGCCAGCTCGATGTCAGGACTCAATTCGGCAATTTCCATCACAATTCCAGTCAAAGGTGTATCGCGCAAAGCCAAAGCCTTGCTCTCGATGCCATGCAGAATATCCATAATCCGGCGGTTTTCCAGCCAAGCCTGATCATCGAGAAAACGTCGCAACTGTTGTGACAAGGCAGCAACCATCCGTTGGGTGTGCTCACCAGCTTCCATCCAGTCGTAATGAACGCGACGCGTGCGAATATCCGGTTTCAGCTCGGACACGGCCGGAAGCGCCATTACCCGTTCCAATAACTCAGTCAATTCCTGTTGACGACTGCTGGACAATAGAAAATCCCAAAACGCACGAAAGCTTTTTCCTTGATCCGAATCGGCAATGGCATCGCGGTCACCCATGATGTTTTCCAGTAATATGCCCTTACTGCCTTCCCATAAGGCAATGCGTTCGCGTACATGACGATCCAGCTTGCGGAAATTGTCTTCCACTTCGCGAAAGTCGGTCAGCAATTCGCGTGCGCCTTGCGTAAATTGCTGAAAACGGTCCTTTAGCGCCGTGTCATCCAGTAGTGGCAGATCACCGGCTTGTATCCGCGCAATGTCAGCCTCAATTTCTGCGCGCTTTTTTTGCAACTCTGCAACCCGCTTTACCGGATCGGCTTCGCTACCCTCGCTCATTTGCTTGAGCAAGTCGAACAAAGTGCGCAAGCGGGATTCGGTGCCAACGAACTGGCGCTCGGACAGTTGTATCAACCATGCAATCGCCTTCTCCGTAGCGGGCGTCAGGTCAAACTGCACTTCGTCAGTGCCTGACTTGTAAAATTTTCGCAGCCAAGCTTTATCTGGCGCGGCCCAATCATTTAGATACGCCAAAGCTGGCTTTGGAAATGCCTCCTCTCTCAATTGCAAGCGCAAGGTGTACAACTCGTCTTCCAACGCTTCGGCCAAACCGGCCGCGCCCATCACGCGCACGTTCGGTACAACAAACACCCGATGGAGAAAACTTGCCACCAAGGGCGCATGTTCTGAACGCAAGAGTCGCCATGCGGGATGATGGGTACGCAAGGCGTCAAGGGTGGTGAATTCAAGTGCCAAAAGTGTTCTCGCAAGCCAAAAGTTTGAAACTCTTCCAGTTTACCAGATACCTGAAAACCATTTAATAATCTGGATCCCCAATTCTATCGAGTCCACGAACCAGAGTTTTTTTTTTGGCGCAGTTCCGTTGAGGGTAATGATCAATGCTTCGTAGTCGTTGCAAACTCTATCCATCGTGCTGACCAACCGGCAATGGAGCAGACTTTCCCCAGCGAAACCGCACCCACCATTACCTTATCCTCCCTGCTGGCTATCTGCCCCTCTCACATGCCCTCCCCCTTTGTCAACCGGCATATGCCAATGCATTTGAAGTATGGTTGCCAACGGTGGGGAAGTCATGTTGGCAGAAAACGACGAATCAAATGCGTTGCGTTGCACTTCAAACTTGAATCCGCGCGACATGATATTATTTGCTGGCCCGATCAATAGATAGACAATGGGTTGTTTCCCTATAGCCCCAACTCAATGAAAAACTTGCCCGCAACGTCCCTGATTCGCCACCTGAGCTTCCGGCAACTGCAAATATTTGCGGCGGTGGTTCGCTTGAGGAGTTTTTCCAAGGCGGCGGATGCGCTTTTCTTGGCCCAACCTACCATCTCCCTGCAGATGAAAAAACTTGCAGAGACGCTGGGAATGCCGCTCTTAGAACAGGTGGATAGGACAGTACAACCAACGGGGGCTGGACAGGATCTTTTTATTGCCTGCGATGAGATCTTTCGGGTTCTGGAAAATCTGGATAGCCAGATTGCCGACCGCAAGGGCTTGGGCCGAGGCACATTGCGCCTAGGGGTGGTGACAACAGCCAAATACATTGCCCCCGAACTTTTGGCCGCCTTCGGCAAGCACTATCCAGGCATCGACTTTGCCATGAAGGTGAGCAACCGGGATGAAATCATCCAAAGAATCCAGAACAATGAGGACGATCTTTACATCATGGGCCAAGTGCCTGAGACGGATGTGGATGTGGAGGCTATTCCCTTCGCTCATAATCCCTTGGCGGTCATGGCGTCCCGAGCTCATCCTCTGGTAAACGGTACTCCACCTCTGCCCCTGACGGCAATCGCTCAAGCGCCGTTTCTGATCCGGGAACCGGGCTCAGGGACTCGCCACGCCTACCTGCGCCTCTTTGCGGAACATGGCCTCAAGCCCCGGATCACCATGGAACTCAGCAGCAATGAAGCCATCAAGCACGCCATAGCCAGCGGGCTGGGCATTTCCATCCTCTCGATCCACTCCCTGGCCCTGGAGGGTACAACCGGTCCCATTCAGATTCTGGATGTGGAGGGCTTTCCCATTCTTCGAAAATGGTATCTGGTCTACCCTCGTGGCAAGACCTTATCCCTCACGGCCCAGAAGTTCTTGGAGTTTTCTGTTTCACAAGAGGATTTCATCACCCGCCGTCTGGTAGCCTTGTGGCCCGATCTCTCCCGTTATCTTTGACCACACTCGCCGTGGAGACTCGCAAAGCATATATTTATAATAATAAATACATTATGTATATTTTTTTAATTTGAATAAATAACTACATCGCTTTACAATCGCCCTTAGTTTCTTACTGAGGAGGCAGCAATGTACACCAGCTTTTCTATTCCCTGGCTCACAGGAGCGGCCCTAGCTGTCATGCCCTTGGGCCTCCTGATTGCCGCTTTGCCTCCGGTTCAGGCTACCCGCCATTCGGCCTTGATTACCCGCCATCGGATGCGCTGGGCAGCTCTCTTCACCCTGTGGGCGGCATTACTGGCCGACGGCACATTCTTTTTGGGTGCACGAGCCGATCTGAGCTTGGCTCGTCTGCCTTTGCCCGGCCTGGATTTCGATCTACCTTTATCCATTGCCGTCAATGGCTTGACCCTGGCTCTGGCTACCCTCGTAGCCTTCGTCATCGTGATGATCGCCCAATACAGCATCCAGTATCTCGATGGTGATCCGCAGCAAGCTCGTTTTGGCCGGCTGCTGGGTTTCACGGCGGGGTTTTTCCTAGTGATGGTTATTGCCGGGAACCTTGGTCTCTTCACTTTGGGAATCGTTGCCACTGGCTTCAGTCTGCACAAGCTTCTGAAGTTTTACGGAGATCGTCCCAAGGCCATCATGGCCGCCCATAAAAAGTCCATTTTTAGCCGGACGGCGGACCTCTGCTTGTTGGCCGCAACGGTGCTGGTCGGCCAGGGAGCGGGCAGCCTGCAGTTTGACGCATTGGGCGAAGTCGCCCAGCGGGCCGGCGGACTGCCGCCGTCCTTGCAACTGGCGGTCTGGTTGATCGTGGCGGCGGTGATCCTGAAAAGCGCCCTCTTCCCCTTTCAGGGCTGGCTCATCCAGGTCATGGAGGCGCCTACGCCCGTCTCCGCCCTGATGCACGCCGGGGTGGTTTACAGCGGCGCAATCGTTGCCCTGCGCACCAGTCCGCTACTGGTTCAAGTACCGAATGCGCTGCTCTTTTTGGCGGCAGCCGGTCTTTTGACCGTGGTCATCGCCTCCCTGGTCATGAGCACCCAGACGGCCGTCAAGACCATGTTGGCGTGGTCAACGGTGGCCCAGCTGGGCTTCATGTCCCTGGAATTGGGCATGAGCCTCTTTCCCTTGGCCCTCTTGCACATCGTGGGACATTCTCTCTACAAGGCCCACGCCTTTCTCTCTTCGGGCAGTGTGACGGATCAGTTGCGGCAGGTGCCACCGGGGGGCAAAAAGATTCCTGCACTGGTGACATGGATGGTGGCAGTGACCCTGGGCGTAATCATCGCTGGGGGCGGAGCCTGGCTCTTGGGGAATAATCCCTTGACAGATCCGGTCTGGCTGGCCTTGGTGGTGATAGTGGCGATGGCCTTATCCCAATTGCTGGTCAAAGGTTTCTCTTTCGATGCTTGGGCGGATCGCCTGATGGCCCTAGCGATATCCGTGGCCATGGGAGGGATCTACCTCCTGCTCCATAGCCTCTTCGTCTGGGTCTTTGCGGGCGATGTAGCAGCGCCCTTGGCGGACAAAGGCGCGGGTCAAGGCCTCTTCGTCTACTTCATTGCCGGAAGTTTTCTACTCCTGAGCTGGCTGCAAGGGCCGGGACGGATGTTCTTGCCACAGTGGCTGCAGCTTGCCCTCTTCACCCATCTCTACAACGGTCTTTATGTGGACTACTGGGTAGAGAAATTTTCCCACCGTTTCTGGGCAGAAAAAGTGGGCGTGGAATTGCCGCGCAAGAATCTGGCCCTGGAGTCTATGCAGTCCATCGCCCGTAATCGCGAAGTCCTGGAAAATTCTGGAGGTGTTCGATGAGTAAAACCGATAAGATGGAATCCCGGCCGGATTTCGAGCAGATCATTCGCCGGATTGCCCCTGTCTGGCCCCTGGACAGCTTTGTCGCCGTCAATCCCTACTGGGGCTTTGCCGATCGATCCTTTGCCGAAGTGGCGGCCCAATTGCAAGGAACAGTGGGCGAGCGAATGATCATGGATCGCCGATGGTATGCCGAACGGCTCAGCAGCGGCAAACTGTCCGTCGTCGATATTGCCCGAGCGGCGGCGGACTTGGGTTTTCCCGATGACGAGGAGGATTGGCAATCCTACCTCCAGCAGACCCAGGAAACGCCCATGCGGCTGCCCCGATTGCCAGAACTTATGAATCGGCAGGGACATGCTTCCTTTTCCCAGTACGTGGTAGAGCAAATCAGCCATTTTCTGGCCGCCTACTACGATCGGGGACAATCCCTGTGGTCTTACCCCAAGGACCCCCAACTCAGCCTTTTCGGATCCTGGCG
Source organism: Burkholderiales bacterium (assembly GCA_035713285.1). Lineage (GTDB taxonomy): Bacteria > Pseudomonadota > Gammaproteobacteria > Burkholderiales > Sulfuriferulaceae > Sulfuriferula. The sequence continues at coordinate 8,736 of DASSZW010000104.1, forward strand.
GCAGTATACCCTTGCCGACCACAGCCTTAAGCCTATGGGACTCAAAACCATCCGATCGCAATTGCTGGCACTGTCCTCCAGTGCCGCAGAAGCGAGACTTTGGGCCTTACGCGTCCTGGAAATCCCCAAGGCGGCAGAAGAGGCCTATCTTCTGGTACTTCTGAAATCCATTGGTGGCTGGGCCAGCTGGTGCCGCTACCTGTTGTGGCAGGCTGAATTGCAAGGCGGAATTCAGGAAGATTTGATCGACTTGCTGACTATTCGCCTGGTCTGGGAAGCCCTATTACGACAACAGGCTCGACCGGAAGTGGTGGAATCCTGGCAACGACAAATCCGCGGCTGGCTCATAGATGACAAAAGCACCGATCTGGAGGATGCGCGCCGCGGCGAGGTGCTGCTACGGGCTTCGGAGATCGCATTTCGGCGTCAGGTGGCGGCCAGCATTCGTTCGCGCCCTTCCCAGCGCGCCCAAACGAGGGGATTGCCGCGGGTGCAGGCGGCGTTCTGCATCGATGTGCGCTCTGAGGTCTATCGCCGGCATTTGGAAAGCACCTTACCTGGCTGCGAGACCATCGGGTTCGCGGGGTTTTTCGGGATCATGATGGATTACCGTCGTCAAGGCGACACTGTTCCCCGAACCCAGACCCCGGTGCTCCTCAATCCCCAAGTCCATGTGGAAGAAGCGGGGCCAGAAGCCATCATCCAGCGGCGCTTCCGCCGTCTGCGCCGCGGAGCGGAGTGGAAACACTTCAAGCTTTCGGCGGCGTCCTGTTTCTCCTTCGTGGAAACAGCCGGTCTTTCCTATGTCGTCAGGCTTCTGGCCGATACCCTTGGCTGGCACCGTCCATCCCTGCCTCCCGACGAGGCGGGCCTCTCGGCTGAAGAGCGGATGAGCATCCAATGCACCTTACCTCCGTCCCTCAGTCTGGAGCAGCGGGTGAACATGGCGGAGTTCATCCTAACCGGTCTGGGACTCAACCGCGGCATGGCCCAGGTGGTGCTCTTGGTCGGACATGGCAGCTCCAACACTAACAATCCGCACCGGGCAGGTTTGGACTGTGGGGCCTGCGCCGGCCAGACAGGGGAGGTGAACGCTCGGGTGGCAGCCAGCCTCCTTAACGATTCGGCGGTACATCAGGGCCTGCTGGCCAAGGGCTGGGAGATAGATCCGCGCGTAGTATTTCTGCCTGCCCTGCACGATACCACCACCGATCGGGTGGAGATCCTGTGGGGCCTGGACGATGCTCGCCTGAATGCCAGTCTCATGACGGAATTGCAGCAGGCCCTGGCCGAGGCAACCAATCGAACCCGACTGGAACGAATGCTGCGTCTGGAACCCGATCTGCGGGATCCGGACGAGGTGGCACGAAACATGACCATGCGCGGACGGGATTGGTCCCAGGTCCGGCCCGAGTGGGCCCTTGCCGGCAATGCCGCCTTTATCGCGGCACCCCGCTGGCGTACCCGGGCGCGCAATCTGGCCGGAAGAGCTTTCCTCCACGATTACGATGCCGCCAAAGATTCGGACTTCGGGGTACTGAAGCTCATTCTCACTGCACCTCTGGTCGTAGCCAACTGGATCAATCTCCAGTACTACGGCTCGACGGTGGACAACCAGCGTCAAGGCTGCGGCAACAAAGTCCTGCACAACGTGGTCGGCGGTACGCTGGGGGTGTTGGAGGGCAATGGCGGCGACCTGCGGATAGGACTTTCGGAGCAATCCCTGCGCGATAGTATCAGCGGCTTGCAGCACGAGCCTCTGCGCTTGTCCGCCTTTGTCGAAGCGCCCATCGAGGCCATGGACCGCATCATCGCCGAAAGCCCGGTCGTGGCCCAGTTGGTGGAAAATCGCTGGTTGACCATCCTTCAGATTGCCGAGGACGGATCACTGCGCGAACGCCGCGGCCCCGGAGAGTGGCAGATGATATAAAAGAAGCATCGCCATACCGGTAAGGGGGAGTATCTATCCCCCTTACCGGGAGTTGCAGGCGATCCCGACTTGTTAATCAGCGTGCAAAACTGACCAGGAAACCGGGGTAAACAGCGTCCAGATTTGACCACCCCGGGTAGTATGCCAACATTCAGCTTTTTGGGCTGGAGTAACCTGGAGTGATTTGTATGGGAACCATCAGCAGGATATCCGTCGTAACAAGGTTAAGGGTGAAGGCATTAGTTCGATTGCCCGCGATCTCAATCTGTCCCGCAATACCGTCAAGAAATACCTCAACCCGGAGATTGATGGGAAATATATCATCGAGAACGCCAACCGGCCCCCAAATTGGGCTTATTCACCGGCGGCCATGGCGTAGTAACGGATTTTGAAGTGGCTCCGATATCTGAGAGAATGGAGCCATGAAAAAACCGTTTCTGACCCTTACCCAGCGTAATTTACAGACCCGAATTTTTACACGAAAATTACTTGCAACCCGGTCCGCCAGTTCTCATCCGGATGAATTTTGATGGCACGCGCCCATTCTTCAACACAAACTATCCCGAACGGCCCCGAACCACAAATCAGCACCAGCGAGATTTGGGGGCATGCGGTCGCCAACATAACACCGTCTGCGATGCCTGCCGTGACTATTTCCCTGGTGGCGATCCATAGCGGAAACTTTACCTGGCTGGCGTATGCCCTGATTGGTGCCCTGATGACCCTGGTAGCAATCCAGGTGAGCATGCTTGCCCGTCATTTCCCCTCGCCCGGCTCCATGTTTTTTTATCTCGGCAAGACCTTGCATCCCGTTGCCGGGATGGTGGCCGGTTTTAGCATGATCGCCGGCTATTTCGGGGCGCTGGCTGCGGCGCCTTTATTCGGCGGAATGTTTATTGTGCAGGCGCTTCAGTTTTTTTGGCCGGTGCAAGGCATAGGCTGGATTACCGGGATCGCCGCGATGTTCTTGTGGACTGCCTGGAGACTGGCGCGCCGGGGTATCGAAATCTCCGCGCGCTGGGGGCTCTGGGTAGAAATATTTTCGATAGCTTGCATTGCGCTCATTGCAGCGGTAACCGTAGCTCACTACGGCTGGCGGGATCCGGCCCAGTGGCAGTTCAGCGCACTGCACGAGACGCCGCTGGCGCAAGCGCTGATCCTTTCGGTGCTGGCATACGGAGGATTTGAAACAGCCGGCAACCTGGCCGGAGAGACGCGCGCCGCCCGCACGGCGATCCCAAGGGTAATAATTATGTCCGTCCTGATGGTCGGGGGTTTTTTTATCGCTATGGCGTATATTGAAGTGCTGGCTTTTTCCCATATCGCCAGCCCCATCGGCAGCAGTACTGCGCCACTGAATGCGATCGCCCGGGCCATAGGCGATCCGTGGCTGGGAATCGTTTCGGACCTGGCCATGACCACCGCCGCTTTTTCCGCTACGATCGCCACCCTGAACAGCATTTCCCGCATTTTATACAGCATGGCGGGACATCGGGTGCTGACCGCCTATTTTCACCGCCTCGATCCCGTACACGGTACGCCAGTCCGAGCGCTGGGACTCCTCTTCGCCCTCGTCCTGCTCAGCCTCATCATCATTGCGGCGGAAAACATACCGGTTCTGAGCGTAGTCGGTACATTCGGAACATTTACCGGATTAGCTTTTTTATTGATTTATAGCCTCGCCAATATCGCCACCCCCCTTTTCCTGTTCCGGCGCAAGCACGGCTGGCGCTGGCTCAGCCTGCTGATCTCGGTAATCAGCCTGCCACTGCTTCTTAAAGTTCTGGAAGCAAGCGTTTGGCCCCTGCCCCGCGGAGGCGAAGGAACCGCTACCGTGCTTTTTGCGGTTTTGGTCCTGAGTGTTTCGGGATGGGGTTTGGCCTGGGCGCGATTCAAACCTGAAAAACTTGATAAAATCATGCGTGTGGCCGATGAGGCGTAGCCTGACAAATCCCAAGTCCCCTTATCCGAATCCGGGCGGCAACTCCGAAATTCCGGCTTTTATTGCTGATGCTAGCGCAACAGGGTCTTTTGATATCTGCCGGAAAATGGTATCCTTGCAAGCACTGCAAAGTTCCGCAAAATCCCGACTATGCCAAAATCCGCACCCGCTCCATTTGTAACGCCCGACGGCAGTACGCATATTTTGCTGCATTCCTGCTGCGCGCCCTGCGCAAGCCCGGTCATGGACGATATCCGGGCGGCCGGGATCGATTTTACCGTGCTGTTTTACAATCCCAACATCCATCCCCTGGCCGAATATACGCTGCGCAAGGAAGAAAACATACGCTATGCCCGCAAGATCGGGGTGCCGTTTGTGGATCTGGATTACGACAAGGACAACTGGTTTGCGCGCGTCAAGGGTCTGGAAGACGCGCCTGAGCGCGGCGAGCGCTGCACGGCATGTTTCGACATGCGATTCGAGCGGTCGGCGCTGTATGCGGCCGAGCACGGGTTCAGCGTATTCAGCAGTACGCTGGGGATTTCGCGCTGGAAAGACATGGACCAGATCAATGCCTGCGGCGTTCGCGCCGCGGCGCGGTATGCGGACATGCATTACTGGGATTACAACTGGCGCAAAGCCGGCGGCAGCCAGCGCATGATCGAAAACGCCAAACGCGAGCAATTTTATCAGCAGGAATATTGCGGTTGCGTGTATTCGCTGCGCGATACGAATAAGTTCCGGCTTCAGCAGGGACGCGAAAAAATCGTCCGCGGCGTAAAATTTTATGGCCGCGGCGATTTGCAGGCCCGGAACGAAAATACTGACCGAAATCCCGGCTAAGCAGCCACAGAAGCTGCCAACGGAATTCAATGACTTAACATTCCCCCGGCTGAAAACATCCATTAAGGATTCCAATCCAGCGGGTTTTACCGAAATCAAGGAACGATACAGTGACTAACTCGCAACGCCGGGCAGCCTTACGCATGGCTGAAACTGATCCATTATGCAGCGACCGCAAGCCTGAGCCCTTGCACGGCAATGGATTCTTTCCGCATGAGACCGGCGAGTATTATCTGGCCGCCGTGGATACGATCGGCACCATAAAGCTATTCGCCAAGGACCTGCAGCCGCCCGTCCGCGGCTACAGCATCACCAGCGTACGCTTTGAACTCGATGCCGATACCGGCAAATGGATCTGGTTTGATGGCACGCGAAATCAGTCTCCGCGCAGGAGCCAGAATGGCTGGCGGCTTGGCAGCAAGCAACTGCACGACACGCGCGCAGGCGCAGAAGCCGAACTTCAGCGCGAGATGGTCAAAAACGGCGACCGGGTGACCAAAGTGCATGACCTGCCCGACGACATGACTGCGTTGAGAAAGATCCGTAGCGCCCACCATCCGGATCGCAACAACGCCGATGCCGACCAGGAGCTCTATCAGGCTGTTATCGAGAAGCTCGACCGGATGCGCAGGGCGAATCAGTCGGCCTGACCGGGTTCTGACCTGCAGCAACCACGATCCGGTCTGCACAATCCACCCCTGACCGATGGGTTTGATGAACTTCAAACCATCGCATAGCTTTCAATCACCAAATCCACCGGCAATCCCCCCAGTTTCCAGTGCCAGAAACCGAGCGCTCGTGACGGTTGCCGTTTCGGCATCATGCCGCCGATCACAGCATAAAATCGTCCATATTTATAAATCGACGCTCCTTTACGATTCCGCACTTCGCGATTGATTCAAACCAGTGGTTAACCGGACGGATTTGGGCGTAAAATTAAAACGCCGGTTGTCTTTGGTTTCAGGTACGGGATACACAGAGAAACAACCGCGTAATCAAGGAGGCTGAAATGGAAAAAACAGGTACCTTGCCGCAACGAAAAAGGGTGACGCGAAAATCCGTCGTTGAAAATCCGGCGCAGGCGACTCATCAGAAAATCGCCGTGACTCACGATGAGCGCCGCCGGATGATTGCCGAAGCGGCGCATTATCGCTCCCTGAAACGCGGCCCGGAGAAACAGGCTGACCCGGTCGCCGACTGGCTCGCCGCAGAGGCGGAAATCGACATGATGCTCGAAGAAATGCTGGCAGATCTGGCCTTGTCGGAATGAGCATATCATGGGGCGTTCAGAAAAAACAGCTGCATGAATCCGGGCATAAGCATTGTTTAATTGCTGGTTTCGCGTTTTTTTCCGGGTGAAGCATTATTTTTTATTTCTGGTCGCGCTTCCGTTTTGGGCACTAGACAGCTTCGCGCGCGCCGAACCGGTACCGGCACTTTCGCATACGATCGTCGGCGAACGCTTCGAATACGTGGTTCAGCCCGGGGATTTCCTCATCGGCCTCGCGGCGCGCTTTGGCGAATCGGCCCGCATTCTCGCGCAACAAAATGGGAAAGATTACAACGCGCCTCTTTTCCCCGGTCAGAGATTGAAGATTGATAACCGGCACATCGTTCCGGCAACCACGGCAAATGGCCTACTCATCAATCTACCGCAGCGAATGTTATTTTTCTTTCGCGACGGCGTTCCGGCAGAAACTTTCCCCGCGGGGCTCGGCATGCCGGGCTGGCCTACGCCGGAAGGGGCATTCACCGTGGTGCAACTGCGCAGGAATCCGGCGTGGTATGTGCCTCGCTCGATACAGGAGGAAATGCGCAGGAAAGGCGAAACGGTGCTGACGAAGGTACCGCCGGGGCCGGATAATCCGCTGGGCAAATACTGGATAGGGCTCAGTATTCCCGGCTACGGCATCCACGGCACCAACGCGCCGTCCAGCGTCTATCATTTTCAGAGCCACGGCTGTATCCGGCTGCAACCTGAGAATATAGAAAAACTGTTTCCGCAAATCGCGCTCGGGGACACCGGCAAGATCGTGTATGCGCCGCTACTGCTCGCGCTGCTGAACGATGGCAGCATCGATCTCGAAGTTGACCGGGATATTTACGGCAAGGGGATCGACAAGCTGTCGCTGCTGAAACAACTGGCGGAGGCAAACCGGCTTACGGATCGCATCGACTGGAAGAAAGCCGCGCTGGCTATCGAACGGCAAACGGGGCTGGCGACGCGGATCGATCTGCGGACCATTACAAAGTAAAAGGAGAAATTCAAGTTGACGAATCACGTTAAAAAACCAGTCGACCGCAACGTTTCGAACGGTCGCCGCCGTTTCCTCGCAATGAGCACCGGAGCATTGGCTGTCGCCGCAATGCGTTGTCGCCGGGTTTTTGCGGAATCCTCATTGAACATGCCTGAACGCATTCTGTCTTTTTCCAACCTGCACACGGGAGAAAGCCTGAAAGTCGCCTACTGGGCGGAGGGCGGATACGTAGCGAAGTCGCTGTCCGAAATCAACTATCTGTTGCGCGATTTCCGTAGCGGCGAAATCAAAGAGATCGACCTGGGCCTGCTTAATCTGTTGCATGCCGTTACCGTGCGCCTGGGCACGTCCAGGCCTATCGAGCTTATTTCCGGCTACCGGTCGGCCGCCACCAACTCGATGCTGCATGCGCGCAGCAGCGGCGTGGCGAAGCACAGTCTGCACATGGAAGGCATGGCCGCCGATATCCGGATTCCCGGACATGTTCTGGGAGAATTGCATGGAGTCGCCGTGGCGCTGCGTGGCGGCGGGGTCGGTTACTATCCCCAATCGAATTTCGTTCATGTCGATGTGGGTCGCCCGCGTTACTGGACCGGCACCTGATTACAGGAAGAAGCAACTTCGCGTAACGCGGGGAAAAAACGCAATCGCTATAAATTAAGGCTTTACGACACATTCCGGCATTGGTTATTGTGTTGGACCATGATGCGATATGGAGCAAGCGGCCTATCGTTTTAATTAAACCGACCTTAAATCTTGATAATGGTGTCGCTATAACGCGCCACCAAAGGGTCATGGGTCATTAACCGCATCGGTTCGACAAGCGCCTGAGCAACAAGAATGCGGTCAAACGGGTCCTGATGGTGAGCGGGCAATTCTTCGACGGTTACCGTGTGCTCTGCTTCAACTGACAGAAACCGATAACCCGATTCATCAAAATAACGCATTGCGTCGCGACCGGAAATTGGCATATCGCCGCGAGACAAAGTATATTTGATCGCTATTTCCCAGATATTCGCGATACTGATCCAAACGGTCGTTTTAGGTGACGCAATCAACTCCCGCGCTTTATGCGACAGTTTTGGATTATCCGTGATTGCCCACAGGGCGACATGGGTATCCAGCAACAGATTCAAGGCGATACTCCTATCATGAATAATCGGGCAACCTCATCGTTGTGATCGTCGATATTGTCAGGCACCTCGAACACTCCTTTGGCCACCCCGAGACGCTTACCGTTCGGCATGCTATTCATCGGTACCAGCCTGGCAACGGGACGACCATTCCGGGCAATGACAATTTCACGTTCCTGTCCCTGCTCGATGGCTTCTACCAGGCGCGACAAAGTGGACTTGGCCTGAAGCATATTAACAGCTTGCATAATATTCTCCATTTTATAAATTTTAGTCTAGTCTAGTCTAGCTAAGAACGGAAGTCAATAATAATTGCCAAGAATGATCGAGCTTAGCGGAGAATGTAATATCGTAAATCCGCCTGACCGGTCCATATTTCACCGTTTTTTGGGTCAATAGAACGACTATTAACCTGCAAAACCGGCGAAATCTGCACTCACCCAGCGAAATTTTGCGAGCAACCGCTTTGCGGCTTGCCTGCTTGAGACATTTCGCTAGGATTCTTCAAGTCGGACAGGCTCTTAGGGTTTTCTCCCTACGCTGAGTAGCACCGGGACATTGAGCCATAGACCGTTTCCGGTCACGAATGCTTCGATGTCAGAGCGATGCTGTTGTTTGAATCGGGCCAGATCATCAGCTGAAAGCTGATTCAGCAAGCCGCGATAACCGCTAAAATTCAAAATGTCCCACCATTCGTCAAAACCGGTCAGCCAATAACCCAATTGCTCCGTGCCGGTATCCACCGCACCGATACCCGCCGCGGCGTAGAGCGTCCGATGTTTGGCTGCATCGTCCAGCCGTTTCCACGACAGCGGAGGCACCTCTATACCGTAGCGCCGGATACAGGCTATAAATGCACTGGATAACGGTTCCATGACAGCGCCGGTAAAACTCGATATTCCGATTGCACCGCCCGGACGCACGAGTTCGGCTATCGTACAGAATGCAGCTTCCATATCGGGCAAGAAGAAAATGCCGAAACCGCAGCACGCGGCGTCGAATGCAATACCGTCGACATGCATGGATTCCATATCCGCACACCGAAATGAGAGGTTAGGCAGCGCCTGCTCCTGCGCCTTGGTCCGGGCTCTCTCCAGCATTCCTTCAGACAGGTCGACCCCCGTCACCCGACCCGCAGGCAGCCGTCTGGCGCAGGCCAGAGCCACCGTTCCCGTACCGCACGCCACATCCAGCAAATGCTCGTTACCGGCCAAGTTCATGCGATCCGCCAAATGATCGGCTGCATGCGCAAAGAAACGCAGCGCAGGTTTATCGTAACCTGCCGAAACCGCATCAAACATTTCCCTGATATTACGCTTGCGAATCTGATCGTTCATCGTTATATCCCCGAATTGAAGCGGCGCAATCCACTGCGCCGTTCAACCGGCATATTGCTGCTTCTTCAGCCGTCATGCCCTATGCGGACCCAGGATAAAATATAAACAGAATCAGATGTCGAATGCAAGCCCATAATCTGGCTAAAAGCGCTTTCTCTCAGGAAAGCGCTTCGCCATTCATTGGTATCAGGTTTTAATCCGCGTGCGCATGATGCCCGATGCGCACGATTTTGGTGATCAATCCCATTCACTAAACCACATTAATCAAAACTCGATATTGGCCCAGATATCGAATTCGTTACCCACCGCATCCGCCACGCTGGTGGCATTTGAATAGGCAACTCCCGATAAACTTCCTTTATTCGGGATGTAAACACGTCGATCGAAATCGTCTATGACCAGTTTGGTTCTGGGCGTGAAGTGATATTGCAGGCCGGCGCCTATGTTGCTGAATTGACGTTCCAGCCCGGCATACGCCATGTTTGGCAGCCGGTCGTAATAATCGTAGCGTACGGTCAGTTCCAGATTGGGAGTAAAAAACAGGCCGCCCGAAACGTCGTAACCGGATGCCGTGTTGCTGGTGCCGGTATAAAAAGTCGTAGTGTACTGATTTTTCGTCAATCCGGGTTCGTTCTGGAAGGTTCCCGGCGCTTCGATATTGCCGGAGCCGTACACATATTCGGCCTTCAGGCTTCTGCCCCATTTTGTCATGTAATTCTGTCGATAGGTCGCGCCGAAGCCATCGCGGATCATGGTATTGGAGACACCGTTGAGCGTGGGGTCGGATTGCTGGTACCAGATAAAGCCCGTAATGTCGCTGCGGAAAATTCCGCCGGTATTGCCATTGAACAGATACGATGCCTGGAGACGTCCGGAAGCGATGGTACCGTTGGAAGTTTGGGCTTCGAACTGCCGGCCGTAATCGCCGACCATGATGCCGTAGGCCACTTCGAATGTAGGGCTGAGTTCGAACCAGTCGGTTGCTTCAATACCGGGATAACGGAAGCCGTTATTGCCGGAAAGCTGCGAACCCGGCACCGAATAGCCGCCGGTATTGCCGACTTGAGAATAATGCCCGTCGGCGACCCAGAAATTGGGTTGCGCCAGTTGATTGATAACCGTAGGCGTGACGTCCAGAAAGTTATACGCCAGACAGGCTTCCGAGGCCCCTTCCGAACCGGGTGGACGAATTATACCGACCACGATCCGCGCGCCGGGGATGTAATTGCTGAATGTCAGGTCCGCATCCACCAGTCTGGGCGCGTAATTACCGAATGAATAAGTATAAGCGCTAGGAGATGCCTCGGCCGCCAGAAAATAGGAAATATCCGGATTGATCAGTCCACGCAAGATCGGTCGTATCCTTTGCGTATTCAACCCCGAGGTAGCGTTCACCGGCGCCGAAACCAGATCTGATTTCGGCGTGTAGCCGAAAGGCTGGGTGGGCGAATTCTGGAATGCGCTATACGCCGGCTCGATAAATCCCATGATTTGTCCGGCGCCCCAGGCCGGATCGGCAATGGTTTGCGTCTGGAACCAATCCGCCGCTTCCGCCTGGGGACAAACATTGACAACGACACCCAGCGTCAAAAGACTACGCACCAGGCTATCGTATCTTGCGGTATTTTTACGTTTCATAGCGTGACTCCTCCATAATTTTTCTAACCTAGTTATAAATCGGTGATACACCGACAAACAGTCGTGTCTTGATAAAACGCAAGCTGAAGCCTATCAATCCATACATGAAGGCGAAGCGGAAAGTGTGCATTATTTCAGCGTACCCAGTGACTGCCCTCACTGGCACAAGCTAACGGTTACCGGCATCCGGTCAAGATAAAACGCTCCCAAAACGATGTTGCATTTACGATAGCTCTCCAATATCCCTTGTTATTTGTGCTACCGTACTATGACGGAATGATGAAAATTTTTATTCCATATTTATCCGGTAAAGATTAAAAATGGAATATTCGAACGTAAGTTACGTCTATATTTAAACAAAAACCATAATTCGGGGGATGACGTAAACATCATGACGATTTTTTCCTTGCTGTGCGGAGCGAATTCCTTTGAACGCGAGTTCAGCCAAATTCGGCCCATGCTATACCGGACAGCCTATTCCTGGTGCCATAACACAGCTCTTGCCGAAGATCTGGTACAGGAAGCGCTGGCGAAGGGGATCAAATCCCTGAAACAGTTGCACGATCCGGCTCAATTCAATAGCTGGCTGTTCAAGATAATGACGAATTGCTGGCGAGATTATTATCGCAAGCACCGCGAAATGGACGATATCGAAATGATGGATGAATCGCTGTATGCAGACAGCATCACGCCGGAAGACCATCACTCCCAGTCCCAAATCGTCCGGCGGGTGCGGGATGCGGTGACAAAGCTGCCGATGGGCCAGCGACAGGTCGTCACCCTGGTCGATCTGGCGGAATTTTCTTATGCCGAAGTCGGAGAAATCCTGGCCATACCTATCGGTACGGTCATGAGCCGATTATGCCGGGCCCGGACATCGCTGCAATGGCTGCTTAAGGAAGATGCACCCGCAACGCCGATAAAAAACACTATCTTGAAAAGGATAAAATAATGAAAGATCAAAATATTTCGGACGAACTGCTGCACTCGTTTATCGATAACGAATTGACCGAAAGCGACAAAAGCCGTCTTTTCCAGATTTTGGAACAGGATGACCAGCTCAAAGCGCGCGTCTGCGAAATGCACAATCTGAAAGAATTGTTGCAGCACGCTTATCCCGACACTTCGCCCCCGGCAATTCAAACAGACAAGCCGCTGCGGCGCCGGTTCGGCCTGTACTCCTATTGCCTGGCCGCCTCGCTGGCGTTCCTTGTCCTGGGAAGCGCTATTTGCTGGACGTTTACCACGCAAAATTCCGTAGCTTCTTATAAAAAAACCGCTTCCCTCATTAAAACCATCCAGGACAATAACATTGCTGCAGACCCTTCCAAAATCATAGTCCAAGTCAGCAATTCCAACCCGGTCAGAATAAAAATGGCGCTCGACGAAGCGGAAAACCTGCTTAAAACGTACCGCGAAAACAGACAGCCGCTTGAGCTTGAAATCATCGCCAACGGCGGCGGCATCGATTTGCTGCGAGCCGGTCGGTCGCCATATAGCAATCGTTTGGCAACGATGCAAGCGAAATATGAAAACCTGCACGTCTACGCGTGCAATCTCTCGCTCACTGCGCTGCAAAAAACCGGAATAGACGTACGATTATTGCCCGAAACGCTGATCGCCACCTCAGCGCTGGGCGAAATCAGCAAGCGTGTCAAAGAAGGCTGGGATTACGTTCGGGTTTAGAAACGCGTCCAGGACCGCAGTAGGAACGCGCATCGATCTCTTCGGTTGCCGTTCCGTTTCGCACTTTTTGATCGTACCACCTTTAATCCTTGAAAAATATCCGAGCCGAACGAATATAAACATCCAGCTCTCAAACCTGTCATAAACGACTTTCCCTGACGCGCGATACCCCAGTGCCCTTTTCTTTACGAAATCTTTACATTTTCGTCAGCATTCTTTACGTCTTTTTTATTTTCCGATAGCTATTATCGATTCCAGGCAATCTCCTGGAGAAATCAAATGGATATGTTCTATGTTGGACTCATCGCGGTGCTCTTCGCAGTGTCGATGGGACTGGTATCACTTTGCGAAAAAATAAGGGGCTCGTCATGACCTGGATATACATTTTAAGCGGCGGCGTCGCTACCTGCTTGCTGGTCTATCTTGTCATTGCGTTACTTAAACCGGAGCTCTTCTCATGACTTCGAACGGCCTGCTGCAAATCGCCGTATTTCTCAGCACGATTTTTTTGCTGACGAAGCCGATAGGCAAATACATGGCACGCATTTACGAGGGCGATATTCCCGCCGCCATGCGCTGGATCGCCCCGGCAGAAAGGCTTTTTTACCGTTTCTGCCGGATTGAGCCCGAACAGGAAATGCCCTGGACGCAATACGCTATTGCCCTGTTGTGGTTCAGCCTGGTTGGAATGCTTACGCTATACGCCTTGCAACGCCTGCAAGGTTACTTGCCATTCAATCCGCAACGTTTCGGCGCGGTATCACCCGATTCGTCGTTCAATACCGCCGTTAGTTTTGTGACCAATACCGACTGGCAGGGTTATGCCGGCGAATCGACAATGAGTTATTTAACGCAGATGTCCGGCCTGACTGTACAGAACTTTCTCTCGGCCGCCAGCGGCATGGCGGTGGCGATAGCCTTCATACGCGGTTTCGCCCGCCATACGGCACGCACTATCGGCAATTTCTGGGTCGATATGACGCGCGGCGTCCTCTATATTCTTTTGCCGCTCTCGATCTTGCTGGCGCTGGTATTCGTCAGCCAGGGCGTAGTACAGAATCTCGCCCCCTACCGGACAGTTCATACGATCGAAAGCGTAAGCTACGTCAATCCGGAAACGGATGCGGCAGGCAATCCCATCAATGACGCCGCCGGTAATCCGGTAACGGAAAAAACGCAGACTCAGGCACAAACGCTGGCGCTCGGTCCCGTTGCTACGCAGGAAGCGATCAAGATGATAGGGACCAACGGCGGCGGATTTTTCAATGCCAATTCGGCGCATCCGTACGAAAACCCCACGCCATTAACCAACTTTCTGCAAATGCTGGCGATCTTCCTGATTCCGGCAGGACTCTGCTATACATTCGGCGCCATGGTCGACGATACGCGTCAGGGCTGGGCCATATTCGCCGCCATGATGCTGATTTTCGTGGCCATGCTGGCGCTGGCGGAAGTATCGGAGCAGGCGGGCAATCCCGCTTTCGCTTCGCTGGGTATCGATCAGACGGCATCGAGTTTGCAAGCTGGAGGCAATATGGAAGGCAAGGAAACACGCTTCGGTATAGTTAACTCCGCGCTGTTCGCCACCGTCACTACCGCGGCTTCCTGTGGGGCAGTAAACAGCATGCACGATTCATTCATGCCGTTGGGCGGACTGGTTCCTTTATGGCTGATCCAGCTCGGCGAAGTCATATTCGGCGGCGTCGGCTCGGGACTCTACGGGATGCTGATTTATGTAGTGGTAGCAGTATTCATTGCGGGCCTCATGATCGGCCGCACACCGGAATACATCGGCAAAAAAATCGGCACATTCGATATCCAGATGGCGTCGATGGTAATTTTGATCCCGCCGTTTCTGATTCTATGCGGAACCGCATTAGCGGTACTGCTCGATGCCGGCAAGGCCGGAATCGCCAATCCAGGCGCTCACGGTTTCAGCGAAATCCTCTACGCGTTCTCTTCGGCAGCGGGCAATAACGGCAGCGCTTTTGCCGGTCTGTCGGCGAATACGCCTTTCTACAATATCGTACTCGCCGTAGCGATGTTCTTCGGTCGCATCTGGCTGATGGTTCCGGTGCTTGCGCTCGCCGGTTCGCTGGCGGCCAAAAAACGTATACCTGCCGGCGCCGGCACTATGGCTACGCACACGCCGCTATTCGTCATGCTGCTGATCGGGACGGTAATGCTGGTTGGCGCGCTTAATTTCATTCCGGCTTTGGGATTGGGTCCTGTAGTCGAACACCTGACGATGATCGGTGCGCACTAGGAGAATATCATGAGCATGAAAATCCAACCCAATACTTTGTTTGACGGCGCTATCGTACGTCAGGCATGGCTGGTTGCCTTCAAGAAGCTGAACCCGCGGCAGCAGATGAAAAACCCGGTCATGTTCGTCGTGTGGATCGGCAGCTTGCTGACTACGATCCTGTATTTTCAGGCGCTGGCCGGTCGCGGCGAGGCACCGACCGGATTTATCCTCGCCATCACTCTCTGGCTCTGGTTTACCGTACTGTTCGCCAACTTCGCCGAAGCGATCGCCGAAGGCAGGAGCCGGGCGCAGGCGGCATCGTTGCGTAAGGCCAAGCAGGACATCGCAGCCAAAAAGCTGCTGGCGCCGCGCCGCAATGCCGAATTTACCACGATCTCAAGTTCCGCCTTACGCCAGAACGATATCGTGCTGGTCGATGCCGACGAATTCATTCCCGGCGACGGCGAGGTCATCGAAGGTGTGGCTACCGTCGACGAAAGCGCGATTACCGGCGAATCGGCCCCGGTAATCCGTGAGTCCGGAGGCGATTTTTCCTCGGTTACCGGCGGCACGCGCGTATTGTCGGACTGGCTCGTGATCCGGATTACCACGAATCCGGGAGAGAGCTTTCTCGACCGTATGATCGCGATGGTCGAAGGGGCGAAACGGCAGAAAACGCCTAACGAAATTGCATTGACCATTTTGCTGGTAGCAATGACGATTGTATTTCTGCTTGCGACCGTGACATTATTGCCGTTTTCGCTTTATAGCGTAGAAGTCGCCAAATCGGGCCAGCCTGTCACGCTGACGGTATTGATCGCTTTGCTGGTTTGTCTCATACCCACCACCATCGGCGGGTTGCTTTCCGCTATCGGCGTTGCCGGGATGGGGCGAATGATGCAAAAGAACGTCATCGCGACATCCGGACGCGCGATCGAAGCTGCGGGCGATGTAGACGTATTGCTGCTGGACAAGACAGGCACCATTACCCTCGGCAATCGCCAGGCCAGCAATTTCCTTCCTGCAACTGGCGTCACGGCCCGACGGCTGGCAGAGGCAGCACAATTAGCGTCGTTAGCCGACGAAACACCGGAAGGACGCAGCATTGTTGTACTGGCGAAGGATAAATTCGGTCTGCATGAACGCGAAATTCAATCGCTCGGTGCAACATTCGTGCCGTTTTCTGCACAGACTCGTATGAGCGGGGTCAATATGGAATGCCGTCAAATCCGCAAAGGCGCAACCGATGCCATTCGCGCTTACATAAAAGATCTGGGCGGAAATTTCCCGGAGCAGGTCGATCTCGCTGTCGACGAAGTGGCGCGCCGGGGCAGTACTCCGCTAGTCGTCGCTGACGGCAATAGCGTGCTGGGCGTGATCGAACTTAAGGATATCGTCAAAGGCGGCATCAAGGAACGGTTTGCCGAATTACGGCGGATGGGAATCAAAACCATCATGATCACCGGCGACAATCGACTGACCGCTGCCGCCATTGCTGCCGAGGCGGGCGTAGACGATTTTCTCGCCGAAGCGACGCCGGAACAGAAACTGAAACTCATCCGCGAATATCAGGCTGAAGGCCGGTTGGTCGCGATGACCGGAGACGGTACCAACGACGCGCCGGCGCTGGCGCAAGCGGATGTGGCGGTGGCGATGAATTCCGGCACGCAGGCGGCCAAGGAAGCGGGAAATATGGTCGATCTGGATTCCAACCCGACCAAACTGATCGCCATCGTGGAAACCGGCAAGCAGATGCTGATGACGCGCGGCGCACTGACTACATTCAGTATCGCCAACGATATAGCCAAATATTTCGCCATCATACCGGCCGCCTTCATTTCCACTTATCCGGCTCTCGGCGCATTGAACGTCATGCATCTGGCGACGCCTGCTAGCGCCATTCTATCGGCAGTCATTTTCAATGCGCTGATCATCGTCGCGCTCATTCCGCTCGCTCTCAAAGGAGTGAAATACCGTCCCATCGGCGCTGCCGCCTTGCTGCGCAATAATTTGCTAATTTACGGTTTGGGCGGCGTCATCGTCCCGTTTGCCGGCATTAAACTGATAGACATGACGCTTGCTACGCTCAAATGGATATAAGAAAGGATATGACCATGTTTAGAGAACTTCGGCCCGCAATAGTCAGTTTCTCATTGCTCACACTGCTTACCGGCATCGTTTATCCGCTGGCGCTGACGGGTTTGAGCCAATTGCTCATGCCACAAAATGCCAATGGCAGTCTGATGCTAAAAAACGGCAAAGCAATCGGGAGTACATTGATCGGGCAATCCTTCGGCGACCCCGGCAATTTCTGGAGCCGGCCTTCCGCCACCGCGCCGATGCCGTACAACGGCACCGCTTCCGGCGGTTCCAATCTGGGACCCACCAATCCGGCGCTGATCGATGCGGTCAAAGCCCGGGTGCAAGCCTTGCACGCCGCCGACCCGGATAATCGTGCCCCGATTCCTGTCGATCTGGTCACCGCCTCCGGCAGCGGTCTCGATCCCGATATCAGTCCCGCCGCGGCCGCCTATCAGGTCGCGCGGGTGGCGAAGGCCAGAGGGATGAGTATCGCTGCCGTACGCCGGCTGGTTGCGCAATATACGCAGCCGCGCCAGTTCGGGGTATTGGGCGAAGCCAGAGTGAATGTGCTGGAACTTAATGCAGCGCTCGCCGTCCGTTAGCCTGGCATAACCGCCAGAATCAGGGTTTTTGTTGCCGTTTTAAATCAGGGGGAAGTTTTAATATGCTTAAGTTCAACAAATCCGTTTTGGCGCTGGCGCTGGCCTGCGTAACCGCTCCGGTACTGGCCGACGAAGCACCGGGCACGGCG
>DASSZW010000105.1:0-6251 GCA_035713285.1 Burkholderiales bacterium
GGTTAAGCAAGACTATGCTTTCATGCGCTTGCGCCATCCGCACCGTGACCGAGCCGGACAGTTAGGCGGCGTCGAAGGCATGCAGCGGCTGGCCCGTTTCCAGCAGGACATAATTGGTCACGTCCACGACAGCGCCTAACGAGCGCACCCCGCTCCGCGCCAGCCGTTGTTTCATCCACCCCGGCGTTGCCGCATCGCCGCGCAATCCGCTGATCGCCCGCCCGCAATAGCGCGGACACGCCGCGCCGGCCAGAACCTTCAGTTCCGGCATGGATTGACGGGTTTCCTCGACAGGAGTCTGTTCCGGCCAATTTAATTCCGCGCCGGTCAAAGCCGCCACTTCGCGCGCGATACCGAGTACGCTCAGGCAATCGCTGCGATTCGGCGTCAGCTTCAAAGTAAAAATCCGGTCGTCGAGCTGGAGATAATCGCGAATATCCGCCCCTGTCGGCGCATCGTCCGGCAACAGCAGCAAACCTTCCTCGCCGTCGCCGAGACCCAACTCCCGCGCCGAACACAACATCCCCTGCGACGCCACGCCGCGCAATTTGGCCGCCTTGATCTCCATGCCCGGCAGCTTTGCCCCGACCACAGCGCACGGTACGCGCGCATCGGCGCGCACATTCGGCGCGCCGCAGACGATCTGCAGCACGACCCCGCTTCCGGCATCGACCTGGCAGACGCGCAGACGGTCGGCATCGGGATGCGGGGCCACCGCCAAAACCCGGGCGACTACCACACCGCTGAAATCCGGCGCGACCGGTTCCAGCGCTTCCACTTCCAGACCCGCCATCGTCAGCAAATGCGCCAGCGCGGCACTGTCAATAGGCGGATTGACGTAGCTGCGCAACCATAATTCAGAAAATTTCATAATAACCGGCCACTAATTGAACTGCCTGAGAAAGCGCAGATCATTGATAAAGAACGAACGCAGGTCGTCGACGCCGTAACGCAGCATGGCCAGGCGTTCGACTCCCATGCCGAAGGCGAATCCCAGATATTTTTCGCTGTCGATGTTGACGTGCGCCAAGACGTTCGGGTGCACCATGCCGCAACCCAGCACTTCCAGCCAGCCGGTATGGCTGCAGACGCGGCAGCCGCGACCGCCGCACATGACGCAGGCGATATCCATCTCTGCCGACGGTTCGGTAAACGGGAAAAAAGACGGGCGGAAACGCACGCTCAAATCGTCGCGCTCGAAAAATCGCTGCATGAAATCCGCCAAGATGCCTTTTAACGCGGCAAAACTGATCGTTTCGTCTACCCACAAGCCCTCGACCTGATGAAACATCGGCGTATGCGTGACGTCGGAATCGCAGCGGTAGACGCGACCCGGAGCGATGATCTTGAGCGGCGGTTCATGCGATTCCAGATAATGGATCTGCACCGGCGACGTATGCGTGCGCAGCAAATGCTTATCGTCTACGTAAAAAGTGTCGTGCATGGCGCGCGCGGGATGATTTTCCGGAATATTCAGCGCAGTGAAATTATAAAAATCGGTTTCGATTTCGGGCCCTTGCGCTATCTCGAAGCCGATAGAGCGGAACAGCGCTTCGATACGCGTCAGAGTGCGCGTCACCGGATGCAAGCCGCCGGTTGCGGTGCCGCGGCCGGGCAAAGTCACATCCAGCGTCTCAGCCGCCAGCCTGGACGCCAGCTCGATATCGCGTAACGCCGAGCGCCGGGTCTCCAGCGCGGCGAGTATTTGCTCCTTGGCCTGATTGATCGCACTGCCGGCCGCCGGACGCTGCTCGGCCGGCAATTTTCCCAAGGTTTTCATGAGCTCGGTCATGACGCCGGCTTTACCGAGATAACGCGCCTTGATCTGCTCCAGTTCGACCGCCTGGGTTATCGCGGTAAATTCAGCTTGCGCCTGAGCGACAATCTGCTCTAAATTTTCCATATTCTAGGGACTCGTCAATAAAATAACCCCGATCGGGCAACAACGCATCATCAAAACAAACAAAAAAGGAGGCCTGCGGCCTCCTTTTTCGCTACACGACAGATCAGCTCGCTAATTTTGCCTTGGCCTGCTCCGCCAGAAGGGCAAATGCAGGCTTGTCGAATACAGCCAGATCGGCCAGCACTTTACGATCCAGCATGATTTCCGCCTTTTTCAAGCCGTTCATGAACACGCTGTAACGCATGCCGCATTGCCGCGCCGCCGCATTGATACGGGCGATCCACAAAGCGCGGAACTGGCGTTTACGTTGCCGGCGATCGCGGTACGCGTATTGGCCGGCCTTCATGACCGCCTGCTTGGCTATGCGATAGACGTTCTTGCGCCGGCCGCGATAGCCTTTGGCAAGATCGATAATTTTTTTATGACGCGCACGCGCCGTGACACCACGTTTTACTCTTGGCATTTGATCTCTCCTTTATGCGTAGGGCAACATGGCGCGCACAGAACGCATGTTGGTTGCATCAACCAACAATGTACCGCGCAATTGACGCTTGTTCTTGGTGGTTTTTTTAGTCAGAATGTGGCGCTTGAACGCCTGACCCCGTTTGATACCGCCGTTGGCCAGCGCTTTGAAGCGTTTGGCCGCACCCGACTTGGTTTTCATCTTCGGCATTACTATAACTCCTGCAATGGCAGACGCTGGGCAGTTTCACTCTGAAACATTTAGGAACCCAGCTATCGCCTCTTAGTGCACCGGATTGCTGCTTCCGGCACGGTCGCGACCGGTTTCGTCGCAAATTCAAAAAACGTTTTTTCTGCAGACCGCATTTTACCGCTTAACGGCGCAAAATACGATTATTTACGCTTGGGCGCCAGCATCATCACCATTTGTCGGCCTTCCATTTTCGGGAATTGCTCGACCACGGCATGTTCAGCCAGATCGGCTTCCACCCGCTTTAATTGCGCCAGCCCCAATTCCTGGTGCGCCATTTCGCGCCCGCGAAAGCGCAATGTGACTTTAGCCTTGTCGCCCTCTTCCAGAAACCGTATCAGATTACGCAACTTGATCTGATAATCGCCTTCGTCCGTTCCCGGGCGAAATTTGATTTCCTTAACCTGAATCTGCTTTTGTTTAAGCTTGGCTTCGTGTTGGCGCTTGCTTTGCTGGTATTTGAATTTACCGTAATCCATCAAGCGCGACACCGGCGGTTTCGCCTGAGGCGCTATCTCGACCAAATCCACTTCGGCTTCTTCAGCCATTTTCAAAGCCTGCGCTGCGGTAAAAATACCTAATAACTCACCGTCAACCCCAATCAAACGAATTTCGTTACCGGTTATTTCACCGTTAATTCGCGTTTCTTTATCCTGAGCGATAGTTGCAACTCCTGAAAATCAAAATACAAAAGGAGTGAGATTCTCACTCCTCGCTCAATTACCTCGGGGAGTGAGATTCTCATTCCTCGCAAATTACCTCGGGGAGTGAGATTCTCATTCCTCGCAAATTACCTCGGGGAGTGAGATTCTCACTCCTCGCTCAATTACCTCGGGGAGTGAGATTCTCATTCCTCGCAAATTACCTCGGGGAGTGAGATTCTCATTCCTCGCAATTACCCCGCGGAGTGAATGACTCGCTCCACATCTATCTGCCTGCCGAAAGGAATTTACTCCATGCCCAGCGCCTGAACCTCATCCTGCAAGAGGTTTGCGCTGTGCAATTTCCGTCTGCATTCGGGCAACAAAAGCATCCAGAGTCATCTGACCCAAATCCGAACCGTCACGGGCACGTACCGCTATCAGACCGGCGGCCATTTCCTTGTCGCCGAGAATAATCTGATACGGCAGCTTCTGTAAACTATGTTCCCGAATTTTATAGGTTATTTTCTCATTTCTCAAGTCCAACGTTGCATAAATTTTTGCCGCGACCAAATCGGCATGAATTTTTCGCGCATAATCTGCCTGATGATCGGTAATATTCATCACGACCGCTTGTTCCGGCGCGAGCCACAACGGCAATGCGCCGGTATGGTGTTCGATCAGTATCCCGATAAACCGTTCCAGCGAACCGAACATGGCGCGATGCAGCATGACGGGGCGGCGGCGCGTGTTATCGTCGGCCACGTATGTCAGATCGAAGCGCTCGGGTAAATTCATATCGACTTGCAAAGTGCCGCATTGCCAGTCGCGGCCTATCGCGTCGCGCAGCACGAATTCAAGCTTAGGACCGTAGAAGGCGCCTTCGCCGGGAAATAATTCATAATCAATCCCCATTTGCTGCAAAGCGCCCGATAACGAACCTTCCAGCCTATCCCATATTTCATCGCTGCCTATGCGATTGTCCGGGCGGGTCGAAAGCTTGATCCGCACGTCCTCGAAACCGAAATCCTTATAAATATCGAGGATCAGGCCGGCCACTTCGAAACATTCTTGCGCCATTTGCTCTTCGGTACAGAAAATATGCGCGTCGTCCTGGGTAAAATGCCGCACCCGCAGCAGACCGTGCAATGCGCCCGAAGGCTCATAGCGATGCACCTTGCCGAATTCAGCCATGCGCAGCGGCAGGTCGCGGTAGCTTTTTACGCCCTGCGCAAACATGGCCATCGCGCCGGGACAGTTCATGGGCTTCAAGGCAAACACGCGCTTATCTTCGGTCTCGGTAATAAACATATGCTCCCGGTAATTCTGCCAGTGCCCTGAAATCTCCCATAAGGATTTGTCCATCACATCCGGAGTATTGACCTCGACGTAACCCGCCGCATTCTGCCGCATGCGCATGTAATTCAGCAACGTCTGGAACAAGCGCCAGCCTTTGGGATGCCAGAATACGGCACCGATCGCTTCATCCTGAAAATGGAACAGATCCAATTGCTGGCCGAGCTTGCGGTGATCGCGTTTATCGGCTTCTTCCAGTCGATGCAGATACGCGTCGAGATCTTCTTTTTTAGCCCACGCGGTACCGTAGATGCGTTGCAGCATTTCGTTGCGGTGGTCGCCGCGCCAGTAAGCCCCCGCCAGTTTCATCAGCTTGAAATGCTTGAGTTTTCCGGTCGAAGGCACATGCGGGCCGCGGCACAGGTCCGTAAATGCGCCTTCGCTGTATAGCGACACCGCTTCGCCGGACGGAATCGACGCGATCAGTTCGGCTTTATAATGTTCGCCCAGGCCGGTGAAATAAGCGATCGCTTCCTCCCGCGGCAACACCTGGCGCGTGATCGCGATATCCTGCTTCGCCAGTTCGGCCATCTTTGTTTCGATCGCGCGCAGATCGTCCGGCGTAAACGGGCGCTTGTAGGCGAAATCGTAATAAAAGCCGTCCGCAATGACCGGTCCTATCGTCACTTGCGCCTCGGGATAGAGCGATTTAACGGCATAAGCCAGCAAATGCGCGGTAGAGTGGCGGATGATATCCAGGCCTTCCGCATCCTTATCGGTTACTATCGCTACCCGCGCATCGGATTCGAGCAGATAGCCGGTATCGACCAGCTTCCCGTCCACCCGGCCGGCCAGAGCCGCCTTCGCCAGCCCCGCACCGATTGAGGCCGCGAACTGGGCGACAGTTACCGGTTGCGCAAATTCCCGGACCGATCCGTCCGGCAAAGTGATATGTAGCATGAATTCTCCGATATAAATAAAAAAGCGCGGACTCAGCCGCGCTTTTTGTTTTAATTCCAGCTAAAGAGCTTGAACCGCTCAATGAGCAACCTACTCAAAGGATACGCACGACATTGTGAGGTAATGATTCAAACAAGTTCGCGGTGTCATAACGCTACCTTTCCGTCCTGCTCACATTATCGTTATCCGTTGGTAGGCGCGATTGGACTCGAACCAACGACCCCCACCATGTCAAGGTGGTGCTCTAACCAGCTGAGCTACGCGCCTAAAGAAGCGGCATTATAAACGACTTATCTTCAGGCATCAAGGCAAACCGGCCGACTTTTGAAATCTGCACTGTTATTTGTTTGTGTACCGCGCCCTTATTGTGCAGATAATTCGCGCACCAACCGGAAACCCATGTTTACATCAAGCTCGTCCCGCAATCTCGACCAGCGAGATGCGCTGCGGGAAGCCACCGCGGGATCGAACCAGGAGCCGCCCTTGATGACGATCCGCTCGTTTTTACCGCGCGCTGCCACATAGTGGCCGTCTCGTGAAGTCGAAAGGTGATTGGGTTTCCACGGAGTGGACGTGAGTTCCCAGACGTTACCGTGGACATCGTGCAAGCCCCATGCGTTCGAAGGTTTGGTGCCCACTTCCATCGCCCAGCGCAACGCCGAACATTGCGGAATGAACGACCAAAGACTTTTCTTTTTGCTCGGCATTGGGAAAATGGGTTTAAACAATACCTCTTTGC
>DASSZW010000106.1:0-35395 GCA_035713285.1 Burkholderiales bacterium
TGCGATCATTGCAAGGCAAAAATTCTGGAGCCCATGATCGCTGCGCGAACGCCGGAGGATTTATGGCGCACCATCAACGAACAGATCGGCGTCGGCGCACAGGGCATGCTGCTGACGGGCGGATCGAACCACCGTAACGAAGTAGAATACGGCGATTACTATTCGACCATCCGACGTATCAAAGATACCTTTCCGGACTTTAAAATCGCCATGCATACCGCCCTGGTCGATATGGATATAGCGCGACGCATGGAAGACTGCGGCATCGACGCCGCCATGATGGACGTGATCGGCTCGCAGGATACCATTACGCAGGTCTATCATTTGCGTCGCACGGTAGATGACTTTGAAAAAACACTGGAATATTTGGTATCGACCAAACTTAAAGTCGTACCGCACATAGTCATCGGTTTGCATTACGGCAATTTACTCGGCGAGTGGAACGCCCTGGAAATAATACGGCGCCACACCCCCCAGGCAGTGGTGCTGGTCGTTGTGATGCCGTTCTATGCCCCGGAAAATCGTCCGTTCGTTACTCCCGCCAGCAACGAAGTAGGCCGCTTTTTTCTGGATGCGCGCAAAGCTCTGCCCGATCTGCCACTGTTACTCGGCTGTGCCCGGCCGCCGGGCATGACCAAACTCGAAATCGACAGTTACGCCGTAATGGCGGGTTTGAACGGTATCGCTCACCCTTCCGACGGAATGGTCGAACTGGCGGTGCGCCTGGAGCGCGACGTGCGTGTAACGCCAGCCTGCTGCTCCATCGCGATCGGCGACGAAGTCATGGCGATCGAGACCGATGAGTCCGGCTTGCAGGTCGATATCGAACGCGTTATTGCCCACGAGCGCACCAAGCGGCCGAATTTCGGCAGCGGAGCGCTGGCAGGGATAAAAGTTGTGACCAGCGGGCTGCCAGAGGCCGTCGGCGGATGCTGCGGCTGACATGGCGTCGAACCGAACCGTCTGGCGCCTGCTCGACACCGGAGAACGCAGGGCTGCAGAAAATATCGCCCTGAATCAGACCTTGCTGTCGGGGCGGCAGCAGGGTATCACCCCCGGAACATTACGCTTCCTGGGCTTCCAGCCTTCGGCATTGCTCGGTTTCCACCAGAGCGCCGCCCAGGAACTTAATCTGGATTATTGCCGCAGCAACCGGATCACGGTGCAAAGGCGGATTACCGGAGGCGGGGCGCTGTATTGCGATAACCGGCAATTAGGCTGGGAATTGTATTTGCATAAACGAGAGCTCGGAACGGCCGACATGGCTGCCATCGCGCAGCGTATTTGCGTCGCCGTCGCCGGCGGTATTTCGCGTCTGGGCATCGATGCGCGCTTCCGCCCGCGCAACGACCTGGAAGTTCAGGGCCGTAAAATAGGCGGCACGGGCGGCGCCTTCGACGGCGATGCCATCCTGTATCAGGGTACGTTGCTGATCGATTTCGATGTCGAATTAATGCTGCGCGTATTGAATATTCCGGCGGAAAAGCTGTCGGATAAATCCATCGCGTCGGCGCGGGAACGCGTGACCAGTCTGGCCGAACTGCTCGGCTGCGCGCCGGACAGGGACGTTGTCATAACATTGATCGCCGAAGCGCTGGCAAAAGAATTTGATGTGGAAATCAGTCCGGGCGAGCTTAATTCCGAAGAGCAGAAATTGTATGGCGAAACGCTCGCGCAGATCGATCATCCCGACTGGGTCGACATGCTGACGCAACCGGCCTCCGACCGGCCCGTATTGACTGCGGTACACAAATTCGGCGGCGGCCTGCTGCGCGTAAATATTGCGTACGACGTCTCGCATCACCGCATCAAACAGGTATGGTTCAGCGGAGACGTATTTGTCAGTCCGCGCCGCACCCTGGTCGATCTGGAGGCTGTATTGCGGGACAGTGGCGCGGAGCGCATGGAAGCGACCGTCCTCGAATTCTTTCGGGCGCGCACCGTCGATATGCTCGGGTTGACCCCGAACGATATCGTCGGTCTGTTAAGCCAGGCCATAGCGACGGCAGGAGCCACGGCATGAACCGCACTGTGGATGTCCTGGTGATCGGGCTCGGCCCGGCAGGAGCGGCCGCAGCGCTGGCGGCGGCAGAAAAAGGCTTGTCGGTCATAGCGATCGATCGCCGGCGCGAGATCGGCGTGCCGGTGCAATGCGCGGAATTTATCCCGTTGCCGCTAGGCAAATACGCCCGAAGCGAGGGCGTAATCTATCAAACCATACGGGGTATGAAAAGTTATTTGCCATCGGGTGCGATGGAAGACACGGCATTTCCGGGGCTGATGATAGACCGGGCGGCATTCGATCAGGCACTGGCCCGGCAAGCTCGCGGATTCGGTGCGGAACTGTGGCTGGACAGCCGCCTGGCGGACCTCGATCACAGCAGGAATAGCGCTCGGATAAAAACGTCCGATGGTGAAGCGACGATCGATTACCGGCTGCTGGTCGCCGCCGACGGGCCGCATTCCACGGTCGCCTCCGCACTGAACCTGCCGGAACTGGAAGTCGTGAGTACCCGGCAATATACGGTTCCTCTTACGCGCGAATACGCTGACACGGATATCTGGCTGTCTGCCGATTATCCGGGCGGGTATGCCTGGCTCTTTCCCAAAGGCAAATGGGCGAATCTGGGCCTGGGCCTCGACAAGCGTTACGCTGACGATATGAAAGTGCCGCTGGACGCCTTGCACAAACAGTTGATCGACCAGGAACTGGTGGGAACAGAAATCGCATATCGTACCGGCGGCGCCATTCCGGTCGGCGGAATGCGGGAACGGCTGGTCGTCGACAGCGTATTATTTACAGGCGACGCGGCGGGATTGACGCATCCCATTACCGGCGCCGGGATTTCGGCTGCCGTTATTTCGGGAGAGCGGGCCGGTCTGGCGGCCGCGGCATATTTGCGGAATTCGCAAACCGCGGCGCTGGCCGATTTCGAAGAAGACATACGCGACCAATTCGAAGTTACGCTTCAGCGGGCGGTCGAAAGACGTCGCTGGCTGAACCAGTATTGGCTGACCGGAGCGGCGGAGCGCGATGATTTGCATCGTAAGGCATGGATAGCCTTCCCCGACTATTTTGTAGCATAATTATTCATAATCTTATCTTGTAAGGAGAACCGCATGAGCGCAGTTTTAGATCAACCCCAGGTAGTGCAATTCTATCGGCCTGACTATCACGTCAAAACGCCTGAAATGCGTTCGCCGGAATACGTGCAAATGAGCACGGCGGCTGCGATTACCCTGGGTCTGGTGCCGGGCAACATGCATCGCACTGCCTGCACCAATTGCCTCAACCTGCTGGTCACTTACCCGGAAGGCTGCCGTGCGAACTGCACCTACTGCGGACTCGCGCGCCACAGGGAAGAAACGCGCGATTACGCGGACCGCAATTTCATCCGCGTCGAATGGCCGACCGCGCGGTACGACGATGTGATCGAGCGCGTCAAGCTCGGCAACGATAAAGGCCAGTTTCAGCGCATGTGCATCTCGATGATTACGCACCCGAATTCCGATTCCGACACCTTCGTGCTGCTGGATAAATGGATGAAGGAGCTGCCTCACATACCGGTTTCCATCCTCTCCAATCCGACGACCATGGAAAAAGAAGACTTGCAGCGCCTGAAAGCAATGGGCGCGGATATCTTCACCGTCGCGCTGGACGCCGTGACTCCCGCCATTTTCGAGCGCACGCGCGGCAAATCGGTAGACAGCCCGCACCGTTTCGAAAAATACTGGCAGGCGATCGAATGGGCGGCCGATATATTCGGTCCGGAAAAATTCGGCGCGCACCTGATTTGCGGGATGGGCGAAACCGAACAGGAAATATTGGAAGTCTGCCAAAAAATCAAGGATATGGGCGGCCATAACCACATGTTTGCCTTCTTCCCCGAGCAGGGTTCGATGATGGAAGACTGGCCGGCCTGCGATCGCGGTCAATGGCGGCGCGTGCAACTGGCCCGTTTCATTATCGACTACGCCGGCGGCCATGTCAGCAAGATGCTGTTCGACGAAAACGGCGCGGTGATCGATTTCGGTCTGGCGGAAGACGAACTAGCGGAACTGGTCAATTCCGGCAAGCCGTTCCAGACCTCCGGCTGCCCGGGCAAGGACGATGAAGAAGTATCGGCCTGTAACCGGCCTTACGGCGATTCCAGTCCTACCGACATCTTCTCCTTTCCCTTCGCTCTCGCCCGCAAGGATGTAGAAAACGTAAAACGGCAGATGGCAGGTGAACAGATCGGCGCCGGCTTGCTGTAACCGAAATTCGCATCGTTTCTGCTAACCCCCTGAATGCTCGGTATTCAGGGGGTTTTCTTTTTATGTAATGGTTCGAAATCAAGCCATTTCCCCGGACTGTTGCAAAAATGTAACAAAGATTCACGAATACGCCGGGACGAGCACTTTTGACTTGTTCCGCGTCCGTACAACGATGTACTATAGCTCGGCAAGGTACTACTGAGGAACCTCTGAACAAGCCGCGTCAGTCCTGGCGTCGGCTTTAGGACGCAGGGCAGGGCAGCCGCAACGGAAACGTTCTGGCGCAGAAGCCGGCAAATGGCAGGCTTGCTCAGAGGTTCCTTATTATTTTGGTTATGTGCAAAGATTCACACTTTTTTGGAGATGACACAATGAAATTGAAAAAATTATTCGCTGTGATGGCGGTTGCAGGTCTGGCGGCGCCAGGTGCAGCAATGGCAACTAACGGTATGTTCGCATCCGGTTACGGTATGGCTGCGAACGGCATGGGCGGCGCGTCCGCAGCGATGGCCGAAGACAGCATGGGCGGCGCGAATAACCCTGCAAGCATGGTATTCGTCGGCAACCGCATGGATCTCGGCGCTTACCTGTTCAGCCCGCAGCGTCAGGCGAGCGTTGGCGGTCAAAATGAGAACAGCGACAGCAATTATTTCGTGATCCCAGAATTCGGCTACAACAAACTGATTACTTCCGACCTGTCCCTGGGCGTCAGCGTCTACGGTAACGGCGGTATGAACACCAATTATGCTCCTAACGCCCAAGGCGTCAACATCTTCGGTGGTGCCGGAAATCTTGGCGTCAATCTGCAGCAGATGATCATTGCGCCGACCTTGTCTTACAAAATCAATGACAGAAATTCTGTCGGTATCTCCCCTCTGATCGGTTACGAGCGTTTCTCTGCCCAAGGTCTGCAAGGGTTTGATCAGCCAGGCATGTCTGCCAACCCGAGCCGCATGACAAATACCGGCAACGACAGCGCATTCGGCGGCGGCGTACGTATTGGTTACATGGGCAAGATTACTCAAGACCTGACTTTCGGTGCGGATTATTCCTCCAAAGTCAGCTTTGCCAAAATGGGCAAATATGCCGGCCTGTTCGCGGGTGCTGGCAGTCTCGATCTGCCCGAGAACTTCAGCGTCGGTCTGGCTTATAAAGTCCAGCCTGCTCTGACCGTGGCCCTCGACTATGAGCGCATCAACTACAGCGGCGTCGCCGCCATCGGGGATCAGATGAATACCGGAACCCAATTCGGTTCTGCTTATGGTCCAGGCTTCGGCTGGCAGGATATCAACGTCTGGAAGCTCGGTGCTGAATACCAGTATAACGAACACTGGATCCTGCGTACCGGCTGGAACCACGGCGACGATCCGATCACTGCGACCAACATCGGCATCAACGTGCTCGCTCCCGGCGTGATTACCGACCACTTCACCATGGGTACCAGCTACCTGACCGGCAACGGCGAATGGAACGTCGCGTATACGCACGGATTTAACAGCTCTATGAGCGGATCGATGCAAGTTGCTCCAGGTGTAATGGCGCCAGCAAGCGTCAGCATGCATCAGGACATCGTAGGCGTGTCTTACGCATGGAAGCTGTAATACTAAATCCGGTGTAACAAAAAAACAGTACGTTGCGCGCAGTTTATCGCGCGATTAAAGGCCGAGGGTTTATCCCTCGGTTTTTTTATGCGTGCAGGTGCCGGGAATGTTAGACTCAAGCATCGCAATTTCGGCAGGGACAAACATGGAAGAAACGGTTAAGGCGCATGTGCTGATCGTCGACGATGACGACGGACTGCGCGGTTTGCTGGAGCAGTATCTCGTCACCAACGGCTATGAGGTCAGCCTCGCAGAAAACGGCTCTGCCATGGACGCCCGACTGGCGGCCGGCAAGCCGGATCTGATCATCCTCGACCTGATGCTGCCGGGCGAAGACGGACTGTCGATCGCGAGGCGGCTACGCGCTGACGCCAGTCTGCCCATCATCATGCTGTCGGCGCGCGGCGAAGATATCGACCGCATCGTCGGGCTGGAAGTCGGCGCCGACGATTACCTTGCCAAGCCGTTCAACCCGAGGGAACTGCTCGCGCGCATCCGCGCCGTGCTCAGGCGGAAGCAGGAACAGCCTGCCGCGCCTGAGAGCGGCGGCAATATTGTCCGCTTCGGCGAGGATTTCGAGCTCAACCTCAACGCCCAGACGCTGTCCAAAAACGGCCTGCCTATCGGTCTGACTACGGCCGAATTCGGCATACTGCAAATATTTATCCAGCACCCCAATCGCGTTCTTTCGCGCGACCAGCTGATGGACCTGCTCAAAGGTTACGACAGGGATCCTTTCGATCGCAGCATTGATGTGCGCGTAACCCGGTTGCGCCGTAAAATAGAACCCGATCCGGCCGACCCGGTTTATATCAAGACGGTGTGGGGTCAAGGGTATCTGTTCGTCCCCAAAGGCGCATCGCAGTGAAATTGTGGCCGAGCTCGCTGTTCGGCCGCACGGCCGCTACGCTGGGACTGGCCTTCCTGCTGTTTCAGACCATAGTGCTGGCGGTCGTAGCGCTTGCCGTACTGCAACCGATGGCCGAACGTTCCGCCGACGATCTGGCGGCATTGATCGTCCTGTCGGCGCAGACCTGGGCGGAGTTGCCGCCCGACACGCGACCCGCATTCGAGCGGGAGCTGATAGAACACCATCATTTGCGCATAAATAAAATAGACAGCGTGAGCGATAAGCCGCCCGACCGGTTCCTGAACAGCAGGAACATAGAACGCGCACTGTCGCGGCGTACCGGCCAGGATATCGTATTACAGGCCGGAGACCGGGGCTGGACCTGGGCCAATCTGGAAATGGGCGGCCACCTCATCCGCGTCGGATTCATGCGAAGCCGCTATAATATCCGCTCGCCGCTGACGGCGGTCGGACTGCTCAGCCTGGGCGCTTTGCTGACCTGGTTTACCGGGATTATTACCGTGCGCCGGATTACCACTACTCTGGCGCAATTAGGCGCCGCGGCCGGCCAGGTAGGACAAGGCCAGATGCCTAAACCGCTGCCGGAGACCGGGCCTGCCGAACTGGCGACGCTGGCGCGCGCCTTTAACCGGATGGCCAACGAAGTGCAGGCCCTGCTCGCTAATCGCACCACGCTGCTGGCCGGCATTTCGCACGATTTGCGTACCCCGATTGCGCGTATGCGTCTGGCGGTCGAGATGCTGCCGCCGACGACCAGTCCAGCGTTGCTCAATCAGTTCGAGCGCGATCTCGAGCAAATGAATGCGCTGATCGGCAGTTTTCTTGAAATGGCGCGGGGCCTGCAAAGCGAAAACCGGCAGAAAGCCGATCTGCACGAAATACTGAATGAGCTGGCCGAAGACGCCAGACGGGCGGCCGGCAACGTCGTATGCGAATTCGACGGCGTTTGCACAGTTGAAATTGCGGTACAGGGATTCCAGCGTATCGTGGCTAATCTGATCGAAAACGCATTGCGCTACGGCAAATCCGATAGCGCGGCCAGTGAAGTGACTGTGACGTGCGAACGCCGCGCAGCGGGGATTCTGGTCCGGGTCATGGATCGCGGTCCCGGCATTCCAGCCGATCAGCTCGAAGCGGTATTCCGTCCTTTCTACCGGCTGGAATCGTCGCGCAACCAGACTACCGGCGGCAGCGGGCTGGGCCTGGCGATTGCGCGGCAGCTGGCGGAGGCCAACGGCTGGCAATTGCGTCTGGCGGCAAGAGCAGGAGGAGGTCTGGCGGCAAACCTGATGATCGCTCTGTCGAAATCGCTGCCGTGAAATAATCCCTGCAATCGCTTTTCGCGTTTTATGGGCTTACGCACTTTCAAATTATCAGTTCTAGGGTAAAATCGCGCTTTTATCGTTTAAGGCGCCGCATGCCGACTTTTCAGGAAATCATCTTAACGCTGCAACAATTCTGGGCGCGCCACGGTTGCGTGTTACTGCAACCTTACGATATGGAAATGGGAGCAGGCACGTTTCATACCGCGACCTTTTTGCGGGCGCTGGGCCCCGAACCCTGGAAAGCGGCGTTCGTCCAGCCTTCGCGACGGCCGAAAGACGGCCGTTACGGCGAAAATCCCAATCGGCTGCAACATTATTATCAGTTTCAGGTGGTATTGAAACCGAGTCCGGACAATATCCAGGAGCTGTATCTCGACAGTCTGCGCGCTCTGGGCGTCGACCCGACCGTACACGATATCCGTTTCGTCGAGGACGACTGGGAATCGCCCAGCCTCGGCGCCTGGGGTCTGGGCTGGGAAGTCTGGCTCAACGGCATGGAAGTGACGCAATTCACGTATTTTCAGGAAGTCGGCGGCCTGCCGTGCAAACCGGTGCTGGGCGAAATTACGTACGGCCTTGAACGGCTGGCGATGTATCTGCAGGGCGTGGAAAACGTCTACGATCTGGTCTGGACCGAAGGCGTGAGCTACGGCGATGTCTACCATCAGAACGAGGTCGAACAGTCGCGTTACAATTTCGAGTACGCCAATGTCGAATGGCTGCTGCAGCAATTCAACGATTTCGAGCGCGAGGCGACACGCCTGATGGACGCCGGTCTGGCGCTGCCCGGATTCGAAATGGTGATGAAATGTTCGCACACGTTTAATCTGCTCGACGCGCGCGGCGCTATTTCGGTCACCGAACGGGCCGCTTATATCGGACGGGTGCGGACGCTGTCGCGAAAAGTGGCGCGGGCGTATTTCGACGCGCGGGAAGCCCTGGGATTCCCCATGTTAAACAAAGCCGGAGTCCAGCCGTGAGCGCGACCTTACTGATAGAAGTTCTGACCGAAGAATTGCCGCCCAAAGCGCTGGAAAAACTGTCTGCCGCATTTACCGGCAGCATCGTGGCGACACTGCAACAGCAAGGGTATTGCAGCGCCGGCGCGGCAGTTTCGTCGTACGCCACGCCGCGCCGGCTCGCCGTCGCTGTCGCCGAAGTAGTTCCGGTGCAGACACCCCGCCATATCGAACGCAAGGGGCCGGCCGTCGCCGCCGCGATGAAAAACGGCGAACCGACTGCGGCGCTGGCGGGCTTTGCGCGCTCGTGCGGAGTCGCGGTCGACCAGCTCGAAATCGTGCACGACGGCAAGCAGGACTGTTACGCGTTCCGCAGCGTGCAGCCGGGCGCCGCGCTGGCGCAGCATTTGCCGGAAATCGTGACGGAAGCGCTGATCAAGCTGCCGACGCCGAAACGGATGCGCTGGGGCGACGGCGAAGTCGAATTCGTACGGCCGCTGCACGGCCTCGTCATGCTGCATGGCGCCGACGTTATTCCGGGTTCGGTTTTAGGGCTGGACAGCGGCAATACGACTCTTGGCCACCGTTTTTTAAGCTCGGGAGCTATCGTCATCCGCCATGCCGACGAATATGCGGCGACGATGCGCGATCAGGGACGGATCATGCCAGATTACGCATCGCGCCGCGCCGCGATCCGCGATCAGTTGACCGTTGCGGCAGGCGACGCGAAAGTACTGTGGGACGAAGCGCTGCTGGACGAAGTCACCGCTCTGGTCGAATATCCCAGCGTTTATGCCGGGACTTTCAGCGCCGACTTTCTTGAGGTGCCGGCGGAATGTCTGGTATTGTCGATGAAACAGCACCAGAAATATTTTCCGCTGGCCGACGCGGCAGGGAATTTGCTGCCGCGGTTCCTGCTCGTATCCAATCTGCAGACCGGCGATCCCGCTGCTATCATTCATGGAAACGAGCGCGTATTGCGCGCGCGTTTATCGGATGCCCGGTTTTTCTTCGAGCAGGACCGGAAAACGCTTCTCGAAGACCGGGTAGGCAAACTGGCTCACGTCGTGTATCACAACAAGCTCGGTACCCAGCTCGAGCGCGTCGAACGCCTGCGGCGAACGGCGGCGACCATCGCGGGTTTGCTGCAGGCCGACAGCACGATGGCCGAGCGCGCCGCGTATCTGGCCAAAGCCGACCTGCTCACCGATATGGTCGGCGAATTTCCCGAGCTGCAAGGGCTGATGGGTGAACGCTACGCGATCCTGGACGGCGAAGTTGCCGAGGTGGCCGCCGCGATCTCCGCCCATTACCGGCCGCGTTTTGCCGGCGATGCGCTGCCGCAGGGCGCGATTGCGATCAGCGTCGCGCTGGCCGACAAGCTGGATACCCTGATCGGCATCTACGGCATCGGTGCGATTCCTACCGGCGACAAGGATCCGTTTGCCCTGCGCCGCGCCGCGCTCGGCGTGTTGCGGATTTTGATCGAAACGCCGCTGGCGCTGTCTTTGCCGGTATTGCTGGAGCATGCGCAAGCGGCGTTTTCCGGCACCGCCGTAGCCGGCGGAACCGATAGCGACGTGTATGCCTTTTTGCTGGAGCGCTTGCGCTCCTATCTGAAAGAGCAGGGCTACGATGCGCTGGAAATCGAGGCGGTACTGATAGGACGTCCCGAACGGATGGACCTGATGCTGGCGCGTATCCGCGCCGTGCATCAATTCAGGCAACTGCCGGATGCGGACGCGCTGTCCGCCGCCAACAAACGGGTCCAGAATATCCTGAAAAAAGTAACAGGCCCCTTGACCGTAGTGAACCCGGAATTATTCGTTCACGACGCGGAGCGCCTGCTGTTCGAACGCGTCGTTCAGCTGACGCCGCGCGTATCGGCGATGGTCGAAGCCGGAGAATACGCCGAAGCCTTGACAGCGATGGCGGCAGTACGGCCGGAAGTGGACGGATTTTTCGATTCGGTCATGGTCATGGCCGACGATATCGCCGTGCGCCAAAACCGCCTTGCATTGCTGCATGCGCTGGGAGAACTGATGAATCAGGTGGCGGATATTTCCCTACTGTCCTAACCCGGATTTTCGGCCGGAACCACGATCAGTTTGCCGGCGCGGTCGATCAACGCGCAAAAAACGGTTTTGTCCGGATAGCAGATGCGCATCGCGCTGCGATATTCCTGTAATTGCGCGCCATGCGCGGCGGCCAGTTGTTCGGGTTCGCCGCTGTGTCCGGTCTTGTAATCGAGCAGCCATACTTCGCGTTCGAACTCGACCACGCGATCGATGCGGTACGTACTGCCGTTATTGCGCAGATAGACGAGTTCGTTGTGGGCGCGCAAATATGAAACGGGATCGAAGAACCGTTGCAGATGATCTTGCGCGACGATCGATCTGCCCAGCTGCAACGCCGCATCAAAGCGGGGATGGTTGCCGAATCTGGCCCGCAGCTCCGCTTCGTCGCCGATGGCGGCGGGCGGGATCATGAATTCGAGCAATGCGTGCACCAGGGTGCCGAAATCCGAAGCGGAATTCTCGGCTGGATTATTGCGCACCCCTATATTCCGGGGTTGCCCGATATCGGCAGGCAGCGACAGTTCGACTGCGGCTGTTTCGGCTCCATCGATCGGGCCGGCGCAGTCTGCCCTCAAATCGTCGCCGAGCGCAAATTCGCTGCAATCGGGCGCCAGCGCCGACAGGATCGTTTGGTGCCAGTTCTGGCTGCCGCTGCCGGCTACGCCCGACACCAGCAGGGCCTGCCGCGAGCGCGTCATGGCGACATAAAGCAGGTTCAAATTTTCCTGCGCGGCATGTACAGCCTCCCGCTCCAAATAGCGCAACTGAAATTCCGCCGTATTTTCCTGGGTAGACAGCAGCGAGAAATGGCCGGGCCGGTACGAGCCGGCTTTCCATTCGAACAATACCCGGTGACTGTCGCTTTGCGGTTTGCGCGGGCCTGCGTCGAGCAGCCAGACGATCGGTGCTTCCAGCCCTTTTGCGCCATGAAC
This sequence comes from Burkholderiales bacterium, assembly GCA_035713285.1. Lineage (GTDB taxonomy): Bacteria > Pseudomonadota > Gammaproteobacteria > Burkholderiales > Sulfuriferulaceae > Sulfuriferula. Next base: position 12,024 of record DASSZW010000106.1, read on the forward strand.
GGTAAATATTCGAACGGCGTTGCCGGTGTCCTGCAGCTCGCCTTCATCCGGGTTTTCCTCTGCGTCGCGCCGCAGCGTGGCGATATCGGTCAAAAAACGATGCAGGCTGGGATAACGCCCTCCTCCCAGGGTCAGGGTCAGTTCCATGAACGCCGCCAGATTGGCGACGACGCTGTTTTGCAAGGCCGCCGGTACAGCGGCCCGATAGCGCGCCGGCACATTCGCTTCGAAGTAGATGCGATCGAGCAGGTCGTGTACCGGAATGCGAGCGGCGAGCGCTATCCAGTTCTGCAACAAATCGATGGCGCGTCGCAATGCCGGCGCAGGCTGCGGCAGCGCGAGTAAAGCCGGCCACCAGGCCAGCCGGGGCTGGGTCTGGATTTGAGCTGCGCGCAGCGCCATCAATTCATCGTCGGTGCAGGAAAATAGCGGCGAGCGCAGAACCCGCGCCAGAGCGAGATCGCTGTGCGGACTGCCGAGGAATTGCAGCAGGCTTAATATATCGCCTATTTCCATACTGTCGAGCAGGCCGCCGCGCCGATTGCCGATATACGGAATTTGCGCGGCTTTCAGGGCGGCTTCGTAAGTCTGCAGATGAGTGCGGCTGCGCACCAGTATCATGATGTCGCTGTATTTCGGCCGTCGTTTGCCGCCTTTGCCGTCGTCTATCGCCCATAGGGCGATAATTTCCTGTATGCGGCGGACCAGCAACTGGGCTTCGCGATGGCGATCGTTACCGGGCTTATCGAGCGGACGAGCCTCCAGCAAAGGATTGCGTACGGTCTGGCGATTCGCGTTACCGGTTTCCGGCTCGGGGGCCCGAGCCAGCGGCAATACTTCGACGCGTCCCGGCCTTTCGCTATCGTAACCACTATGCGGCTGGAACAGAGGGTTGGCGTTTTGCGCAAAAACCGTATTGATGGCGCCGATGATGGTCGCAGCATTGCGGCGGGTACAATTCTGCGCTAGGTACGCTGCCCCCCGCTCGGTCAGGTAATCGCCGGCCAGTTTGAATAAGCCGGCTTGCGCGCCGCGAAAGCGATAAATGGATTGTTTGGGGTCGCCCACCAGAAATATTTTCGGGAGCGTCCGGGATTGATGCGCCGCTTCGAACCAGCTTTGCAGGATCCGCCATTGCACGGGATTGGTATCCTGGAACTCGTCGAGCAGAATATGGCTATAACGGGCGTCGAGTTTGAACTGGATGTATTCGGCGTGACTGGAATCCGTGAGCAGGCAGGCGGCTTGCCATTCGATATCGGCGAAATCGAGTACCCGCGCCTCGCGTTTGACAGCCTGATAATGCTGGAGCAGTGCTGCGCCGAGTCGCAGGCCGCGCTCGTTGTAACGAAAGCTGCTCTGCGATTGCACCTGTTTGCGAGCGCTGAGCAAATATTCGCTTATGCGCAGATGGGCAGCATAAAGCGCTTGGGATTGCGGAGTTTTGCCGGGAGTGAAGGTCGCATTGATTTCGCCTTTTTGGGTCAGGACCAGCGCAATGAGCTGTTCCAGCCGCAAGGCCGGAGCAAGCCCCGATTCGAACACAGCCAATATTTCCCGGCTTTTGTTTTGCCGCGCCGGCGTGCTCGCAGCCAGTCCGCGGGCATAATCGAGCAGGGCGGCGCTAAAATTGGGATCGTCGAAGCAGTGAGCGGCGATGTCGCGGTCGACATCGATATCGATTTGCGCGCGCAATTGCGCGATCGCGTAAGCCAAAGGATCGGCTTGCCCTTCGGTATACGCCCACCATTCGGCGCGGCGGTAGACGAAATTCTGCAATAATTTGCGCGTATTCGATAAGCCCGTTTCCGCAAGCAGCGCCTGCATGGCCATCGCTAACGGGCTGTCTGCCGATTGTGCGAGCTGGCGGGTGAATTGCGTCCAGGCGCGCTGTCGCAACAGTTCGGTCTGTTCGGACAGCGTATGGCCGGCCAGACCTGTTTCCAGCGGAGCGCGGCGCAGGATATCGAAAAACCAGGCATGGAACGTATAAATGTTCAGTCCGGGCTGAGCGGTCAGCACGTTTTCGAACAAGCCCCGCGCCGCGGACAGATTGTCGTCCAGTTCGGCATCGGGAATCGCGCGTTCGCTCAGGAACTCGCGGAGTTCGGCATCGCTGGCCCCGGCGCAGTAACGCAGCCAGTCGTCGAGCCGGGCGCGCATTTCCCCTGCGGCTTTATGAGTAAACGTAATCGCCAGGATTTCCGCCGGCGCTGTGCCTGCCAGCAGCAGGCGAAAAATGCGCGACACCAGCAGCCAGGTTTTGCCGCTGCCGGCGCAGGCTTCGACGACGACCGAGCGCGCGGGGTCGAGCGCGATCCGGTTGAATTGTCCCGAGGTTTCCGTTTCCAAAATCGGTCGGGGGAAGGGTTACTTGATCACTACCTTGGTCGGGCCGTCTATGGCTTCTATAGCGGCTTTTGGATCGGCGCCCTCGATTACTTCGCGGATCCCGGGCAGGTAACGGTTCACGCATTCCAGCGAAAATACGATAAGCGTCTGCACCATTTTGGGGGTCAGCTGGCCGTCGGTAATGTCCAGGCTGTTTTTGAAATTGATTTCGCCGTCGTTCATGTCGATTTCGAAATTCCCCAGCGGCAGGCCGTAATTGGCACGGCTGAGAAAGTCGCTCAAAGCCGCGATACGCGGGATGGGCACCAGCATGTCCTGCGGCCGCGTATAGACGAAAATGCGGCGGGCGTCTTCATGGCTGTGGATAAACATGTTCAATTTGCCGTTTTCGCTGTCCAGCGGCAGATTGATGACCGGTAAATTCGGCACATGGGTAGCGGGCAGCGCCATTTCATCCAGGCAGTTCTGCGCGATATCGATTAAATTCATGATTTTTCCTTGGTAACAAAATTGGCGATACGGATAAAATCGGCCACGGACACGGTTTCGGCACGCCTTTGCGGGTCGATCTCCAGTTGCGTAAAGTCGGCGGGTTTCAATATCCCCGCCAGCGTGTTGCGCAGGGTTTTGCGCCGCTGGGAGAAAGCGCTGGAAACGATGCGCGCCAGTTCGGCCGGATCATCCGGCTGCGCGGCGTCGGCGCGGCGCGGTATCATCCGCACTACGGTCGAATCGACTTTGGGCGGCGGGTCGAAGGCGTCAGGCGGGACTTCGAACAGCGCTTCCATGTCGAAGCGGTATTGCAGCATCACCGACAATCGGCCGTAATCATGCGTGTCCGGAACGGCGGTCATGCGATCGACGACTTCTTTCTGCAGCATGACGTGGATATCGATTATGCGCGTCGCAAACCCTGCAAGATGGAATAGCAACGGCGTGGAAATATTATACGGAAGATTGCCGACGATGCGTAAGTCTCCGCCTAGCGTTGCGAAATCGAAGTTCAGGGCGTCGGCGGCATGAACGGCCAGCGTTTCGGCCGGATAGGTGCGTTGCAGGCGCGCGACGATATCGCGGTCGAGTTCGATGACTTGCAAATGCGGAATATGTTGCAGCAAAGGGCGGGTGAGCGCTCCCAGTCCGGGACCGATTTCGACCAGATTGTCGGTGTCGAGCGGCCGGATAGCCTGAATTATGGCGGCGATTATGTCGTGGTCGCATAAAAAATGCTGGCCGAAGCGTTTGCGCGGTATATGTTTGCTCATGACATGGGATGACGGCTCATTTCCGCGGCGACTTGTATGGCGGCGTCGAGGCTTCCGCTGTGGATCCGGCCGCTGCCGGCCAGATCGAGGGCGGTACCGTGATCGACCGACGTGCGGATGATCGGCAAGCCCAGCGTGACGTTGACGCCGGCGCCGAAGCTGGCGTATTTCAGTACCGGCAATCCCTGGTCGTGATACATCGCCAGCACGCAGTCGGCCTCGGCCAGGCGTTCGGGATTAAACAGGGTGTCGGCGGGCAAGGGGCCGGTCAGGCGCATGCCCCGTGCCCGCAACTGCGCCAGTACGGGTTCGATGATGCGGATTTCTTCATCGCCGAGGTGGCCGGATTCTCCGGCATGCGGATTGAGACCGGCAACCACGATGCGCGGATCGGCAATGCCGAAGCGATGGATTAATTCGTGCTGCAGGATGTGCAGGGTAGCGGTCAGCGATGCGGCATCGATGGCTGCCGCCACATCGCGCAAAGGCAGATGCGTAGTCGCGAGCGCGACGCGCATGCCGCCGCCGACCAGCATCATGACGACATGCGGCGTAGCGGTGAGCTCGGCCAGGAATTCGGTATGGCCGGTGAATGCGATCCCGGCCTCGTTGATTACCGCTTTATGCACCGGAGCGGTGACCATGGCGGCAAACTCACCGTTCAGGCAGCCGTCTGCCGCACGGCGCAGCAGGGCGAGCACCGACGCAGCGTTGGCCGGGTTGAGCCGCCCTGCGCATACCGGTTCGGCAACCGGAATATGCAGTACGCTCAGTACGCCGGCTGCCGTTTCTGCATGCCCCGGATCGTATTGCCGGAGAGTGAGGGGCAAGTTCAGCCGTTCAGCCCGTTCGCCGAGCACCGTCCGGTCGGCGAGTACGACGATTTCCTGTTCGCGCTGCGTTTGCGCCAGCAAGACGCATAAATCCGGCCCGATACCGGCCGGTTCCCCCGCCGTGAGCGCTATGAGCGTGCAGGGTAAGCCCATGCCGGTTACTGCGATTCGTTGCGATATTCGACAAACGCACCGTCGCGGAGCTGGCGCAGCCATTCTTCCTGCGCCTCTTCGATCTTGCGCTGGCGTATCGCTTGACGCGCCAGGATGCGTTGGCGTTCTTTGGTGACGTCTTCCTGCCGCCGCTCCAGTACCTGGATCAGGTGAAAACCGAACGGCGATTGTACCGGCTCGCTGATCTCTCCCGGTTTGAGCGCGTCCATCGCGTGTTCGAATTCCGGCACGGTCTCGCCGGGAGACAGCCAGCCCAGGTCGCCGCCCTTGGAGGCGCTGGCATCATTGGAGTATTGCCGCGCCATGTCCGAGAATTTGGCGCTGCCGTTTTCTATCTTGCTGCGGATCTCTTCCAGCCGTTTTTTGGCGTCGGCGGCAGAAACAACTTCGCTGGTTTTTATAAGTATATGCCGGGCGTGGGTCTGATTGATAATAGTGGTTTTGTCGGCAGTGCGCTTATCGATCAGTTTGATGATATGAAAGCCGCTGTTGCTGCGCAATATATCGCTGGTCTCGCCGGGTTTCATGGAAACCAGCACCTGGCTGAACAGCGCCGGAATTTGCGCGGCACGCCGCCAGCCCATTTCCCCGCCTTCCAGCGCGTTGGGCGCATTGGAATAGCTGGCGGAAATCTGGGCGAAATCGGCGCCAGCACGGATTTTATTCAGCGCTTCTTCGGCTTTGGCATGGGCGAACTGGATCTGTTCGGAGGTGGCGTTTTCAGGGATGCTGATCAGGATGTGCGCAGTGTTGTATTCGTCGTCGGAGCCTTGCTTGGCCTGGGCATTGAGGTAAGCATCGACTTCAGCTTCGGTCACGTTTATCTTGTTGTCGACTTCGCGTTCGCGCAAATGGGTCAGGATGATCTGGTCGCGTATGTCGGCACGGAATTTATCGTAGGGAATGCCTTCCTTGGCGACGGCTTCGCGGAATTGTGCGGGCGTCATCTGATTCTGGGCGGCGATTCGGTCTATGGCGCGGTCGAGGGTGGGATCGTCGACCTTGATACCCGACTGGTCAGCAAACTGCAACTGGATACGGTCGTTGATCATGCGTTCAAGGATCTGCTTTTCCAGAACGGCGCGGGGCGGCAGCGGGATTTTGCGGCTTTCCAGTTGCTGGACGGCGCGGTCGTATCGTTCATCCAGATCGTGACGGGTAATCACGTCGTCGTTGACTACGGCGATGATATGGTCGAGTTCTTCGGGCTTCGCCGTCCCGTTTTTGCTGCCGGAGGCAGCCGGGCTGTCAGGCATATTGGCGGCAGGAGCGGCAGTCGTTGCAGAAGCCGGCGCTGAGGTTGAAGCGGGAGGCGGCAACACATCGGCAGCCAGCAGCAGGTCCGGCAGCAAGGCAAACGCGAGCAGCAGAAATTTAAGGGTTGTTGATTTCATCGGTATTGGTGTATCCAGGTACGCTAAGTTTAAGAACGTCGAGCGGGTTAGAGCCTAAACTGCCCAGTCCGTTCAACTCCAATTGGAAGAAAAAAGAAGTGCTGGTGGTGTTCGCCGCGATGGCGATGGTCTGAAACACGCCGCGCAGCGCCCAGCAGCCGCCGTTGTATTCAAGCCCGGCCAGACCTTCGACGATATTTTTGTCCAGCAGCGAATAGTTATAGCGCATCATACCGTACAAGCGTTTGGTAAGCGGCCATTGCCCGGAAATATCGATCTGGTTGATATTTCCGCTATAGTACGCCTGGCCGTACAGCGCCTGGGCATACAAAGGCATGCCCGGAATGTTGGCCATGGCCGCCGGATTGAAATTATTGTTGATCGAACGGTAGCCGAAATTGATGGCTTTGCCGGGCGCGGGATGATAGTTGACGGTAAAGCTGTCGCTGACGGCCTGATTCAGTTGCATATTGTATTGAATAGCCGCATCGGCACGCCACTGTTCATTGATCTGTCCGCCCACGTCGGCCAGTACATCGCTCGACTGGCTGTTGTTAGGGACTTCGCCGGGCAGGGTAACGAGTTGCGGGGTGAAATACAATCGTTGGCCCACCGCCAGGCTCAAACGTTCGAGCCCGCTGTCCTGATCGAGGAACCGGGTCGATACGCCCATCGTCAACTGGTTGGCGTTATTGATGCGGTCGCCGCCTACGTAGCGGTTTTCGGTGAATAGCGTTGCATAGTTGATCTCGTCCATCGGCGCGCTGTCGAAGTTGGGCAGCAGGCTTTGATCCTGATAAGGAATATAGACGTAATACAAACGCGGCTCCAGCGTTTGCAGGAATTTATGGCCGAATGCCGTAATGTCGCGATCGAAATACATGCCGCTGTCCAGGCTGATTATCGGTAGCGAGCGGGTGGGATTGAAAGCCGGTGTGGTGGACGTCGGGCTCAATTCGTAGCCGGTAAAATTGAATCCAACCTTGGGTGTGATATATCCGTAATCGTTGCTCAGCGGCAGGTCGATGCTGGGATAGGCGATAAAGCGGGTGCCGTTGACCAGCGTGGGGTGCACGAAGCGCGTCAGCTCGCTGGTGAAGTTGAACTCCAGCCCGTAATCGTTGGTGAGCGCCCCGGACCAGTGCAGGTCGGGCAACCGGCTATAAGGCGGAACCACCGGCGCAAGCGGATCCTGCAACACCTGGAATTGCTGCACCGAAGCGCTTGCCTGCCACCAGCTGCCCTGATAATTCAGCGTGGCTTCCTGGTCCAGGTCGGTCAGCGATGTCGTGCTCAGCTGGTTGGTCAGATCCTGGAAATAGTTGTTGTCGGATACCGCCTGATACACGAAGTGACCCGTAAGTCCGGGCACAAAGGTCTCGTCGTGCTGGGCGAAAACATCCCAGCGGGCGGTATTGGTGAGATGGTCCTGCAGGTAATTGGCGTCTATCGAGCCGCGCGAGGTGTCGGTCAGATAGCGGAATTCCCCGCCCATTTGCAAGCCGCGCTTGCTGATGACAGTCGGCGTGATGGTGGCGTCGTAATTGGGCGCAATATTCCAGTACCAGGGGATCGACAGCTCGGCGCCGCTGGTCCCCGTCGTGCCTTCGATCGGCGCGAGGAAGCCGCTCTTGCGCTGGTCGTTCAGAGGAAAGTTGATCCACGGCGTGTACAGGATCGGAGTGTTCTTGAACTCGATTTCCGCGCCGTGCGCGGTGCCTACGTGCTGCGTGTTGTCAATGTCGAGTTCCTTGACGCGCAAGTACCAGTCGTTGTCGCCGACGGGGCAGGTCGTATAGATGGCATGCATCAAACGGTAGTGGTTTTCGCCTTCGAAATTGATAATGGCCGCATCGCCGCGGGAATTAACAATGACATGGGTTTCCTGGGTCGGCGCGGCGGCGCCTATGAGCGAAAAAATCGGCTGGTCCATGTATCCGATCTGCGTGTTCATTTGCAGGTCGATTTTCGGGCCATTCAGTGTAAGCCCTTCCTGTTTCAGGCAAACCGCGCCATCCGCCTTTACCGTATCGGTGGGCTGGATGTAATGCAGATGATCGGCGGTCACGACGGTGGCTCCGCGCCGCAATTCGACATTGCCGATCGCGTTGGTCTGCTGGTTTTGCGTGCCGTTCATGGTGTCGGCGCGAATGAAAACCGGTGGATTCTGGTCGTTTTTGGCAGGGGGAGCGATGGCGGTAGAACTTTGCAGCATCGTCGTATCGTCGGCGGCGGCAATTCCCCCGAGTAGCAATAAAGGTGCTGTGAGATAGCGGATAAATCGGTGTGTAGGCATTATTTAGCTGATCGAGCGAATGGTGCTAAAATGCGCTGAAATCTTTTGTCGGCAAGGACTTGCATGCAGCGTCAAAATCTTATCCAATCCTGGTTAGAAACACTATTTCCCTATTTGTCCCCCGTGCTCACTCCTGCTTCGGCAGATGCCAGTTTCCGGCGGTACTTCCGTGCGAATTTATCCAATGGCGAACATTATATCGTGATGGACGCGCCGCCGCAGCATGAAGATTGCGGGCCTTTTGTTTTTGTTGCGGAATTATTCGCTGCCGCAGGCCTAAATGTACCACGAGTCCTGCAACAAAATCTGCCGGAGGGTTTTTTGCTGCTGACCGATCTCGGCGATGAAACCTTTCTGAGCCGGTTGAACCGGATAGTAAGCCGGCAGGATGACGCAGCGCTGATTTCCGCCGCCGCGGACGTTCACGCATTATATACGGATGCGACGGATGCGTTAATCCGCATTCAGCTGGCCAGCGAGCCGGGCAAGCTGCCGGAGTACGACAGGGCGCTGCTGGCTCGCGAACTGCAGCTGTTTCCGGAATGGTATGTGGCGAAGCACTTGAATATCAGCGCCAATCCCGATCAGATGAAACAGTTGCACACCATATTCGCGCGGCTGCTGGATAATAATCTCGCCCAGCAACGCGTCTACGTGCACCGGGATTATCATAGCCGCAATTTGATGGTGACCAGTCCGAATCCTGGAATACTGGATTTTCAGGATGCCGTTTACGGCCCGATTACCTACGATCTGGTATCCTTGCTCAAGGACGCTTATATTTCCTGGGACGAGGAACGCGTGCTCGACTGGGCGATCCGCTACTGGGAAAAAGCGCGTAGCGCCCGCTTGCCGGTGCCGGCCGACTTTGCGGAGTTTTACCGCGATTTCGAATGGATGGGGATGCAGCGTCATCTCAAGGTGCTGGGCATCTTCGCGCGTTTGTGCCATCGCGACGGTAAAACGGCTTATGTCCGGGACATGCCGCTGGTGTTGGACTATGTGCGGCGCACCGCTGTGCGTTATGCCGAATTCGGGCCGCTGCTGCGTTTGCTCGACGAATGGCATGGCGCAACTGCCGCTAGCCAGTACACATTTTGAATAGAGCCTTTTTTGAATACGGCGACTTTTTGGATGCGGATACCTTTTGACTAGCGCCATGATACTGGCGGCGGGCCGCGGCGAACGGATGCGCCCGCTGACCGACCGGACGCCCAAACCTTTGCTGCCCGCGGGCGGCAAACCATTGATCGCCTGGCATCTGCAGGCGCTGGCGGCAGCCGGCTTTAATCGGGTGGTGGTCAACCATGCTTATCTGGGCGCGCAGATAGAAGCGTATCTGGGCGATGGCAGGGAATGGGGGCTGGAGGTCGTCTGTTCGGCGGAAGCGCGCGCGCTGGAAACCGCGGGCGGCATCGCGCATGCCTTGCCGCTGCTCGGCAATGCGCCGTTTCTGGTCGTCAACGGCGATATCTGGACCGATTACGATTACCGGCGCCTGCATAATATCGATCTGGCGGACAAACTCGCGCATCTGGTACTGGTCGATAACCCTGCGCAACACCCTGCCGGCGATTTTGTCCTGAATGGCCGGCTCGTGTCGGACGATGCCGGGCCGCGGCTGACATTTAGCGGCATCGGCTGTTATCATCCTGATTTGTTCGCCGCTATCGCCGATAACGAACCCGCGCCGCTGGCGCCGTTATTGCGCAAAACAATGCGGCAGGGCGGCGTGAGCGGGGAGCGGCATGACGGCTTATGGTTCGATATCGGAACTCCTGACCGTCTTGCCGAACTGGATAACAGACTGAGGTCGAAATATGGACACTGAAGCGGTACGGCTGGCGGTGACGCTGGCGCCCGGCTGGCGCGATGAGTTGCGCGGCTACTGGTTGCGATTGATGGAACTGTCCGTCTGGGGAGAGGTCAAGTCCGGCCGGATGGGGGCGACGGCAAAAGTGCGCAGACGTTTGCTCGAAGTGGGAGAAAAGCTGTGCTCTCTGTTCGCCGATCGCGCCTGGATACCGCATCCGCGCGAACAGGTTAAAAACGCACTCGGTTCGGCATATAGCCTGAAAGACGCGTTATTGCAGTTCGAACGGGCGGCCCAGGATCTCGACAGCGGGGCCGATTACGCCGAATTTTCGGCTGCGGCGATCGCCTTGCATCAATGCCTGTCCGAGCGCTTGCCGGGACTGGAAAACCAGTGGGCGGGCCTGCTGGATTCGCAATACGATGAGGAAGACGAAGCGGATGAATGATTACACGGTTTTCAGGCAGCGCCGCGAGCGGTTCTTGCAACAGACGGGCAGTGCGGTCGCAGTGCTCGCGACTGCGCCCGAGCGGCCGCGCAATCGCGATTCGCATTATCCTTACCGCTACGATAGCCATTTTTATTATCTGACCGGATTCGAAGAACCGGAAGCGGTGCTGGTGCTCCATGCTGTGACGGGCCGCTCCATCCTGTTCTGCCGCGACAAGGACCCCGAACGCGAAATATGGGACGGTTTCCGTTACGGCCCTGCCGCCGCCGCGGAATTGTTCGGCTTCGACGAAGCGTATTCCATTACGCAACTGGACGAACGGTTGCCGGGACTGTTGGCCGATCAGGCCGTATTGCATTATGCGCTCGGCGCCGACGCGGCCTGGGACGCGCGCGTCATCGGCTGGCTCAATACCGTGCGTGGTCAGGCGCGCAGCGGTACGACCGCGCCCGCCGAAGTGCGCGACGTGCGTGTGGCAGTCGATGCCATGCGCCTGATTAAAGACGACTGCGAGCAGGATCTGATGCGCCGTTCCGCGGCGATTGCCAGCGCGGCGCACCGCAGGGCGATGCAGGCGACGCGGCCGGGCGGCTACGAGTACCAGGTCGAAGCGGAAATTCTGCACGAATTTCGCTCGCGCGGCGCGCAGTCGCCCGCGTACACGTCGATCGTAGCCGGCGGGCCGCATGCCTGCGTTTTGCATTATGTCGAAAATAATGCATTATTACGCGATGGCGACCTGCTGTTGATAGACGCCGGGTGCGAGCTCGACGGCTATGCTTCCGATATTACCCGCACCTTTCCGGTCAACGGCAAATTCAGCGCCGTACAGCGCGACGTTTATGAAACGGTATTGAGCGCGCAGGCCGCCGCGCTGGAGGCGATACGTCCCGGCGCGTCGTGGCAGGCGCCGCACGAAGCCGCGGTGCGCATCCTGGCGCAGGGTCTTGTGGATTTCGGTTTATGCCGCGGCAGCGTAGAGGGCGTGATCGAATCGGGCGATTACCGGCGTTTTTACATGCATCGCACCGGTCACTGGCTCGGACTCGACGTGCACGACGTCGGCGACTATAAGTCAGGCGGCGAGTGGCGCTTGCTGGAGCCGGGCATGACGCTGACGGTCGAACCGGGCTGTTATATCCGTCCTGCCGACGACGTGCCGGAGGCGTTCTGGAATATCGGTATCCGCATCGAAGACGATGTCTTGGTCACGGCGCAGGACAAGGAGATATTTAGCGCCTCGGCGCCGAAATCCGTCGCCGACATCGAAGCGCTGATGGCGGCGCGCCGATAACAGAGAAATTCCCGAGCGGACCACAAGGAGCAAAGATGCGCGAACACAGCGATGTGGTGATTATCGGAGGCGGTCCTGTCGGCGCCGCGCTGGCGCTGGCGCTGGCCGGTAGCGAGGCGGCCGTTCAGGTGCTGGAAGCGCGGGCAGAGCTGGATCGTCCTGCGCACAAACGCACGCTGGCCTTGTCCTACGGCAGCCGCTTGATCCTGGAACGGCTGGGCGTATGGGCGGCATTGAGAGCCGTGACCGAAATCAGGGACATACATATTTCTCACGCAGGAGGCCTGGGTATGGCGCGCCTGCATGCCGAAGAAGAAGGCTTGCCGGCTTTGGGCTATGTGGTGGATTATGCCGAACTCGACAGCGGTTTGCATGCCGCCTTGCGGCGCACCGATGTAGAAGTCGTGACCGGCGCTCAGGTAAAAAACGCTGCATCGTATGCGGGCTATGCGCGCATCAAAGCAGAAATAAGCGGCGTGTCCCGGCAAATTACTTCGCGGCTGGCGGTGGTTGCCGACGGTGGCGCAGGAAACAGCGTTCCGCGCGAGACGAAAGATTATGCGCAACATGCGTTGCTGGCGTCGGTGACTGCGGAAGTCGGGCCGCACGGTTGGGCTTACGAGCGCTTTACTGCGCAAGGCCCGGTAGCGCTGCTGCCGCAGGGCGAAGGTTATGCCCTGGTCTGGACCGCTACGCCGGAGCGGGTGCGCGAATTGCTGGCGTTGCCGGATTCGGTTTTTTTAGAAAAATTGCATGCGCATTTCGGCGACCGGGTCGGACGTTTTTCGAGCGTATCGAGCCGCACCAGTTTTCCGGTCAACCTCAGTTATGTGCGCGATACGATCGCGCCGCATCGGGTTATTATCGGCAATGCGGCGCATATCCTGCATCCGGTGGCGGGGCAGGGTTTTAATCTGGGCTTGCGCGATGCCTGGGAACTGGCGGGCAGCATCCGCCACAGCCGCCATGAAGAATTGGGCAATCTGCGCATGTTAAAGGATTTTCAGGGCGGACGCCGCCTCGATACGGCGGGCAGCATCTTTTTTACCGATTTATTGGTGAGCCTGTTTTCCAACGATATTCCCGTATTGCGGCACGGGCGCAGTCTCGGTTTGCTGGCTTTGCAACAACTTCGTCCGCTGAAACGTTTCGTGGCGCGACGCATGATATTCGGAGCCCCGGGATGACGGCGCACGCCTATGATGTAACGATAGTGGGCGCAGGTATCGTCGGGGCAGCGTTGGCGCTGTCGTTGCGCGACAGCGGTTTGAGCCTGGCGCTGGTCGAGCCGCACGCGCCTGCCGCACCGGAAACGGAGTGGGATAGCCGGATTTATGCGATCAGTCCCGGCAGCGCGGCGTTTCTGCGCAGCATGGGAGTCTGGCAAGAATTCGACGCCTCCCGTATCGAGCCGGTCTACGGGATGGAAATCCGCGGCGACGGCGGCGCGTTGCTGAGCTTCGATGCTTACCGCGAAGGCTTGCCGCAACTGGCCTGGATCATGGAAAGCAACCGTATCCAGCACGGCTTGTGGGCGGCGTTGCAAAAGCAAGCCAATTTAACGATCTTTTCGGCGCGAACCCGGCAATTATCCTGGTCGGCGGCGGCCGGATACCTGCAGCTCGACGACGGCGCCGAGATCGTCGCGAAATTGATCGTAGCCGCGGATGGCGGCCAGTCGTGGGTGCGCAGTCAGGTCGGCATAGCGTCGCGATGCGAACCGTACCGGCAGTTCGGCGTCGTCGCCAATTTCGCCGTCGAGCGCGCGCATGACGGGATAGCGCGGCAATGGTTTCGCGACGACGGCGTGCTGGCCTGGCTGCCTTTGCCCGACCGGCATATATCCATCGTCTGGGCCACCGACGACGCGCATACCCAGGCGCTGCTGGCGGCAAATGCGCAGGACCTTGCCGATGAAGTGGCGCGAGCGGGCGATCGGATGCTCGGCGAATTGCGCCAGACCGGTGTGGCTGCGGCGTTTCCCCTCAGCCTCAATCGGGTGGACGCACTGGTCAAACCCCGCCTGGCTTTGATCGGCGACGCCGCTCACAGCGTGCATCCCCTGGCCGGTCAAGGCGTCAACCTGGGTTTGCGCGATGCGCAGAGTCTGTCGCGGATATTGCTCGGCAGAGGCGCTGCCGATTGCGGCGAACTCGCGCAGCTGCGGCGTTACGAGCGCTCGCGGGCGGGAGATATTGCGGCAATACAAACGGTTACCGACGGCTTGCATCATTTGTTCCGCGACCGCAATCCCTGGGTCGGGAAGCTGCGCAACGCCGGGATGGCCTGGACTAATCATATCGGCCCGCTTAAATCCTTGTTGATACGGCAAGCCCTGGGTTAGTATGCAATCGTCTGTCCAGATTAACTACAGTTAAAGGATCGTTATGTTTAAACGTATTTTGTTGTCCCTGCTGATGCTGGCCGCCTTGCTGGCGTGCACTGCGAAAGCCGATACCGAATCGATTAAAAAAAACCTGGAGGCCAAATTTCCCAAAGCCGACATCACCAGCGTGACCAAAACGCCTTACGCAGGCCTGTATGAAGTGGTGATCGACGGCCAGATCGTGTATTCGGACGAGAACGCCAATTATTTGTTCCTCGGCAGCGTCGTCGATACCAAAACGCATAAAAATATCACCAATGAGCGGTTGGCAAAACTCAATGCCGTTAATCCCGACAGCTTCCCGCTCGATCATGCGATCAAATTCGTCAAGGGCGACGGCAGCCGTAAGCTGATCGTCTTTTCCGATCCGGAATGTCCGTACTGCAAACGTCTGGAACAGGAACTGGGCAAAGTGAATAATGTCACGATCTACGATTTTCCCTACCCGATCGAAAGCCTGCATCCGGGCACCACGGAAGTTTCCAGGGCGATCTGGTGCGCCAAGGACAGGAATGCGGCGTGGCAAAACGCATTGCTTAAAAACGTGTACCCAAAAAACGGCGGCAAATGCGACAACCCGATCGACGCCAATATCGCCCTGGGCGACAAATTGCATGTGACAGGGACGCCTACCTTGTTTTTCAGCAACGGTCAGCGCGTTCCGGGAGCGGTACCGGCCGACAAGCTTGACCAGATGCTGAATACGGCAAAATAAGTTTATCGATGAGGGATTAGACATGGTCATGTGGAACGAGCGTTACAACGTGCCGGAATTCGTTTTCGGTACGGAACCCAATGTGTTTTTGCGCCAGCAGGCGTATCGGCTGAAGCCGGGACAGCGGGTGCTGGCGGTCGCCGACGGCGAAGGCCGCAACGGTGTCTGGCTGGCGCAGCAAGGGCTGTCGGTACTGTCGATAGACAGTTCGGATGTCGCTCAGGTCAAAGCTCGAGGATTCGCCCGGGAACGCGGGGTCGAACTGGATTTCGAATGCGCGGATTTACTGGCGTGGCGCTGGAGCGAGAACGAATTCGATGCCGTCGTCGGTATTTTCTTCCAGTTTGTCGGTCCGGCGGGCAGGCAGATTATGTTCGACGGCATTAAAAAAACGCTCAAACCCGGCGGCCTGCTGTTATTGCAAGGCTACACGCCGCGCCAGCTCGAATACAGGACCGGCGGGCCGCCCGTCGCGGAAAATATGTACACGCAGGCGCTTTTGAAAGAGCAGTTCGGCGACTGGGAGATACTGCATTTGAGCGAACATGACGAGCATATCAGCGAGGGTAAACAACACCACGGCATGTCGGCACTGATCGATATGGTGGCGCGCAAACCGGATTGACCGGCACCGAAGCGGCAAGGCTGTTCAGGCCGCCGTGGCGTCCTGAATAACTAATCGATCAGAGCGGCTAGCGCGAGCCCAGGATCTTCCGCGCGCATCAGCGCTTCGCCGACCAGAAAGCCATGTACGCCGTGCGCTTGCATCCGCGCCACGTCGTCGCGGCTATGGATGCCGCTTTCGGTAACGACGATGCGTTCGTCATCGATCTGGCTTAACAGGTCGATCGTGGTTTGCAGCCGGGTATCGAAGGTGCGCAGATTCCGGTTGTTGATGCCTTGCAGCGGGGTACGCAGTTGCAGCGCGACGGCGAGTTCCTCGCTGTCGTGCGATTCGACCAGCACCGACATTCCCAGCTGTCCGGCGACATTTTCCATTTCCTGCATTTGCGCGAGGCTCAACGCAGCCGCGATCAGCAATATGCAATCGGCTCCCATCGCCCGCGCTTCGTAAACCTGATAGGGGTCGATCATGAAATCCTTGCGCAGAACCGGGAGCGGACACGCAGTGCGAGCTTCGCGCAGAAATTCGGCACTACCCTGGAAATACGTGGCGTCAGTAAGCACCGACAGACAGGCGGCGCCGTGTTCGGCGTAGCTGCGCGCAATTTCGGCCGGCCGGAAGTCGGCGCGCAGCAATCCCTTGGACGGGCTGGCGCGTTTGATTTCGGCAATGACGGCGGGTTGGCGCTGACTGGTACGGCGGCTGATCGCAGCGGCGAAGTCGCGCGCCGGGGGCATTGCCCGGGCGGTAATTTCCAGGTCGGCAAGCGGCGTCCTCCGCTTCGACTGCTCGATTTCGGTGCGTTTGGTGGCGAGGATTCGGTCGAGGATGTCAGACATGGGCGGTGTACTCGATGAGTTGATCGAGCTTGCGCAGCGCAGACCCCGAACGGATGGCTTGCTGGGCCAGCGCTACGCCTTGCGCCAGCGTGCTGGCGCTCCCCGCCGCATAAATCGCGGCCCCTGCGTTCAGGGCAACGATGTCGCTGGCGGCGCGATGCTCGTTGCGCAGCGCGGCGAGCAGCATATCCCTGGAACTGTCGACGCTGTTAACGACGAACTCGGTACTGGGAGTGCGCAGCAGTCCGAATCGTTCGGGCGTGACCGTCATTTCGGTAATCACGCCGTCTTTCAGTTCGGCTATGTGACTGATCCCGCCCAGGCTCAGTTCGTCTATCCCGTCCGCGCCATGCACCACCAGGACATGGCTGCTGCCCAAGCATTGCATGACCTGCGCCAGTTTGACGGTAAGCGGCTGGGCGTAGACTCCGACCACCTGATTCGGGGCGTTAGCCGGGTTGGTCAGCGGGCCGAGCAGGTTGAATATCGTGCGCACGCCCAGCTCGCGGCGCACAGGCGCCGCGTGTCGCATGGCGGAATGGTGGGTAGGCGCAAACATGAAGCCGATGCCGATTTCGTCGACGCAGTTCGCTACCTGTTCGGCACTCAGGCTGACTTTGACGCCCAGCGCTTCCAGTACGTCGGCGCTGCCGGAAGTGGACGATACCGACCGGCCGCCGTGTTTGGCCACCCGGGCGCCGGCTGCCGCCGCAGTCAGTGCGGCGGCCGTCGAGATGTTGAAAGTATGGGTGCCGTCGCCTCCGGTGCCGCAGGTATCGACCAGATTCTGCGTTTGCGTCAGGGGAACCTTGAGCGACAGCGAGCGCATGACTTCGGCGGCGGCGGCCAGCTCGACGACGCTTTCGCCCTTGCAGCGCAGGGCGACCAGCAGGCCTGCGATCAATGCGGGCGCGACTTCCCCGTTCATGACGGCGTGCATCAGCGCGAGCATTTGTTCGCGGTCCAGATCGCGTTGGGCGATGAGCTGGTTAAGGAAATAGTGCATCTGTTTCATGCTGGAACCGGCGCGGATTGAAGCTTGAGGAAGTTGGCCAGCATGTCGTGTCCGTATTCAGTCAATATCGATTCGGGATGGAATTGCACGCCTTCTATGGCCAGGGTTTTATGCCGGACGCCCATGATTTCGCCGTCATCGGTCCAGGCGGTGATCTCCAGGCAATCCGGCAGCGTTTGCCGTTTGACTACCAGCGAATGATAGCGGGTAGCGCGGAGGGGATTGGGTAAGCCGGCGAAGACGCCGCTGTCGAGGTGATGGATCATCGACGTCTTGCCGTGCATGAGCTGCTGCGCGCGCACGATTTCGCCGCCGAATGCCTGCCCTATGCTTTGATGGCCGAGGCAAACGCCCAGTATCGGCACTTTGCCGCTAAAGGCGCGGATGAGCGGGATCGATATCCCGGCCTCGTTGGGCGTGCAAGGCCCCGGCGAAATAACGATGCGCTCGGGTTTGAGCGCGGCAATGTCGTCGAGCGCGATTTCGTCATTGCGAAATACCCGTACATCTTCGCCCAGTTCCCCGAAATATTGCACCAGATTATAGGTAAAGCTGTCGTAATTATCGATCATGAGCAGCATGGTTCAATTATCCTGTTGATTTCACGGCTATCGAGTAGTTTTCTAAATATCAGCAAGCTCTATTTTACCTGCTAAATGCGTCAGCGTCCGCGGAAACCGGCGTGAGACGCGCGCCGATCGCCGGAATCGGACCGGAAGCGGCCCTGCGTACCTTGCATACATTGCGAATACGCAGTAACGTAGCTTGATTTATCCGTGACCGTTACGGATAAAAGCGCTGGTTTGGAACGCACACTAACGAGAGCATGGAATGGCCAATAAAATTATTCTGCTGGGGCCGAGGTCGGGATCTAACGTGTTTCAGCATTTTTCAGAGTCGCTCGGCAATCAGTTCGCATCGATAGATGTCGAGTCGGTTACGCTTGATTTGCAGGCGGCCGACTTTCAGCAGAGGCTTTTGTCGCTGATCCAGGAAGCTCCGCTCGCGGTATTGGGCTTTGCCGGCATCGGCGGCATGTTTAATATCGACGGCAAAAATCTTTGGGAATTATCCAGAACTCCTTTCATATCGTTTTTCGGAGATAGTCCCGCTTATTATCCGGATTTGCATTTTATGGGGTCGAACTGGCAATTCGGTCTGTACGGTTTCCCCGAACATGTGGCGTTCAGGAAGCGACTGCCCATGAATCATGGATTCGTTGGCGTCGTTGAGACCCCGTTCATGTTGCCGCCCTTGATAGAAAAAACGGTTGATATCGAGAAAAAAATGGCGGGTAAGCTGGTCTTCCCTAAAACCGGCAATTCATCCCTGAAACTGCGGAATGAGCTGAAAGAGTCTTTGCCAAGGGCGGTGTTTGCGGTGTGGGAATCGGTCGCGGCGATCATCAATGCGGATTTAAATGCCGTTTCGCATGCTTCGGTCTGCGCTCTGGTGGAAGAGCATATCCCGAAACTGGCTATAGACGGGCCCTTCGTCGCTAAAATAAAGCTGTTGCTGGTCGCGCTGCTCGACGATTATGCGCGTCGACTGGAGAGCGAACTGGTGGCCGATGTCTTGATGGATTATCCCGCCATCGTTTGCGGGAACCGATGGGAACACTTGAACATTGCTAACAGAACGGGTACGTATGTCCCCGTTTCGGATTATGCCTATACCGATCAGCTGATTGCCGATTCCCTGGCGGTCGTCCATGTCTCGCCCAATACTTCGCACGGCATACACGACCGGCAATTGCGGGCGATCGCGCACGGCACCGCCTGCTTGTCCAACCGGCAGCGGTTTGTCTCGGATTCGTACAATTTGAACGATGAAATCGTTTATGATTTCGATAGCGATAGTTTACGCGATAAAATTGAATGGATACTGGCGAATAAAGAAGAAGTCGTGCGGCAGGGTATGAACCGGGCCGAATCCTATAAACAGAAATTCCATATTTCAAATTTTTATGATCAGATCGGAAACATAGCCGGATTTATCCGGTTTGCCAATGCCGATGCGCGGCCTGCGGCTTTCCCCGATTATCTGGCCTGGCCGCCGCAGCTCGGTTGAAGCGTGCGGGCGGCTAGCGGGAATTTATGTTTCTTCCATTTCGGACAATACTATTTCCGCTGCACGCAAGACCGCCCGGGCTTTATTTTCCGTTTCCTGCCATTCCGACTCGGCGACCGAATCGGCGACGATTCCGGCTGCTGCCTGAACGTAGAGCTTGCCGTTTTTAACGATGCCGGTGCGGATGGCGATGGCAAGATCCATTTCGCCGTTAAATCCCAGATAACCGACTGCGCCGCCGTACAGCCCCCGCTTGCTCGGTTCCAGTTCGTCGATAATTTCCATGGCGCGGATTTTCGGCGCCCCGGTCAGGGTGCCGGCCGGAAACGTGGCGCGCAATACGTCCAGATTGCTGGTATCGGGTTTAAGTTTGCCTTCTACCGAGCTGACGATGTGCATGACGTGCGAGTAGCGCTCCACGACCATCTTGTCGGTCACCGCTACCGTACCGGTTTGCGCGATGCGCCCGATATCGTTGCGGGCGAGATCGATCAGCATCAGATGTTCGGCGAGTTCCTTGGGGTCTGCCAGCAATTCCGCGGCAAGTTCCTGATCGCGTTGCGGCGTATCGCCGCGCGGACGCGTTCCGGCAAGCGGACGGATCGTCACATAATTACCGTCGGCGCGCTGTTCCTGCCGCACCAGGATCTCCGGCGAGGCGCCGACGACGTGAAAATTCCCCATGTCGTAATAATACATATAAGGCGACGGATTGATCGAACGCAACGCTCGATACAGCGACAACGCCGAGGCGGGATAAGGTTTGATCAGCCGCTGTCCGATCTGGACCTGCATCATGTCGCCGGCGGCTATGTATTTTTTGGCGAGCGCCACGGCTTTGAGATAATCGGTTTTGGAAGTTTCGCGTTCGGTTTCGGTATCTACCGTCGGCAGCGTCTGCGGGATTACCAGCGGCTTGCGCAAATCGCTGCGCAATTGTTTAAGGCGTTCAGTGGCTCGCGCGTAAGCGCCGGGTTCTTCCGGATTGGCGTAAACGATCAGGGTGAGCTTGCCGGTGAGGTTGTCGACTACCGCCAGCTCTTCGGTTAGCAGCAACAGGATGTCCGGGGTATTGAGCAAATCCGGTTTGTGGCAATGCGCCAGGCGTTTTTCTATGTAACGCACCGTATCATAGCCGAAATAACCGGCAAGGCCGCCGGAAAAGCGCGGCAATCCTGATAATTTCGCGACGCGATAGCGTGCGAGCATCGTTGCAATAAATTCCAGCGGATCTTCGCTGGTATGCTGTTCGGTTTTTTCGCCGTCGGTTTCGAGCGTGACGATATGGCCGTGCACGCGCAGCACGGTACGTGCCGGCAAGCCGATGATCGAATAGCGGCCGAAGCGCTCGCCGCCGACCACCGATTCGAGCAGGCAGGAATACGGCGCGTTGGCGAGCTTGAGATAAACCGCCAGCGGCGTATCCAGATCTGCAGGCAATTCGCGCGTTATCGGAATGCGGTTGTAGCCCGCCCGGGCCAATCGTTCGAATTCGTTCTCAGTCATGACGTTTCCATTTACCTTGGTTGATGAGTGCCGCACGGCTGCAAGGCGGTTGGCGCCATCGCCGGGCGGCGTCTCGAACGGGGGTAAATGTGAGGCTCATGTTTATGGAGCTCGCGTAACCAGTTTTGCAGCGTCGAGCAAAGAAGAAACGACCGCATCCGGCTGCAATTCGTGGACGGGAACGCCGCGGTTGTAGCCGTACGGTACGCAAAAAATCACACACCGGGCGGCGCGGGCAGCTTGCGTATCGTTCTGCGAGTCGCCGATCAGCAGCAATTGCGACGGTTCCGTACTGAAATGGTGGCCGGCATGAAGCAAGGGCAGCGGATCGGGTTTGCGCCGGGGCAGGGTATCGCCCGACAGCACCAGTTCGAAATATTTCAGCAAGCCGGTATCGCGCAACAGCGGAATGGTGAAAACCTCGGCCTTGTTGGTGACGCAGGCCAAATGCAGCCCCTGCGCCCGTAGCGCTTCCAGGCCTTCGACTACGCCGTCGAACGGGCGCGAATAGCGCGATACGTTTTCGCCGTAATGCTTCTGGTAAATCGCATACGCCTGCGCAAACAGTTCGGGGTCCGGGTCGGCGTCGAGATCGCCGGTCAATACCCGTTTAACCAGCCGCGATACGCCGTTGCCGATGTAAGTCTTGATCGTGTTCAATTCCGGCGCCGGCAAGCCGAGCTCATTCATCATCAACTCGGCCGCGTAGGCGAGATCCGGCGCGGTATCCAGTAACGTCCCGTCCAGATCGATGACGGCGGTTTTAATTGCGACAGGAAAATCCATCAAGCCGCCTTCGCCAATTCTGCACGCAATGCGGCGAGGACAGTATCGTAACGATGCGGGTCGTTATCTTTTGCGGCGCTGAATATCGCCGAGCCGGCAACGAATACATCCGCGCCGGCACGGGCGACTTCGGCGATATTGTCTACTTTGACGCCGCCGTCGACTTCCAGCCAGATGTCGCGGCCCGATGCGTCGATGCGCTGGCGCGCAGCGCGGATTTTATTCAGCGTCTCGGGAATGAATTTTTGGCCGCCGAAGCCGGGGTTGACCGACATGAGCAATATCATGTCGACTTTATCCATCACATAGTCCAGATAGCTGAGCGACGTTGCGGGATTGAAAACCAGCCCGGCCTTGCAGCCGGATTCCTTGATCAAGGACAGGGTGCGGTCGATGTGTTCGGAAGCCTCGGGATGAAATGTAATGATGTTTGCCCCCGCCTTGGCAAAATCGGGGATAATGCGATCAACGGGCTTGACCATCAAATGCACGTCGATGATTGCGGTAGTGACCGGACGCAAGGACTCGCAAACGAGCGGCCCGATAGTCAGGTTGGGGACATAATGGTTATCCATGACGTCGAAATGGATGATGTCGGCGCCGGAAGCAATCACATCGGTGACTTCTTGTCCCAATCTGGCAAAGTTTGCGGATAGAATACTGGGTGCTATACGAAATTGTTTGGACACGATGGCTCCTGAATGACCGCAAAATATTAGAGCATGGAATTTTACCTGTAATTGCCTCCCAGTAACAGTATGAGTTTTATTGAAAGTGAACAATGGCCGATATCAGAAAAAAACATATCACTATTGCCGTGCAAACCGCTTATTTGCCCGAGCAATCCGATCCCGATCAGGAGCGTTATGTATTTGCATACACCATTACCATTTCCAATACCGGCACGGTAGCGGCGCAACTGGTGTCGCGGCACTGGCTGATTACCGATGCCGAGGACCGTGTGCAGGAAGTGCGCGGCCTGGGAGTCGTCGGCGAACAGCCCTTGCTGAAACCGGGTGAAACGTTCGAATATACCAGCGGCACCGCATTGAATACGCCCGTAGGCACGATGCGCGGCTCTTACCAGATGATCGCCGAAGATGGCGAGCATTTCGACGCCGAAGTCCCTGCTTTTGTATTGGCGATGCCGCGCACCCTGCATTGATTCCGGCTGGTTATGGGCCTCGATGCGCGTGAACCGGAAATCAGCGCGAGCGCGCGCCGGATTCTGGCGGCGTTATTGATATCCCTCGGCTTGCATGCCGCCCTTATCGGCTGGCTGCGATTTCAGCCGGTAACGGGTGCCGCGCTGGTACGGCAACCGATTCAGGTCCGGCTGGCTCCCGCGTCGCGGACAGCCCGATTAAGCTCTTCTGCCGCGACTCCGACTCCGACTCCGACTCCGACTCCGGCTCCGGCTCCGCCTTCGCCGCCCCGGTGGAGATGGCTGGTGCCGGCCGGGGTCTTGATCGCGTTCACGGCGCTCCTGCTCTTCCGCCCGGGCGCCGGCGGGGCGCAGGCGCAGGCGCTGACCTACAGCGGCTTCGTCGGCGACGTG
>DASSZW010000107.1:0-14255 GCA_035713285.1 Burkholderiales bacterium
ATGCAGTATGACGTTCAGTCCCGCCTGGCGCAGGCTTTGCGCCAGCAGCCAGGCATACGGCGTGGCGATATCGCCGCGGTGAACGATGTACGCGTCCAGCGGAGGAGCCGGCAAGGGAGTTCCGGCTGCTTCCATCAATAACAGCAGGCGTTCTATGCCCATCGCGTAGCCGCAGGCGGGAGCGTTTTTCCCGCCTATCTGTTCGATCAGGTTGTCGTAGCGACCGCCGGCGCAGACGGTGCCCTGGGCACCGAGCTGGTCGCTGACCCATTCGAATACCGTGTAGTTGTAATAATCCAGCCCTCGTACCAATCGGGGATTGATGCGGTATTCGATGCGGTGGGCGCGCAATAAGGCCTGCACCGATTCGAAATGCGTTTTCGCAGCGTCGTCAAGATCGTCGTACAATTTCGGCGCGGAGTCGGCGAGGTCCTGCATTGCCGGGTTTTTAGAGTCCAGTATGCGCAGGGGATTGGTGTAGAGGCGACGTTTTGCGTCTTCGTCGAGGTCGTCGAGCCGTTCTTCCAGATACGCGATCAGACGGGCGCGATAGCGCGAGCGTGCCGCCGTGTCGCCCAGCGTGTTGAGTTCAAGCGCGATGCCGGAGAGCCCAAGTCGCTGCCAGAGGTCGGCTGTCATGACGATGTGTTCGGCGTCCATGTCCGGATCGGCATAACCGAGCGACTCGACCCCGACTTGATGAAACTGGCGATAACGGCCTTTTTGCGGCCGTTCGTGACGAAACATCGGTCCGCTGTACCAGAGGCGTTGCGGGCTCTGGTACAGCAGATTGTGCTGGATCACGGCGCGCACGCAGGCGGCGGTGCCTTCTGGCCGCAGAGTGAGTTCTTCGCCGTTGAGCGCGTCGGCAAAAGAATACATTTCCTTTTCGACGATATCGGTGACTTCGCCGATGGCGCGTTTGAACAGGCCGGTCTGTTCGACGATAGGGGTCCGGATTTCGCTATAGCCGTAAGCGGTCAGCCAGTCGCGGATGATGCTTTCGAACTGTTGCCAGCGCGATATCTGTTCGGGCAGGATGTCGTTCATCCCCCGGATGGCTTGGATAGGGCTATTCATGGGTCAGGCTGGATGGATTGCGATGGTTTTGGCATGCGCGGTCGCGGGGGCTGCCGCATAATGGCTTTGTACGTAGTTTTCGACGATCGCCTGGAATTCCTCGGCGATCCGGTCGCCCTTGAGGGTGACGGTCTTGACCCCGTCGACATACACCGGCGCTACCGGGATTTCGCCGGTACCGGGCAAGCTGATGCCTATGTTGGCATGTTTGGATTCGCCGGGCCCGTTGACGACGCAACCCATGACGGCGACATGCATGGTTTCGACCCCGCTGTACTGTTTGCGCCAGACCGGCATCTGATCCCGCAGATAGCGCTGGATATCGCGTGCCAGATGCTGGAATACCGTGCTGGTCGTCCGGCCGCAGCCGGGGCAGGCGATCACCATCGGCGTAAAGGACCGCAACCCCATGGTTTGAAGTATTTCCTGCGCGACGACGACTTCCTGCGTGCGATCGCCGCCCGGTTCGGGGGTAAGCGAGATGCGCAGGGTATCGCCGATTCCCTGCTGCAATAGCACCGCCATTGCGGCGGTCGATGCGACGATGCCTTTCGAGCCCATGCCGGCTTCGGTCAAACCCAGATGCAGGGCGTAATCGCAGCGCGACGCCAGTTCCTGGTAAGTGCTGATCAGGTCCTGAACCCCGGATAATTTGCAGGAAAGGATGATCTTGTCGCGCCCCAGGCCGATGTCTTCTGCTTTTGCGGCCGATTCCAGCGCGGAGGTGATCAACGCCTCGCGCATGACCCACGCAGCTTCGCGGGGCTGCGGCAATCGGGCGTTTTCGTCCATGATCCGCGCCAGATGCGCCTGATCGAGGCTGCCCCAGTTGACGCCGATGCGCACCGGCTTGTCGTATCGACACGCGGTTTCTATCATCGCGGCGAACTGTTCGTCGCGTTTGCTGCCTTTGCCGACATTGCCCGGATTGATCCGGTATTTTGCCAGTGCTTCGGCGCAGGCGGGAACGCCGGTCAGCAGTTTATGGCCGTTAAAATGAAAATCGCCGATCAGCGGAACGTCGCAACCCATTGCTTCCAGGGCGTCGCGAATCCGCGGTACGGCCTCCGCCGCTTCCATCGTGTTGACGGTGATCCGTACCAGTTCGGAGCCGGCGCGCCAAAGGGCGTAAACTTGTTCGACCGTGCCGGCTACATCGGCAGTGTCGGTATTGGTCATCGACTGGACGACGATCGGATGCTTGCCGCCGACGGCGACTTTTCCGATCTGGACGGTACGGGTGGTTTGGCGTGGTAATTGGATATTGAACATGGAATGCGGGCTTCTAAGGAAGCGTAAGTTTCGCAACGGTAGCGGGCGGATGCGGAGTAATGTCTATGGGCCGGTTATTGTAGCTGAGCTTGACGTTGGCGGCATTGCCTATGGTCAAGGTCAGCGGAGGCGTTGCCGATAATTTTAGGGTTTCGCCGGCATGATATAAACGGGACACCAAGACATGCTTTTGCGCGTCGCGGATATCGACCCAGGAATCCTGCGCAAACTGCATGGCCAGTTGCGCCGGCGCTGAAGTCATGGCCGCAGCCGCCGGCGCGGAGACAGCTTGCGCGGCCGGAGTCGTTGCGGCGGTAGCGTTCGCCGCAGGAGCGGGCGATTCCGCAGGCTGGACGACGAATTTAACAGCGGGAGCCTGTTTCGGCAGGGCGGCGCTATTGATCAGCGGGGTCTTGATACGGGTCTCGTCCCCGGACAGCCAATGATAAACCAGCAGCGGCACTACGATAACCAGTGCGAGAATAATGCCGACTACGGCCAGCCAGTGTCGCGACAAACCTTTGGTCAGCGGAATATGTTCGTCGTGAATGCTGATTGGATCATTTTTGTTTCGTGCGTTATTGGGTATGGCCTGTACCAGAGCATTGGCGTCCAACCCCAGAAGACGTGCATAATTGCGCACGAAACCGCGGCTGAATACCAAGCCGAGCTGGTCGAAACCGTCGCTTTCCAGGATTTCGACCTGTTTCGCCGTCAATTTGATGTGTTGCGACACATCGTTGATACTCATGCCTGCCGCCAGACGCGCTTGATTCAAGATTGCGCCTACAGTCAGGTTTTCCCTGGTGCTGTCTTCAATATCCATCAGTCGTATTTTCCTTGCAGCAACAATTGGGTTTCCGGCGCATCGGGGAAACGGTTACGCATTAATAAGCTATAGCTTGCTTCAGTGTCGTGATCGTTTTGCTTGCGTGCGACGCGTACTCCGATCCATAAGGCTTGCGCGGTAGGTTGGTTATATTCGAGCATACGTTCAATCAGGGTGCGGGCTTCGGCCAGTTCGCCTTCTTCGTAATCGATCTGCGCCAGTCCGGTAAGGGCCTGGGCTTGATTCGGATTGATCTTGAGCGATGCTTTGAAATAGGTTTTCGCTCGTTTCGGCTCATGAGCTCTGAGCGAGCAGATGCCGGCATTGGTCAGCGCGCTTTCGGGAGTGCTATAGAGCGGATTGCTCAATGCGATATCGAACTGCTTGATGGACTCGGCAAACTGATCGCGGTTGCAGAGATACCAGCCGTAGTTATTGCGGATGTTCGGGTCTTGCGGCGCGAGTTCGATGGCGCGGCGAAAATTCTTTTCCGCCCGTTTGTCTTCGTTCAGGGCCATGTAAACGAGGCCTAATACGTCGTAAGCAGGGGCATATTCGTCATTGATTTTGAGGGTCTGCTGCAATTCGTCCAGCGCGATCTTGTATTGCCCGCGACTGTAATATCCTGCCCCGAGTTCGGTATGGATGCGTTCACTTTCTTCTTTAGTGGCTTTTTTTTGAGCGGCATCGGGTGGACTGGTCTGGATCGGCAGGGTTGTTTTCGTACAGCCGTCCAGAAGCAGGGCGCCAAGCAAAACAATATAAAAAATCTTTATTATATTCATTATGCTACCTCTATACGCCGCAGGACGCGATGGGTTTTGTCCTGTACTTTTCCGGCCAGTTGTCCGCAGGCGGCATCGATATCGCTGCCGCGCGTTTTGCGTAATGTGACGATGAGGCCGGCCTGCATCAGTATATCGCGAAAACGTTGTATGGTTTCCGCTTTCGAACGTTTGTAACCGGAATTCGGAAAAGGGTTGAACGGTATCAGGTTGAATTTGCATGGCACGTCGCGCACCAGCGAAATCAATTGGCGGGCGTGTTCGGGTTTGTCGTTGATGCCGTCGAGCATGACGTATTCGAACGTGATGAAATCCCGCGGCGCTTTTTCCAGATAGCGCTGACAGGCTGCCATCAATTCGGCCAGGGGATATTTCCGGTTGATCGGAACGATTTCATCGCGGATTTTATCGCTGGGTGCGTGCAAGGATACCGCCAGCGCGACGGGACAGTCTTCGCGCAGGCGGTCCATGGCGGGCACCAGGCCTGAAGTGCTGACGGTTACGCGGCGGCGGGACAGGCCGTAAGCATGGTCGTCGAGCATGAGATTGAGCGCGGTGACTACGTTGGCATAATTGGCCAGCGGTTCGCCCATTCCCATCATCACCACATTGGTAACGATGCGATCGCCCTTGGGATCGCGCCCCAAAGCGCGATTGGCCCACCATAATTGCCCGATGATTTCGGCGACGCTTAAATTGCGGTTGAAGCCCTGGCGGCCCGTAGAACAGAAAGTACATTCCAGTGCGCAGCCGACTTGCGAGGAAATACACAGCGTACCGCGCTTGGCGTCAGGGATGAATACGGTTTCGACTCCGTTCATCGAACCGGCGTCGAGCAACCATTTATGCGTGCCGTCAGCGGAAGCCTGCTCCGCAACCATCTGCGGGGGCAGTACGTGTGCCGTTCCTTCCAGTTTGCTGCGTAACGATTTGGCGAGATCGCTCATTTCGGCGAAATCCGAGACGCCGAAATGATGAATCCAGCGCGAGATCTGCCTGGCGCGAAACGGCTTTTCGCCGAGTTCGGCAAAATAGTCCGCGAGACCGGCCAAATCGTAATCGAGCAGATTGATAAGGGGCATATCGGTTATACGGCTCCGTTCGATCTATCTGGGATAAATATTCAGCGCAGGAAAAAAGTAAGCGATTTCGACGGCGGCGTTGGCCACCGAATCGGAGCCATGCACAGCGTTGGCGTCGATGCTGTCGGCAAAATCGGCGCGTATCGTTCCGGCGTCGGCTTTTTTCGGATCGGTGGCGCCCATCAGGTCGCGATTGGTCTGCATGGCGTTTTCGCCTTGTAAAACCTGGACCATGACCGGACCGGAAATCATGAAATCGACCAGGTCCTTGAAGAAAGGACGTTCGCGATGAACCGCGTAAAAACCTTCGGCGTCAGCGCGGGATAAGTGAACCATGCGAGCGGCGACGATTTTTAACCCGGCCTGTTCGAAGCGCTGGTAAATTTGACCGATTACGTTTTTAGCTACCGCATCCGGTTTGATGATCGATAAGGTTTGTTCAACAGCCATGAAGGACTCCAATATTAATTTCGGTTAATTTATCCGTGCGATATTTTACAAAATATCATGAAACAGGGTGTAAATAAAGGCTCGGACGAGCTGCTCCGGAACGGTAAGGCGGCCGGCTTAAAATGCTGCCGCAGGGACGGCGGCATTTTCCGGCAATCGCTTTGCGGTTTGAGAGCTTGCGGCATTACGCTGCGTGTCAGGCCGGACAGGCTTTAACGATTGCGTTTGCGTTCGTTTTCGGTCAGGTAGCGTTTGCGTATGCGTATCGATTGCGGGGTGATTTCCACCAGCTCATCGTCTTCGATAAATTCTACGGCCGATTCCAGCGTCATTTTCATGGCGGGAGTCAGGCGCACTGCTTCATCGGTACCGGAAGCGCGTACGTTGGTCAGCTGTTTGCCTTTGATAGGGTTGACGACCAGGTCGTTGTCCCGGCTATGGATGCCGATAATGATGCCTTCGTATAATTTGTCGCCGGGCGATACGAACATGCGGCCGCGGTCTTCCAGCTTCCATAAGGCGTAGGCCACCGCTTCGCCCTGTTCCTGAGAAATGAGGACGCCGTTGCGACGGCCGGGCATGTCGGCTTTCATCGGGCCGTAATCGTCGAAGACGTGCGCCATGATGCCGGTGCCGCGCGTCAGCGTCATGAATTCGGACTGGAAGCCGATCAGGCCGCGTGCAGGAATGCGGTATTCCAGCCGGACGCGGCCGCGGCCGTCGGATTGCATGTCCTGCAGGTCGCCGCGACGGCGGCCGAGCTCTTCCATGATGCTGCCCTGGTTGACTTCTTCCACGTCCACGGTCAGCGCTTCGTAAGGCTCGCATTTCTCGCCGTTGATTTCCTTGAAGACGACGCGCGGTTTGGATACGGCGATTTCAAAGCCTTCGCGACGCATGTTTTCGAGCAGAATGGTCAAATGCAATTCGCCGCGACCGGAAACCATGAAGGTATCGGCGTCGTCGGTGTCTTCGACTTTCAGCGCTACGTTGGTGAGCAATTCCTTGTTCAGCCGGTCGCGGATCTGGCGGCTGGTGACGAATTTGCCTTCGGTTCCGGCCAAGGGCGAGCTGTTGACCTGGAACGTCATGGTCAGGGTGGGCTCGTCCACTTTCAGCATGGGCAGCGCCTGCGGATTTTCCTTGTCGCAGATCGTCACGCCGATGCCGATTTCCTCGATGCCGTTGATCAATACGATATCGCCGGCCTGCGCTTCGTCGATCAATACCCGGTTGAGGCCCTGAAAACCGAGAACCTGGTTGATGCGGCCGGTTTTTGGCGCGCTGTCGGGACCGGCCATGACGACGACCGGCTGGCCCGGTTTGATGCGTCCGTTGCTGATGCGGCCGACGCCGATACGGCCGACGAAGCTGGAATAGTCGAGCGCCGAAATCTGCAGTTGCAGCGGCGCATCGGGGTCGCCCAGAGGCGACGGGACGTAATTCAGCACCGTTTCGAACAGCGGATTCATGTTGCTGCTCTGGTCGTTGAGATTGAGCATCGCATAACCGTTCAGCGCGGACGCGTACACTACGGGGAAGTCCAGTTGCTCTTCGGTCGCGCCGAGTTTGTCGAACAGGTCGAACGTGGCGTTGACGACAAAATCCGGGCGCGCGCCCGGCCGGTCGATTTTATTCACCACCACGATAGGTTTGAGGCCGAGGCTCAGCGCCTTGCGCGTGACAAAGCGCGTTTGCGGCATCGGTCCATCCACCGCGTCGACCAGCAGCAATACGCCGTCCACCATCGAGAGCACGCGTTCGACTTCGCCGCCGAAATCGGCGTGGCCGGGCGTGTCGACGATATTGATGTGATGGCCGTTATAGACCAGCGCGGTATTTTTGGCGGTAATGGTAATGCCGCGTTCTTTTTCAAGATCGTTACTGTCCATGACGCGTTCGGTTACGGACTGATGGGCGGCAAAAGTGCCGGACTGCTGCAGGAGTTTGTCGACTAAAGTAGTTTTGCCGTGATCGACGTGTGCGATGATAGCGATATTTCTGAGCGCGCGAGACATGTTTGCTTCCGGTCTGAATAAACCGAAAATTATAGCACGGTTAATGTTGAGGAATTATTAAAATATTCGGAATCTCTTGATTAAATATCGAGATGGTGTAGAATGTCTACTTCCAGTTCAAGCGTACCGATGCAGCGCTGTCATGCGTTGCCGTATTTTTGATTGGGTGCGTGTTAGTCTAACACGCCATCGATCCCTGACCTTATGGCGTTTCGGCAGAGTTTTTCCTGAAAGCGCAGATCTACCCGGTTAGCGACGATGTTTTCGCGCCGGCAGTGGATGGTTATTGTATAGCCAGGCTGTTCGGCTATGCATTGCGTTTTATTATAAGGAATCATTCTGTGTCTTTTGAAAATCTCGGTCTTAACGAATCCCTGGTCAAAGCGGTAGTCGATTCCGGCTACACCCAGGCTACTCCTATCCAGCTGGAAGCAATTCCGTTAATTCTTGCGGGCCACGACCTGCTTGCTTCCGCTCAAACCGGTACCGGCAAAACCGCAGCATTCATGCTGCCAGCGCTGGAAAAACTCTCCACCCCCAGTCCTGTCGCCGGTCGCGGACCGCGCATTCTGGTGTTGACCCCTACCCGCGAACTGGCTTTGCAGGTGACTGCGGCAGCCGAAAAATACAGCAAGCATTTGCGCCGCGTTAAAGTCGTCAGCGTGCTGGGCGGCATGCCTTATCCTATCCAGAACAAAATGCTGTCGCAGCCTTTTGAAGTTCTCGTCGCCACTCCGGGCCGACTGATCGATCATATCGAACGCGGCCGCATCGATTTCTCGCGCCTGGAAATGCTGATTCTGGACGAAGCCGACCGGATGCTCGACATGGGCTTTTTCGATGATGTCGAACGGATCGCCATGGCGACGCCGGCAACCCGCCAAACGGTAATGTTTTCGGCGACGTTCGAAGGCAATATCGCGCGCCTGGCGACCGAATTGCTTAAAACGCCCAAGCGCATCGAAATCGCGCACCAGCAGGCGCGTCATGAAAATATTGCGCAGCATATGCATTATGTAGACGACCTGTCGCATAAAAACCGCGTATTAACCCATATTATCAACGACGTAGAGATCAATCAGGCGATCATATTCACGGCGACCAAGCGCGACGCCGATACCTTGGCCGACGATTTGCAGGCAGCGGGCCACAAAGTCGCCGCATTGCACGGCGATATGCATCAAGGCGCGCGCAATCGTACGATCACCCAAATGCGTCACGGTTCGATCCGGTTGCTGGTAGCGACTGATGTCGCGGCCCGCGGTCTGGATGTACCCGGCGTCACGCACGTCATTAATTACGATTTGCCCAAAAATCCCGAAGATTACGTCCATCGCATCGGCCGTACCGGTCGGGCCGGCGCGTCGGGAATCGCGGTGTCTTTGGCCAGTCCGCGCGATAGCATGCAATTGAAGCGGATAGAGCGCTTTACCGGCCAGTTGATTCCGGCGCAAGTCATAGAAGGGCTGGAGCCTAGAATCAAACCGCGTACCGGTGCGCCGAGCGGTCGTCCAAGTTCATCGAACAGCCGCGGACGTCCTGCCGGTCAGGGCGAGCAGCGGCGCAGCGGCTATGGCAATAACGAGAACCGCTACGGCAATAACAGCAATAACAGCAATAACAGCAATAACAGCAATTCCGGCACCGCTGGTCGCAGCGCCGGGAACGCCGCAGGCGCTGTCAACGGAAATAGCTGGAGTCAGCCCGCCAGCGGCAACGCCAATGGCAACAATAGCGCACCGCGCCGTGAAAACACGGTTCGCCCGGCCAATGCGGGCGGTTTCCGTCGCGACGGTCAAGGCGCTGGAGGTGGTTTCAAGAGCGGTAGCGGCAATAGCGGGAGCCGCACGGGCGGCAACCGTTCCTGGAGCTAAACATCCGGTAGCTGTCTGGCATGAACAAAAAAGGCGCTTTATGCGCCTTTTTTGTTGCGTTATTTGTTTTTGCGTTCGTATACGACAAAGTCGAATGCGCATTGACTGGCTTCGTCGTAATGCGATTCGCGCCGGGTTACCGTCCACGCCGTTCTGTCGAATTCAGGGAACCAG
Source organism: Burkholderiales bacterium (assembly GCA_035713285.1). GTDB lineage: Bacteria > Pseudomonadota > Gammaproteobacteria > Burkholderiales > Sulfuriferulaceae > Sulfuriferula. The sequence goes on from DASSZW010000107.1 coordinate 9,565, forward strand.
GCGTCCCCGTCGGGTATGTCGGCATCGATTTCAGTCAGATACAAACGTTGGGCGAGTCCCATGATCTGCTGAAATATTTCCCCGCCGCCGATAAAAAACACTTCGCTTTGCCCATCGCACAGCGCGATTGCCGCGTCTATCGAATTGACCGCTTCAGTCCCCTGCGGCGCTTGATAAGCTTCCCGGGAAATAACGATATTGGTACGTCCGGGCAGAGGCCGCCCGATCGAGTCGAACGTTTTTCTGCCCATCACGATAGCATGGCCGAGGGTGAGTTGCTTAAAGTAACGTAAATCCGCCGGCAAATGCCAGGGCAGGGAATTGCGTATGCCGATCACGCCATTTCTGGAAACGGCGGCTATGAGTGAAATAATGGGACGCATAAGTTTCTCCTTGGCGTTATTATAGCGGGCCTGACAATTTAAATCCGGCTTCCTTACTGTCGTGTAAAGGCTGTGGTCGATGCTTAAATTATTATTGCGATGTGCGGTCCGTCTTTTCTTCCGCGTCAGGCTGGAGGGGAACCTGAGCGCGCTTGTTCGACCGCGAACCTTGATTGTGGCGAATCACGAGTCCTCGATCGATGGCTTGCTGCTGGCTCTGTTTCTGCCGGGATGTCCGGTATTCGTGATGTCGGGGGAGGACATTGCGCCTCCGTTCTGGCGTCGGCTGGTCGGGATGACGGATTGCCTCTTTATCGATTCCTCTCATCCCATGGCGTTGAAAAGCATATTAAAGTTGCTCAAAAACGGGCGTTCCGTATTGATGTTTCCGGAGATTCGCATTACCGCCACCGGGAGTCTGATGAAAATTTACGACGGCGCCGGGCTGATTGCCGCCAGAACCGGCGCGACGGTCGTACCGGTACGACTGGAGGGTACGGCGCATTCCTGTTTCGGCAATCTGGATTGCGCGCACCCCCGGCGCTTATTTCCCGCGATACGCATTAGCGTGCAGACAGCGGCGAGTATCGGAGCGGGGAATACATCCAATGCGAAATTGCGTCGTCAACAAAACGGCGAGGCCTTGCGCGTCATGATGCAAACCATGCTTCTGAATTCCCAGCCTGCGCAAACTTTATGGCAAGCGTATGCGGCCAACATGGACTTATTCGGCGCTCGGCGCATCATGATCGAGGATGTACGCCAAATTCCCATGAGTTATCGCAGCCTGTTCAAACTCTCTCTGGCGATAGCGCGCGTCGTGGCGCGCGATACGAAGGCGGCCGAATCGATAGGCGTGTTGCTGCCGAATCTGGCGCCGACTGTGGGAGCAGTTTTCGGACTGACTGCACTTGATCGCGTAGCCGTGATGATCAACTACACTGCAGGCCGGAAGAACATGGTTGAGGCAATGCACGTATCCGGAGTGAAAACGCTCGTGACGTCGCGTATTTTTCTCGAAAAAACAGGTCTCTATGAGTTTGTAGGTAATTTAACGGGATTGACGGCAATTTATCTGGAAGATGTGCGCGCAACCCTGTCATGGAACGACAAGGCATGGCTAACGGCGGCGGCTTATTTTCCTCGTTGGTTGCTGGCGCCAGGCAATCCGGAAGCCGCCGCTGTCATTCTGTTTACTTCAGGTTCGGAAGGAAAGCCCAAGGGCGTCGTATTGTCGCATCGGGCTTTGCTTGCGAATATCGGGCAGGCGCGCGTATTGTTCGATATCCGGCCGACAGATAAAGTATTCAATGCCTTGCCGCTGTTTCATTCGCTGGGTTTGACGGCAGGCACTCTGTTGCCGATTCTGAGCGGCATGCGGGTATTTTTATACCCCAGCCCCCTGCATTATCGACTCATTCCAGAAATGATATATCGTAAAGATTGTACGGTATTGTTCGGCACCAGCACATTTCTCGGAAATTACGCCAAATTCGCTCAGCCTTACGATTTTTATCGTTTGCGGTATGTAGTAGCGGGGGCGGAGAAATTAAGCGATAGTGTGCGCGATCTCTGGACGGAAAAATTCGGCCTTCGCATCCTGGAAGGTTACGGCGTGACTGAAGCTGCCGCCGTATTGAGCGTTAATACGCCCGCCGCATACAAACGGGGAACCGTCGGCCAGTTATTGCCGGGCATAACCTGGCGCATCATGCCGATTGAAGGGATCGCACAGGGCGGGATGCTATGGATACAAGGCCCGAATTTAATGACGGGTTATCTGGGTTACGACCGGCCCGGCGAAATTATACCGTTGCGCGATTTAGAGGGAAGCGGCTGGTATCAAACCGGCGACATAGTCGAACGCGATGAAGAAGGCTATATCCGCATTCTCGGACGCATGAAGCGATTTGCTAAAATCGCCGGCGAAATGGTATCGCTGGAATTGGCGGAGCGCCTGGCGATGACCGTTTCACCGTTAGCTCAGCATGCCGCCATCGTGCAAAACGATGATAAACGCGGCGAAGCTATAGCGCTGTTTACGACCGATGCGCAATTGACTCGCAAACGGCTGCAAGAACAAATTGTTGTAACCGGGCAGTCCGAGTTCATCGTGCCGCGTAAAATATATCATATTGCTGCGATACCATTATCAGGTACGGGTAAAGTTGATTATCCGGCCTTGCGAAAATGGGAGTCGGAGCATGAATAACGGGAACGATGCGCATCTTGATTTGCGTTTGAATGCGATGCCCATGCTTGCATTGCTGTTGGCTCAATTTTTGTCTGCGCTAGCCGATAATGCTGTGCTTGTTGCTGCCATCGCTCTGATGAAAGTACTGGGCGAAGCTAACCATATCAGTTGGGCGCAGGCAGGATTCGTTTTGCCGTTTATCGTTTTTGCGCCGTTCGTCGGCGCCTTTGCCGACGCGCTGCCCAAGAGTCGCGTCATGTTGCTCGGCAACGCGATCAAGCTGCTCGGCACCGGTTTGATGTTAAGCGGGTTGAATCCCATCGCCTCGTATCTGTGCGTAGGAATCGGCGCGGCGATTTATTCGCCCGCCAAATACGGTATTCTGAGCCAGTTTTTCGGCAGCGATAAACTGGTGAAAGCCAATGCGCTGCTGGAAGGATCGACCATCGCAGCCATTTTGCTGGGCGTCGTGCTCGGCGGAATATTGGCTGACCGATCAATCAGTCTTGCATTGTCTGCTATCGCCGCAATTTATGTGTTCGCAGGTATCGCCAACCTGTTCATACTCAAAATTCCTCCTGTCGGCAATCAGCATTCGCGTTGGTTTAAGCGTGAATTGCTCGTCGAGTTCTGGCAGGCAAGCAAAAGTTTGTTGCGCGACCCGGCGGCGCGGATGAGCTTGGCAGGAACCAGTTTATTCTGGGGCAGCGGCGCGACATTGCGGCTGATATTGTTTGCGTGGGTGCCGCTGGCGCTGAAAATTCATGATAACCGCACACCGGCAACCCTGATGGGCGTCCTGTCGCTAGGCATAGTGCTGGGCGCAACGCTGGCCTGGCTATTTATCAAATTGGCCAATGTGCGCCGAGCTTTCTGGGGCGGTATGCTGATAGGCCCGTGCATACTGGCGCTGGCAATGCAGACCGCGCTCACGCCGACTGTGCTGTTGATGCTGGTATTGGGTATGGGCGGCGGCGTGTTCGTAGTGCCGCTTAACGCCTTATTGCAGGTCAGCGGTCAGCGGAGCGTGGGTACGGGCCATGCGCTTGCCATTCAGAATTTTGCCGAAAACCTGGTTATGCTCCTGATGGTAAGCGCCTACGGATTATTCGCCGGCGTCCCCGTGAAAAGCGTCATTATCGGATTCGGCGGCTTATTGCTGGCAGGTATCGCGATGCTGGCATGGAAGAGCGCACGACAGCTAAAATCTTACGACAGGCAATAGGTCTGAAATCAAATAATGTCAACGCAAATAGAAAGTGTCGTTTTTTCCTGAAAGGATAGCCTTGATGGGGTTTTTGGATGGCTTGTTCTTTACCTCGTATCCATTATTGCATGGATATGCAAACACCTGAAATGTAAAGAGGCTGACTGGCCTGGGTCATTTTCCCCGGCAATCGAAATATCCCTGCAATATCATTTGTTCATAATTATTAATAACGCAATTAGCGTTACTTGATAATCATGAGGCCGGATACCATGAACAAACGATCCCTTGCAACGCAAGCCGCGGGTGCAATCCTTATGCTGACGCTCAGCGGCTGTGGCGGCGGATCGGGCTTCTCTTCCGCCACTCCGTCGACGCCCACTTCATTGGCCAACGCTATTTTGCAAGCGGAAGCCACCGGCGCCGTGCCAAAACTCAATCACGACAACACCGTGCTGGGGCCCGACGTCAACGGCAACGGCATCCGCGACGACATCGATCTCTACATCGCCGCGCAGCCCGATACCCCCGCGCAGAAGGCGGCGTTGAGCCAAATGGCGGTTGCATTGCAAGCCTCCATGGCGATAGATACCACCAACGCTTCGGCGCGATTGGCCGTGTCAACAAAAATATCGAATGGCATATCTTGTTTACATACGGTCTACGGAGAAGGAGTGGCGTCACGAAAAGGGGACGATATTGAAAAAATCACTGTTGATACGATGACCCGACTGCATGCTTACGAAAAATACAACCAGGCCGAAAGCGGTTCGGTTTTTACATTTCCACCCGGGGACGGTTGTGGCAGTTAATCGGTTATGGCGTGCTCGCGCCTTGATCGTGCTTGCGCTGTTGGCAGGATTTCAGCGGGCGTCAGCCGACGTATCGGTAGTACAGACGCTTTGCC
>DASSZW010000108.1:0-16117 GCA_035713285.1 Burkholderiales bacterium
GGCTTTGCTGCTCTGCTGCCAGCAAGTTCTGTTGCTGCGTAATCAACAACTGCTGTTGCTGCACCAATAACGCTTGCTGTTGGGATTGCTGCGCTTCACGCTGACGCAACTTTTCCTTTTCCACTTTTTCTTGCGCCAAACGCTGTTTTTGCAACTGCTGCAAGCGCTTGCGTTGATCCTCCGCCTGCAATAAACGATATCCGAGCGCTTCTTGCCGCACAAATTGCGAGCTTTGATGCATACTGGATAACCGATCGAAATCGGCATCCAGCTTTGCTTGCGCAGCATCCACGGTTTGCCGGAGCGCATGCAGCGTTTGCGCATCCGCGCCCTGCGCCTTTGCGTCGCGCAATTTCTGCCGATCCAGTTGCAATAGCTGCTGATCTACCTGATATTGCTGGTCCAATGCATCGCTGGACTGCGCTTGCCGAATCGCTTCGCGCTGTTGGGCCGACACGGGCTCCGAGTTTGAGCTTTGCGCCAATGCGGGATCAACTGCCAGCAAAAAAACCGACAGCAATACCGCAGCATTTATCAGCAATCGGGTAGCAAGGCCCATAGGTTTACCTTATTCGGTATTAATATATATAGCCTTTTCTGATGATTATCGATAGATCTCGCGTCGATTGCCAATTTCAATTACAAGAATGCACAGCACTTCGTCTTGTATGTCGCAGATGATCCGATAGTCACCTATTCGATAGCGCCAGTACATACCGAAGGCAGGACCAGCTAATGCCGTACCGCTGTGACGGGGATCTTCCTGACGAGATATGCGTTCATCCATAAAATGGATGATGCGGCGTGCTATCTGCTTGTCGAACTTGTGTAGCTGCCTTTTAGCAGATTCGGTATAGTTAATCGTCCAAACCAAGATCTTCTCTTATTTGTGTGGCGGAGTAGATTTTTTCTTCGCCCTTGCGGACGCGCTCCATCGTTGCGTCAGCCAAATAATAATCTTCCAGATCGGAAAGACCCTTTGCAACCAGTTCCCGCAGATAATACGCTTTGGTGCGGCCGGTTTGTGCGACCAGATAGTCTAGCCGCTGCTCGATCGTCGGATCGAGCCGAATTGAAGTAGCCATGTAGCACTCTCCTCGTGAATATTTGTATTCATTGTATCACCACGCACTGAAAAAACGCACCAAAATGACCTGATTATATGGCGAATACAATCACTATCACTTCTCTTGGACAAATCCCTATCGCCAACCATTCCCTGCAACTTCCCTCAAAACCTCCCCGCTTCCGCAAACAACTCCTCCGGCAACACTACCGCCGTGCCGAGCTTGGCGACGACGATGCCGGCGGCGCGATTCGCCCACGATACGGCCGCTTCGAGGTTCTCGCCGATCGCCATCATCGCGCCGAGCGTGGCGATGACGGTGTCGCCTGCTCCGCTCACGTCGAACACTTCGCGCGCGACGGTCGGCTGGTGCAGCATGCCGCTTTCGGTGAACAGGGTCATGCCGGCTTCGCTGCGAGTGATCAGCAAGGCGTGCAAATCCAGGCTGGCGCGCAACGCTTGCGCTTTGTCGCAAAATTCCGCCTCGGTTTTCCAGCTGCCGGCCACAGCGCGAAATTCCGACAGATTCGGGGTGAGGACGCTGGCATGACGATAACGCGCATAATCGTCGCCCTTGGGATCGACCAGTACCGGAATACGCAAGGCATTCGCTGCGGCGATCATGGCTTCGATGTGGGTCAGGCTGCCTTTGCCGTAATCCGATAATACGACCAGATCGTAAGCGGGAAGCAAACCATGGAATTGCGTCAGCTTGTCGGTCAGTACAGTGTCGCTCGGGGGCGCTTCGAAATCGATGCGCAGCAACTGCTGCTGCCGCCCGATCACGCGCAGCTTGATGATCGTATCCAGCGCTGCGTCTTTGTGCAGATGGGCGTCGATGCCGGCTTCCGCCAGTAGCCGCTGCACCGCTCCGCCGGCTTCGTCGGCGCCTACAACGGACAACAAAGAGGTTGCTACGCCCAGCGCGGCGGTATTGCGCGCTACGTTGGCGGCGCCGCCCAGCCGTTCCTCCTGACGATGGATTTTGACCACCGGTACCGGAGCTTCGGGCGAGATTCGCGCCACATCCCCGAACCAGTAACGATCGAGCATGACGTCGCCGACCACCAGAATCCGGGCGGCGGACAAGCGTTGAGGCATGGAATCCGTTACCCGATTCATTTACGGCCTATGGCAAAGTATTCAAAACCGAGTTCGCGCATTTGCTGCGGTTCGTACAGATTGCGGCCATCGAAAATGACCGGCTGTTTCAATGCGCTATGGATGACGCTGAAGTCGGGGCTGCGGAATACTTTCCATTCCGTCACGATCGCCAGCGCGTCCGATCCGGTTAACGCCGCTTCCGGGCTATCCACCAGCGTCAGTTGCGAGTGATCGCCGTAAATCCGGCGCGTCTCGTGCGCGGCAACCGGATCGAACGCGACGACATGCGCCCCGCGCTGCCATAAACCTTCCATCAGCACGCGGCTCGGCGCTTCGCGCATATCGTCGGTATTCGGTTTGAACGCCAGCCCCCACAGCGCGAAACGCATACCCGACAAATCGGCGCCGAAACGCCCGATGATCTTGGACAGCAATAAATGCTTCTGCGCTTCGTTGGCGGCTTCCACCGCGTCGATGACGCGCATGGGCACGCCGTTTTCCGCGGCGGTGCGGCGCAAAGCCTGAACGTCCTTGGGAAAGCACGATCCGCCGTAACCGCAGCCGGAGTACAGGAAATGATAGCCGATACGCGCGTCGGAACCGATGCCGTGGCGTACGTTCTCGATGTCGGCGCCGAGTTTCTCGGCGAGGATGGCGAGTTCGTTCATAAACGAGATGCGCGTCGCCAGCATCGCGTTGGCGGCGTATTTGGTCAGTTCGGCCGATCGCACATCCATCGTGATCAGACGTTCGTGATTGCGCTGAAACGGCGCATACAGTTTGCGCATGAGATCGGTCGCGCGCTCGTCGTCGCTGCCGACGATAATGCGGTCCGGGCGCATGAAATCCTCGACCGCCGCGCCTTCTTTCAGGAATTCGGGGTTGGACGCCACGTTGAATTCCAGGTCCGAGCCGCGTTTATCCAGTTCCATCTGCAAAGCTGCGCTGACTTTATCGGCAGTACCCACCGGCACGGTGGATTTGTTGACGACGAGCGTGTATTCGGTCATGTATTTGCCGATATTGCGCGCAGCCGCTACGACGTATTGCAAATCGGCCGAGCCGTCTTCATCGGGCGGCGTCCCCACCGCGATAAACTGGATTTTTCCATGCCGCGCTGCGGCTTCCATATCGGTGGTAAATTGCAGGCGTCCTGCGGCGACGTTGCGCTTGACCATGTCTTCCAGACCGGGCTCGTAAATCGGGATGCCGCCCCGGTTCAGGGTGGCGATTTTTTGGCTGTCGACATCGAGGCACATCACGTTATTGCCCACTTCCGCCAGACATGCGCCGCTCACCAGACCGACATAACCCGTACCTACTACGGTAATTTTCATCTTGCTCTCTCCTGCGGGATTGTGACGCTTGATTATTAACTTAATTCAAATAGATAGCTCCTGGCGGATCGCCAGCAGCGCCTGCATGGGATCGGCGGCATGCGTAATCGGCCTGCCGATAACCAGGAAATCCGCACCGGCGTCGCGCGCAGCAGCCGGCGTCATGATCCGTTGCTGGTCGCCCGCTGCCGCCGAGGCGGGCCGTATGCCGGGAGTGACGAGGCGGAACGATGAGCCCAGTTCGCGTTTGAGCAGCGCGGCTTCCTGCGCCGAACAGACCACGCCATCCAGGCCGTTGCCCTGCGCCAGCTTCGCCAGCCGCAATACCGCTTCCTGCGGCGTGCCGAGCAAGCCCAGTTCGCGCATTTCGCTCTCGCCCATGCTCGTCAGCAAGGTAACCGCTGTCAGCAGGGGACGGTCCGCCGCATCCCCCGTTCCCGCCCGCGCTGCCGCCAGCATCGCGCTGCCGCCCAGTGCGTGGACATTCATCATCCAGACGCCCAGATCGGCTGCCGCCCGGCATGCCAGATTGACCGTGGTAGGGATATCGTGAAACTTCAGATCGAGAAACACCGCGAAATCGAGTTTGACGAGCCGCTCAATCCAGCGCGGTCCCGCCACGGTAAATAGCTGCTTGCCTACCTTCAGGCGGCATAATTGCGGATCGAGCCTTTCGACGAGCGCTGTAGCGGTATTCGTATCGCTATAATCGAGGGCGATAATGATCGGATTGCAGTCCATGCCTTATTCTTCTTTTTTCTGTGGAGGAAAACTGTCCCAACGGCCGCAAGCGGGACAATGCCAAAAGAAATTGCGAGCCTTGAAGCCGCAATGTTCGCATTGATAGACCGACTGGTTTTTGCTGTAGCGCTGTACGACGCGCTGGACCAGCTGGACTTCTGCCTGCCGCTCCATCGGCGCGATCATCAATTCGGCTTCCAGAAAACGGTCCAGACCGCGCAAGCTTGGATTGTGCTGCAGCTCGTCCTGCGCCAGCTGATACGCAGCCTGAGCGCCGTACAATTTGAGCGTGCCCGCGAATACGGTGTTGAAGAGTTCGAACGATGGCTGACGCGCCAGTGCGCCGCGCAGATAAATCAAGCCTTCGGATTCGCGCCCCTGCTCCCGGTAGCTGGTCATGATACGGTCGGTCACCAGCGACAAATGCGCGATGCTTTGCGATTCAACCCGCCGCCACGCCGCAATCGCGGCATTATGGTCGTTCAGGCTGGCGGCGATATCGCCCAGCAATACGTTGGCGCGGACACAGTCGCGGTTCGCGATCAGGGCTTCGTTCAAATAACCGCGCGCGGTATCGATCTGGTCGTGCAGATACGCCTGATTGGCCAGTTCGCACAGAAAATGGCCGATTTCGACATGATAAGGCTGGCTCGATATTTTCGACAGTTCGCGTGCCGCAGTGACGGCCTTGTTCCAGTCTTTTTCCTGTACGTAAATTTCCAGCAGGAATTGGCGGGCCTGTCCCGCCAGATCGCTGACCTGCAAACGGTCGAAAATTTCTTCGGCGCGGTCGAGCAAACCGGCTTTCAGATAATCCTGCCCGAGTTCCGAAAGCGCTTTAAACTGACGTTCGGGGGTGAGGTCGTCGCGCGCCACGAGATTTTCGTGCATACGGATTGCGCGTTCGACTTCGCCGCGTTTTCTGAACAATCCACCCAGCGCAAAGTGCAGGTCGACCGTGTCGCTATCGACTTTTACCACTTCGATAAACGCTTCGATCGCTTTATCGGGCTGTTCGTTCAATAAAAAATTCAGACCTTTGAAGTACGAGGCCGGTACGCTTCTCGATTCGGTCATGACATGTCGAATATCGACGCGCGCCGCCAGCCAGCCCAGGCCGAAAAATAAAGGCAGGGCCAGCAACCACCAAAATTCGAATTCCATTATTTAAGCTACCCCCGGCCTGTCATTTCGTTTCCCGTTCCATCGGGATTGCGCTTGCAGCCTCCAGCGCCAGACGTAAGCGCTGCAATTCGCGGCGCTGGCGAAACAGGTAGCCTAAACACGCCATCACTCCTGTCGCCGCACCCAGCGCAAAAAAAATCAGCAGCACCAGGACCAACGGCGTTTGCCATTGATAGCCGAGATAATAGCGCAATACCACTACATCGCTATTTTTTACTGCAAAACTCAAAAGAAACAGAAATAATACGATTTTTAAAAAACCGCTTACATAACGCATTATTATTACCTCATCATGAAACGAGGTGAAGTGTGCGACTTCTGCTTGCGCATGTCAACGTTACCTGCCGCACAGCCTTGAGGTCAAGATGACGGCAGGGGTAATTATTCACAAAAAAAAAAGCGGCACGCCGCTAGGACGTACCGCCACAGGATTACCCGTCAGCAAGTTTCAGCTAGCGGGATAATCGACCCTTTCCCGTAATTCCTTGCCCGCCTTGAAGTGCGGTACGTATTTCTCAGGCACTTCGACTTTTTCGCCGGTCTTGGGATTGCGCCCGAGACGCGGCGGCCTGTAGTTGAGACTGAAACTGCCGAACCCGCGAATTTCAACCCGCGCGCCTCCGGCCAGACTCTTGGACACCGCATCCAGTATCGTCTTGACCGCCATTTCGGCATCGGTAGTCACCAACTGCGGATGACGGACCGCCAACTGCGCTATCAGCTCCGATTTAGTCATGTCGAAGCCTCTCAGGATTCTACGTGTTTGTTGTCAAGCTTAGCCTTGAGCAACGCGCCGAGGTTGGTCGTACCGGTGCTGGCGGACTGGTCGCCGGCCAGTTTCTGCATGGCTTCCGATTGGTCCGCTGCGTCTTTTGCCTTGATCGACAAATTGATGCTGCGGTTTTTACGGTCGACATTGATGATCATGGCCTCGACTTCGTCGCCTTCTTTCAGGTGGTTGCGAATATCTTCCACGCGATCGCGCGAGAATTCAGACGCGCGCAGATAGCCTTCCACATCGTCGCCCAGCAATATCACGGCTCCTTTTGCGTCCAGCGATTTGACCGTACCTTTGACGATGCTGCCTTTATCGAAACTGGAAACGAAACTGTTGACCGGGTCGCCTTCGATCTGCTTGATGCCCAGGGAAATCCGCTCGCGCTCGACATCGATGGCGAGCACGACAGCCTGAACTTCGTCGCCTTTCTTGAAGTTGCGCACGGCTTCCTCGCCGGGCTGGCTCCACGACAGGTCGGACAGATGGACCAGGCCGTCGATACCGCCAGGCAAACCGATGAATACGCCGAAATCGGTAATCGATTTGATCTGACCGACCACCTTGTCGCCTTTTTTGTGCGTAGTCTCGAAATCGTCCCACGGATTGGATTTGCATTGCTTCATGCCCAGAGAAATACGGCGGCGCTCTTCGTCGATTTCCAATACCATGACTTCCACTTCGTCGCCCAGCTGCACCACTTTGGACGGATGGACGTTTTTGTTGGTCCAGTCCATTTCCGAGACGTGCACCAGGCCTTCGATCCCGGTTTCGATTTCGACGAACGCGCCGTAATCGGTAAGGTTAGCGACTTTACCGAACATCCGCGTACCCGACGGATAACGCCGCGCCAGACCGCTCCACGGATCGTCGCCCAATTGCTTGATACCGAGCGAAACGCGGTTTTTGTCCTGGTCGAACTTGAGGATTTTGGCTTCGACTTCGTCGCCGACCTGCACCACTTCGGAAGGATGCTTGACGCGACGCCACGCCATATCGGTGATGTGCAGCAGACCGTCGATACCGCCGAGATCCACGAACGCGCCGTAATCGGTGATATTCTTGACCACGCCCTTGACGATGGCGCCTTCTTTCAGGTTGGCGATCAGCGCCTCGCGATCCGCCCCCATCGTCGCTTCCAGCACCGCACGGCGCGAAACGACGACGTTGTTGCGCTTGCGGTCCAGCTTGATGACCTTGAATTCCATTTCCTTGTTTTCGTACGGCGTCGTATCCTTGACCGGCCGCGTATCGACCAGCGAGCCCGGCAGGAACGCGCGTATGCCGTTGACCATGACAGTGAGGCCGCCCTTGACCTTGCCATTGACCATACCGGTAATGATTTCGCCTTCTTCCATGGACTTTTCCAGACCTATCCATGCGGCCAGACGTTTGGCCTTGTCGCGCGACAATTTGGTTGCTCCGTAACCGTCTTCCAGCATTTCGATCGCTACGCTGACAAAATCGCCTACCTGCACTTCCAGTTCGCCGCGATCGGTACGGAATTCCTCGATGGCGATCAGACTTTCGGATTTAAGGCCTGCATTGACGGTAACAAAATTATCGTCGATACCGACCACTTCGGCGGTAATAACTTCACCCGCGCGCAATTCCTGGCGGGTCAAACTCTCTTCAAACAGAGCGGCGAAACTTTCCATACTGGATTCGGTGGAGGGGGAAACGGTTGACATTTAATAAAGTGACCCAAAAATTTCCGCATGAATGCGGGTTAAATTAAACAAATCCAAATTAAGAGTTAACTTGAATATCCATCGCCAACTTGAAGTTTTTTAACACGAAGTCCACTGCATCATTTATACTGACTCCGGTTGTATCCAACAAAATAGCGTCTTTCTCTTGCTGCAAGGGTGCGACCGAACGGGTACTGTCACGCACATCGCGATCATGCAACTCGACGAGCAAGTTTGCAAGATTAGCACTAAAGCCTTTCTCCTTCAACTGCTTATAACGTCTTTCCGCACGCATATCGACCGTCGCGGTCAAAAATATTTTCAAAACCGCATCGGGGAAAACTACCGACCCCATATCGCGACCGTCCGCCACCAGCCCCGGCCAGCGCCGGAATGCATGCTGACGGGACAGCAATGCCTCTCGTACGGCGGGCAAAACGGCAACTTTCGAAGCGCCCGCACCGCATGATTCGGTACGTAATTCGTCGCTGACGCACAGCCCGTTCAAGTATGTTTCTCCATTGTCAAATTTGACATCAAGATGCCGTGCCAGTTCAGCTACTGCCGCCTCGTCGTCCCAGCCGGTATCTGTCTGTAACGCCGCCAGCGCAGTCAAACGGTACAAGGCTCCGCTGTCGAGATAATGAAAGCCGAGCCGTTTGGCGACCAGCGCCGCTACCGTCCCTTTACCCGAAGCGGAAGGGCCGTCGATGGCGATTACCGGCGGCTCCGTGTTCATCAATTATCTCCCGCCAGAGCGGAAAACACGGTGAAATAATCGGGGAAAGTCTTGTTGACGCATTGCGGATCGTTGATCCGTATCGCCGCCCCGCCCAAACTCGCCAATGAAAAGCACATCGCCATGCGATGATCGTCGTACGTATCTATGGTTGCCGGCCGCAATTTCAAGGGCGGCGCAATACGCAGATAATCCGCGCCTTCCTCCACCGTCGCGCCGACCTTGCGCAATTCGGTCGCCATCGCATGGATGCGGTCGGTTTCCTTCACCCGCCAGCTGGCGATATTGCGCAACACCGTCTCGCCTTTCGCAAACAGCGCGACCATAGCAATCGTCATCGCGGCGTCCGGAATGTGATTGAAATCGGCGTCGATCCCGTGCAATTCGTCGCCTGCAGCCGCAATCACGGCATTGTCTTCGTACGCAATCCGTGCACCCATCTGCGCCAGCGCGTCGGCGAAACGCACATCGCCCTGAATGCTTGTACATCCTACGCCTTCGACCCGCACCGGACCGCCGCCGATAACGCCTGCCGCCAGAAAATACGACGCCGACGATGCATCGCCTTCTACCGCTATGCTGCCGGGACTGCGATAGGTCTGTCCGGCGGCGATATGAAAGCGTTGCCGGCCGTCACGCGTCACGGATACGCCGAAGCGCTGCATGAGATTGAGTGTAATATCGACGTAAGGCCGGGAAATCAGTTCGCCTTCGACCTGAACGGTCATCGCCCGCTTCGTTAGCGGCGCAGCCAGCAACAAACCGGTCAGGAACTGGCTGGAGACACTCCCCCTGACGCTGACCCAGGCATCGTCGTTCGGGACGCACGACGCAATCTGCAACGGCGGATAACCCTCTTTCTCCAGATATTCGACCTGAGCGCCGAGCTGCCGCAGAGCGTCGACCAGATCGCCTATCGGCCGCTCATGCATCCGCGCCACGCCGGACAAGCGATAATTGCCCGAACTCAGCGCCAACACAGCCGTCAGCGAACGGAACGCCGTACCGGCATTGCCTAAAAACAGCTTCGCCGCGGCTTGCGGAAAGTGCCCGGCAATTCCGTTCACCCGATAATTGCGGCTATCGCCGTGCCGCTCGATGTTTACTCCCAGGCTTGCCAAAGCTGTCAGCATGACTCGGGTATCGTCCGAGTCGAGCAGGCCGTTAACCTGCGTCTGCCCCTCTGCCAACGCGGCAAGCAGCAAGATCCGGTTGGACAGGCTTTTCGAACCGGGTAATTGCACCGTGCCCCGAGCGTACTGCACCGCAGGCAAATCGAGATAATCCATAGCGTCTATTTCCCGCCGCCGGTCAGGCAAATCAAGATAAGCAACATCCTGAGCGGAGCTGCAGGGATTTGCCTGCCTGATAACATAAAATTTTCGCTTCTCATTAATTTTTAAGGATAACTGCGCCAGATTAAAATGCGAAATCATAGCATTTTTCAGCGCTATTCGGGAGTATCCCAGGGATTGAGGGTCGAGACGCCCGCCGGCACAAAATCCGCTATGTTGCGAGTTACGACCGTCATGCCGTAGACCAGCGCCGTCGCGGCGATCAGCCCATCGCGGACAGGGCGAACATCCGGCACGTGAAGTCGTGCGCTACGCAGGGCAACCGCCGTATCGATACTCAGAATACGGCCAGTGAAGGCGGCCAAGACGCGCATAGTCAACCAGGATCGAAATACCGCTCCCTGCACCGGGTCGCGGCGTTCCAGCAACAGTACGCCAATCTCCAGTTCCTGGACAGTAATCACAGACAGGTACAGGTCTGCGGCATCTACGCTATCGGCCCACGCGGCGACGCCGCTATCCGCTTTCCCGAGACGAACTTTCCTCAGTTCCGATACGACATTGGTATCGAGTAAAAACATCAGGAGAGATCGGCAGCTTGCGCGAGATCATTCCAGGACGGAATCTCAATATCCATCTCGGCGATACCCGGCATCGCCAGCAAATCGGCAATCTTCGCATGACTGCCGCTGATTTTTTTGTACTCGTCAAACGACAACAGCACATGCGCAGTCCGCCCGCGATCCGTAATAAATACCGGCCCGGTTTTGGCCGCTTTCTTGGCCTTGCTAGCATCCTGATTGAATTGGCGGCTGGTAAGAGTCGTAATAGTCATGGCGATACGCCCTATTTCAAAATTATGCAGGTACATTACCACAAACGATTCCTCCAGACAATGCAATGTAGGCACATAACTACATGATAATGACAACACTACTCCGTACAACTCGAGACGTGACCTGACTTACCCTTTCCCGCTCAAACCACTCATGACTTGATACCACCCATCCTCAGCATTTTTTCCCGCCTCTTCGAAGACTGCCTGAAGCTGCTTCATCTGGGTGCCGGTCAGTTGTGCCTCCAGTTTTTTTCCGGTCGATGTCAACGACAACTGGCGCACCCGGCGATCATGCTGCGCTGTAAACATCTCTATCAACCGCATTTCGACTAGCTGCCGTAAGGGCACATTGAGCGCCTGTTTGCTGACATTGAGCAGACGCAATAGATCATTGACCGAAATCTGCGGATTGCGACCGACAAAATAGAGGATACGATGATGAACCCGACCCAAGCCACGCTGTTCTAGAATACGATCAGGAGGTGCTGTAAAGGTACGATAGCCGAAGTAAAGTAATTCAATAGCCAAGTACAATTCGGCTTCTCGCAGACTGGACGAGCCTGCGTCTGAAACTACTGCGCTGTCATCGTGTTGCGTATCGATAAGGGGTTTTTGGTCAATCATATTGACATATTATGCCTCAATCCATTAGGATGTCTATAGGTCAACTTTATTGACATTTATGGAAGCGTCTCATGAATGCTACAACACGGCGGTGCAGCACTGTTCTTTCTGCTCGTATCCAGGATCTGCACCCGTCGCCGATCCGCGAAATTCTGTCTGTCGTTAATCAGCCAGGGATGATTTCGTTTGCTGGCGGCCTGCCAGCGGTAGATAGCTTTCCCCATTTCAGTCTCGACGCGATGCCGCAGCATATGCTGCAATACGGCCCCAGCGAAGGCGAATGGTTGCTGCGGCAGAAGGTTGCAGAAGACCTGCATGACATTGGACTCCCCTGCACTGCTGAGCAGATATTAATTCTTTCCGGCTCGCAGCAAGGGATCGACCTGGTCGCGAAATTATTTATCGATCCGGGCACTGCGGTAGCAGTGGAATCGCCCACCTATCTGGCGGCTTTGCAGGCATTCCGCTTTTTCGGCGCGCGCTTCGTGGCGTACGATGCACAAAGGCTGGATGATTATGAGTTGCGTCATAAACCTACTTTTGTTTATGCCATCCCTACTTTTCAGAATCCCAGCGGTCGCTGCCTCGACGCTACCGAACGCACTGCGCTGGCCGCCGTCTGTGATACCGGCGAGATTCCCCTGTTTGAGGACGACCCTTATCGCGATCTGGTGTATGACGCCTGTGAACGCGTGCCGGTGTGCGCCCGGCTACAGCGGGCGCCGTGGATTTATCAGGGGTCGTTTTCCAAGAATCTGGCACCGGGCCTGCGTCTCGGCTACCTCGCCGCTTCGCCGGAACTTCTGCCGTTGCTGACTAGACTCAAACAGGCAGCCGACCTGCACAGCAACCGCGTCAGCCAGTGGCTGGTATTACAGCAATTGAATGATCCTGCGTGGAGTAGACATCTGGACGAACTCGCCGAGTACTATCGCCAGCGTCGCAATACGTTCGAAGCCGCGTTGCAGCGTCACTTCGGCGAGCTTGCCAGTTGGCATACGCCACCCGGCGGACTGTTCTTCTGGCTTACCCTCAATCGCCGCATCGATACCCGCCAGCTTTTGCCCAAAGCCCTTGCGCAGAACGTCGCTTTTATGCCCGGCGAACCGTTCCTGCCTGGAGAAGTAGATAATTGCGGCCAGATACGCCTCAATTTCAGCCATGCCAGCGCCGCAGAGGCCGAATTAGGTCTGAGGAAACTGGCAGCATTGGTTCGTGATTTCAAATGAGGTGTATTGGTGCACAGAAGCACGACTAACACCAAAACAAGCAAAACCGCGTCTACTCTTGATTTCCAGCAACGCTCCCTCGCGAGGCCGGTATATCAAATAGCCCTGCCGCATTCAAGAGACTTTCATCAAGGGTGAGCAATAGGCTGGCCCCCTGATTTTTAGCTATCGCCAGATGGAGCGCATCGCCGCCGCGTAAGCCGGATTCAAAATTCGTAACAAATTTCCTGGCCAATTCATAATCTGCCGCATGAGGAAGCCAAATTTGGCACGACTGATTAATCAACGCTTCAAACTCCTCCAGAACCATTCCGGCGATTTGCAGGGTAAAGTTTTTCATCCTGACTTCGCGCGCTACGAGACTTGCAAATTCGACGCGAGTCCACTGACTGACTGCCAATATCTCTGCCGGTTGCCGAATTACGAAGGTCTCGATCTCTTCACTCGTCGCTTCATTCAATACCAATGGCGCAATAAAACTCGTATCCAGATAAAGCATGTCAGCGTGCTTCTTCTCGCAAACTGCGGATGAGACTGACTGAACTGTCTTTTAAACGTGGCAATTGAGCGCGAAACCGGGCGCGAGAAGTAATTGCCAACTTAAGTTTTTCGATAGCGGACAATCGAATAATCGGCTGTCCATGACGCGTGATGACGATCTCTTCTCCCCCGGCAACCTCTGTCACCAGTTCGCTGAAATGGGTTTTGGCTTCCGCCAGGCTCACTGTTCGCATAAACGGCCTCGATATTGGTCAGAATATTGGTCAAATTATATCGTGTCTATTTTGGAATTAAAACAGCGCGGCTGGAAAATCGTAAAGCAATTACGCAAGCATTAACAAGCCGACTAAAATCTAATGTCGATACTGCCGCCAACCTGTTGCGCTCAGCGATGTAAACATGTCATGCGCTTCGCACAGCCGGATAACTCAGCGCAACGAGACTGGTTGCCAAAGCCGCCAGTCCGGGCGTATGGGGCACCTCCCCGATCCATTCGCGCAATGCGTTATCTTCCAGCGCAAAGGGGCGTTGCCATAAGTAGCGCATTTCAAGTATCGCTCGCGACATCGGCGAAAACATCGACGACAGGCGTATCAGGCCCCAAGGCAAACGGACCAGTTTCAAGTGCCGTTCGCTCACTTGTTCCAGCGCGCCATGCAATTCGCGGCCGGTAAATGCGTGGCCGGGAAAATGAAACCGATTTGCGCCGCTCAGCGCTTTGTGCAGATTCGCGAGGCGAACGAACGTTTCGGCGAAATCGGGCAGATAAGCCCATGAATGCGGCAGGTCCAGCGGTCCGGGATAAACCATTTTCCCTCGACCCAGGGATTTGACAATCGCGAGATCGAACCACGAACCCCGCCCTTCCCCGCCGAAAAAATCGCCGCCGCGCACGACCGCGCTATTGACACCGCGTTCGGCGGCCGCACGCAATTGCTGTTCGATTTCGATACGAATGCGGGCCTTGCCGGTATTGCCGACCTGCGGCGTATGCGGATCCAGACGGCACGGCAATGTGTTGCCAAAATTATAAACATTGCCCGGAAACATCAGCAACGCGCCGCTGCTTTCGGCTGCGGCCAGCGCATTCTCCGCCAGAGGCAGGGCAAACCGCTGCCATTCGGTATAAGGCGGATTGAGTGCGTTGACAATGACATCCATACTTTGCGCTGCAGCGCATAAATCCCGGGCATTCATGGCGTCGGCCTTTACCGTTTCAACACTCGCGGGCCAAGCGGGGCTATGTCGCCTGGATTGCACGCGGACCCGCCAGCCCGCCCGCAAAAAAGCGTGAGTTGCCGCCATGCCGAAACGACCGTGCGCACCCAGAATCAGTACCGATGACGAATCTGAAATCATGATTATTCCCGTTCATTGATAATTTCGCCATTCTCTGCGCCCATCCAATATGGCACAATCGGCATATCTGAATACTAGCTATGCATTTATGAATATGACGGCTACTTCGCCCGTTTCTCAACTCGATTGGAACCTGCTGCGCGCATTTCTGGCAGTCGTCGATGCCGGATCGCTGACCGCTGCGACACGATTGCTCGCAAGCAGCCAACCGACCTTAAGCCGGCAGATCGCCGAACTGGAATCGATATTGGGCGTTGTAATATTTGAAAGGGTGGCGCGCGGAGTGCGGCTGACGGCAGGCGGAAAATCCTTGCTGCCGGCGGCACGGCAAATGGAAACGGCCGCCCGGGCTTTATCGCTCGTCGCCCTGGGGCAGACGCAGCAAACCAGCGGTACGGTACGATTGACTGCAAGCGAAATGTTTTCGGCCTTTGTGCTGCCGAAAATTCTCGCCCGGCTACGGCAAAACCAGCCGCAGATCCAGATCGAACTCTTGGCGTCGAACCGGGTGGAAAACCTGCTGGAACGCCAAGCCGATATCGCTATCCGCCATACCCGGCCGAGACAGGGCGGATTGGTAGCCAAACGCATCGGCGAAGTCGCCATAGGCGCCTTTGCGCATACTGGTTATCTGCAGCGCATGAATGGAAAGATCGAATTCAGCCGCGCAGCGGAATATAACTGGATCGGCATGGATACGTCCGATATTTTGCTCCGCGGTTTTCGCAAAGCTGGTTTGCCGGTAGAACGGGATTTTTTCGCATTCCGTTGCGATAATCAGATAGTAGGCTGGCAAATGGCGCTGGCCGGTGCGGGTATCGGGTTCGCTCCGCTCGCCGTCGCAAAACACTGGCCCGACATGCAAAGGGTCCTTCAGGACGTGCCTGTTGCCAACATGCCAATATGGCTGACGGCGCACCGCGAATTGCGCTCCAGCGCCCGGATCGGTCTGGTTTTCGATGCGCTCGCGCAAGATTTGCAAACGATATTAAACGAATGAGCGATAACGTCTATACTCCGCTATCGATAAACGCTCAGACCGTAACCTTGATCCTGGCCGGTCCCGCCGTCATTTCACCGATCACCGCTGCATGCGCGAAGCCTTCGCCGGCAAACTGCGCCAGCACCGCATCGACTGTTGCGTCGTCGCATGCGACCAGCAAACCGCCGGAGGTTTGAGGATCGCTCAATAGCGCCTGCTGTATCAGGGTGGCGGAGTCGGAAAGTTCGACGTCGTGACCGTAACTGGCCCAGTTGCGTCCCGAAGCGCCGGTCACAAAGCCGTTTTCGGCAAGTTGCCGGACATTCGGCAGAACCGGAATGCGCGCCATATCGAGCCGGGCGCCCAAACCGGCGCCGCGCGCCATTTCCAGCAAATGACCCAGCAGACCGAAACCGGTAACGTCGGTCATCGCGTGCACGCCGGGCATATCGGATAAGGCGATACCCGGCGTATTGAGCCGCGTCGTATTTTCTATCATCGCGGCGTAGCCGGCGGCGTCGAGCGCGCCTTTTTTCAAAGCAGCCGACATGATGCCGACGCCCAGCGGCTTACCGAGTATCAATTTATCGCCGGCTTGCGCATGGGCGTTGCGTTTGACCTTCGACGGATGCACCAGGCCCATCACCACCA
>DASSZW010000109.1:0-58433 GCA_035713285.1 Burkholderiales bacterium
CGAATCATCCCTGGAAAACAACGCCCATCGGTAAGTCCGTTCCCGATGGGCGCAGCAACATTTTTTAAAAATGAAAGGAAAGCGGACATTTCTACTTGGCAGAAAAGCGGACATTCCTATTTAGCGTTGACATAGCATGCCAAAAAAACAGGAAGCGGAGTAGAAGGCTACCGTAATATCGCCTGAATTTTCACCGATGCCGGCAATAGGCAAGAATCAAAAGACGATAAACGAGAGCATTGCAACCGAAGCGCCCAACAGGGCGCCCGCAAGAACGTCGGTAGGATAATGCAGGCCGAGTATCAGGCGCGAGGCCGCAACCAGCACGGTGAACGGCACCAGTATCCAGGCGAGTTCCGGATAATAGTAGATCGCCACCAGGCTGAATGTGACCGCATGAAAAGTGTGTCCGGAAGGAAAACTGAAACGGTCGAGCGGTGCTGTAAGGCAATGTATGTTGCCGAACTGATGATGCGGACGAGGCCGCAGCGTCTTGTGCTTGAGCCATTTGTAGAGCAGGGTGGCGGTCAGCCCTGCCACGACCATTTGCCCGATGACATGGAGCGACGATAGCCCGTAAAACAAAAAAAGGCCCATCATCAGCGCGTACCAGAACACGCCGTCGCCCAATCGGCTGATACGTCGAAATACCCAGATTACGGCCGGATAGCGTTCCGCACGGTTAAACCGTCGCGTCAGCCCGGCTTCGCATTCAGCCATCCACTGCCAGCTCAACTTCTCCACGGCATTCTTCCTTATCTATAATGGCATGCAATACCCGTTCAAAGCGATCATGTATAACATCCCATGAAATTGACAATGCAGTTTGATGAGAGTTCACACCCAGCTGTTTTGCGCGGACGGGATCCAGCGCCAGTTCGGTAGCTGCGGCGACAAATCTCTCCGTATCGTTGTAGGAGGCTAACATACCGTTTTCTCCGTGTCGAATCAAGGCTTCTGCTGCAGCATATCGATACGCTACCACCGCCAGCCCGCTGGCCATGGCTTCCGTCGTGACATTGCCGAAAGTTTCAGTCAGGCTTGGAAACAAAAAAACGTCTGCCGAGGCATAATGGCGCGCCAGATCTTCTCCGCTACGCATGCCGCAATATACCGCGCCGGGAAACTCGGCCTGGTAACGGTTACGCTCCGGACCATCACCTACGATCACTAGCCGGCTCTTCGAATTGACTGCCCGCATCGCGGTATACGCCTTGAATACGAGCGCAAGGTTTTTTTCCGGAGCGATGCGGCCGACATAGATCACGACCTGAGTATCGTCATCCGCGCCCCATTCGCAACGCAAGCCGGAGTCGCGGCGGCCTGGATTGAAGAGTTCCGTATCCACGCCGCGCGAGACGACTTCGAGGTTATGATAGCCGTGCGCCTGGAGCTCGCGGCGCATTCCCTCGGTCGGCACGAGCGTTACACAGGCTTTATTATGAAATTTGCGCAGATACGCCAGGATAGGACGCCGCAACCAGGCAGCGCCGTAATGTTTGCTGTACGTATGGAAATTGGTATGGAAATCGGTACTGACCGGAAGCCGGAGCTTCTGCGCTGCGGCTAACGCCGACCAGCCCAGCGGCCCTTCGGTAGCGATATGAACCAGATCGGGCCGTTTTAATTGCCATAAGCGCACCAGAGCGGATTTGGCAGGCAAGCCTATTTTCAAGCCGGCATACCGCGGAATCGGTACGCCTATCTTTAATATTTCTTCCAGGCCGGAATTATTTACGGCCTTGTCTGTTGAACCCTGGCGCGGGCGGATCAGCTGGATCTGATGACCGCGATTCTGTAAATCGGCGACCTGGCGTCCCAGCGTCATCGCCACGCCGTTTATTTCCGGCGGATAAGTCTCGGTCACCAGCGCAATGCGCAAAGGCTGAGGGCGAGGAACAAATATCTGCAATAAAAAATCGTCATTCATGGCAGCTATTCTGCAACTAAGAGAAGTCATTTGCGTTAAAAATTTTTGAACGTTTAATGACTGCCGCATGCGAAAAACGGCGCACTGCGTCTGACAATGCGCGACGTCGGTCGCCGATACGATGAATCGGCATAAGCCGGGATGCAGCGGCATGACAAAATTACGCTAAAATGCTCGCATGCCACCCTTGATAGCCCAAATCGCGCTGGATCTCCCGGTACCGAAACTGTTCGATTATGTCGCGCCCACGCTCACCCCGGCCGATACAGGGCGCAGAGTTCGCGTACCTTTCGGCCGCAAGGAACTCATCGGAGTGGTAATACGGTTGCAAACCGAATCCCTGCATCCCGTGCATCAGCTCAAAAGCCTCTCCGCCGTGCTCGACGAAGCGCCCGTGCTTCCGGAAGAAATTCTCAGGCTGCTGCATTTTTGTAGCGAGTACTATCATTATCCGCTGGGACCTACGGTATTGGCAGCCTTGCCGCTTGCGTTGCGCAAAACACGTATTGCAACGGCCAGAACGCCATATTGCTGGCGGATAACTGCGGCAGGCCGGTTAGCGGCAGCCCGGCTGCCGTCCCGCGCTTACGCCCAGCGGGCTTTGTATGCATGCCTTCTCGATGGAAACTGGCACGAAACCGCTGAACTGGCGGAGATTTCGACCGGCTGCCGCAGCACGCTCAACGATTGGCTAACGCTGTCCTGGATCGAACAGCAACCCGTTGCGGACAAGACGGACGAAGTTTTGCCTACGGCTGCCGCCGCTCCCCCTTCGCTAAATTCCGAACAGGAAGCCGCGCTGGTTCAAATAGTCTCGGAACTCGCCCGTTTTCGGCCGTTTCTGCTGCATGGCGTCACCGGCAGCGGCAAGACGGAAGTCTATTTGCACGCCGCGCAAGCCGTTTTGGATCAGGGCGGTCAAGTCCTGATACTGGTACCGGAAATCAACCTGACGCCCCAGTTGATAGGATTATTTCGAGCGCGGTTCACCGATACGCTGATCGCCGTCCTCCATAGCGGCATGAACGAACGCGAACGCCTGCAGCATTGGCTAGCCGCCTCAGAAGGGCGCGCGCGCATCGTCCTGGGCACGCGACTTGCCGTCTTTACGCCGTTGCCTGAACTAGCGCTGATCATCGTCGACGAAGAACACGACAGCTCATTTTATCAGCAGGAAAATTTGCGTTATGTCGCTCGTGATGTCGCCATTCTGCGCGCCCAGCACCGCGCTTGCCCGGTCGTGCTGGGGTCGGCTACGCCGTCACTGGAGAGCTGGCATAACGCTCACAGCGGCCGCTACAAACTATTGAGTTTACGAAACCGGGCAATTGCTGCGGCGCAATTGCCTGCGATACGTCTGATCGACAGCCGCACCCGGAAATCGCCTGACGGGCTTTCGCCTCCTCTGGCAGACGCGATTCAAATGCGCCTGCAGAAAAACCAGCAAAGCCTGATCTTCATTAACCGACGCGGCTATGCGCCTACGCTGGTCTGTCGCGCCTGCGCCTGGGCGGCGGCTTGCGAGCGGTGTTCGGCGCATCTGGTCGTCCATCTGCGCGCGCGGCAATTGCGCTGCCATCATTGCGGCTACGCGCAAGCCATAGCCCAGTCCTGCCCGGACTGCGGCAATATCGATCTCACCCCCAGCGGCCTCGGCACGCAACGTCTGGAGCAGGTTTTACAGGAACGATTCCCCGCCGCCCGCGTTTTGCGCATAGACCGCGACAGCACCCAAGCCAAAGGCAGCTGGGAAAGCATGCAGCAAACGATACGTCGCGGCGAAGCGGATATTCTTGTCGGGACCCAGTTGCTCGCCAAGGGTCACGATTTTCCCAATCTGACTCTGGTCGGCGTCATCGGAGCCGATAACGCTTTATACAGCACGGATTTTCGGGCCGCCGAACGCATGTTTGCCCAGCTCATGCAAGTCAGCGGCCGGTCCGGCCGCGCCCAGTATCCCGGCGAAGTGCTGATTCAGACCGAATTCGTCGATCATCCTTTATACCGTGCATTACAGCGCCACGATTATGCCGGCTATGCCCAAACCTTGCTGGACGAACGGCGTAACGCCGGATTTCCGCCGTTTATCTATCAAGCCGTGTTGCGCGCGGAAGCGCTGCAACTGGCCGACGCGCTGGCTTTTCTCGGCCTCGCGCACAATTGCGCACCCCAGATTCCAGAGATAACTTTATTCGATCCCACTCCGGCAATCATGCCTCGCAAGGCGAACCTCGAACGCGCCTTATTGTTAGTGCAATCGCCGAACCGACGCGCGCTCCAGGGATTTTTAAGCTCGTGGACAACTTTGCTGTATCGCTTGCGCGCTGCCAAGCTGCGCTGGCATATGGATGTCGATCCGCTGGAGATATGACCGCCTGCCGGCGCCGCTAACCGCACCCGCACCCCGGTCCATGCCGATGTGTTTTTACCGTCCCTGCTTTCGGTTCCAGCGAGCGCATCGCCTGCTCCCTGCCGTACGCCATATAACCGTGCATGGCGGGAGCGGTCAGAATCAGTTTGACCAGAGCGCCCCCGCACGACGGGCAATACGGACTATTCGCCTTAATCGAATGGCTTATTTCAAGGCGGATACGGCATTGCGTGCATTCGTAATCGTAAGTCGGCATCTGAAATCCTTTTCTGTTATCTTTACCGGACAGACTACTTATTCTAAGCCGGCATCTCCGCAGGTCCGCGGCGACACCGGCTCAGCAGGAAACCTTATGCCCAGCGGGCGGGCTGTTTGGTTTTGACGCCGAACTGCGCTGCGGTCGCATCGGTTCTTGCACGCGCCGCGGGATCAAGGGTCGGCGCCCTCAGCCGGCGCGTCTCGACTTCCCAAATCCAGCCGCTGACTACGATGTCTTTTGGTATAAGCGGATGATTTTTAAATGCTTCAACGGTTTTCATGCAACTGACATCCACATCGTCCATCATGCCTATCCATTTGGCGAAGCTGCCCTTTCCCAGCTTCAATTCCGGCAGGGTAGGATCCAGCACCAGATTATCGGTATCGATCCCCCGATCGCGGAAGCTTTTTTCCAAATCGTGCGCGTTCGCCGATAGCATGCCGCATTGCGTATGTTGCACGATAACGATCTCCCTGGTTCCGAAAAAATTGCATGTCAGCATGGCTGAACGTATCGCATCGTCGGTCACAATCCCGCCCGCATTCCGGAAACAATGCGCATCGCCCCCGCCGGCCGGGGTATCTACATGGATACCGAGCGCTTCGTCCACCGGCAGCCGTTCGTCCATACAGGCCAGAACCCACAGATTAAGATTATTCGCCCCGTCGGGGCCGTAGCGCCGCCGTTTTGACCAATGCTCATAGGCAGCCACGCTGGTCGTCAGTTTTTCTTTAAGCAACATATTCAATTCCTCCATGAGTGAACTTGCGAATACCGAAAACCTAAAGCCTGCATCGTCTCGGCCCATGACTTTTAGCAAACTTCATGCCAGAAAATAGTATTTTTTAATCAAAGACTTATAAAAACTGGTGCGGGGTTCGATATTCCTGCCCGACTGCCTGCAGATACAATTTCATGAAAAACATTAATGAATCAAATGGTTATTTGAATTTAACAAAAACTTCTCATGTGAAGTATTATTTCCCGTGAAATCTTTACCGCCGGGAGCAAGAAACGAAAATTTCATTGCCCAAAAGAGACGCATGCTTCGCCATCAGGCCGGCGGAAGCCGAAAAACTTTGGGGTCGATGCGGTGCAGGGACAATTTTTGATGTACTGCGCGCGGACTTATTTCGATCGATTTCGCAACCTTGCTGATGTTCCCTCCAAATTTCTCCAGCAACTCTTTCAGCATCGTTTCTTCCGCTTTATCTGCAGCATGTTTTCGGGCTGCCTTCAGCGTCCGCGACGCGGTGCCGGATCCAGCATGTTCCGGCATGCCCGGCGTGCTGGACGCCGCTTCAGGCAGCATGACCTGCTCCAATTCCGCTCCGGCAGCAAATATAAACGACCGCTCCAGAATATTTTCCAGTTCCCGGACATTTCCCGGCCAGCCGTAAGCCATGAGTTGTGCCACGGCTTGCCGGCTCAGCGTGTGTATGCGCTTGTGATATTTCTCCGACAACCTGGACAGCATCATTTCGGCCAGAGGCAGAATGTCTTCCGGCCGCTCGCGCAATGGCGGAATGTAGATTGGCACGACATTGAGACGATAATACAGATCGAGGCGAAAAAGGCCCTGCGCGATCAGCTTGTCCAGTTGGTTGCCGCCAGCAGCGACGATCCTGACATCGGCAGTCAGGCACTGCTTGCCCCCCACCCGTTCGAATTCGTTTTCCTGCAGCACCCGCAACAATCGGGCCTGGGCCAATAACGGCAGCGAATCGATCTCGTCGAGGAACAGCGTTCCTTTATCCGCGCGCTCAAAAAAACCGTGATGCACTTCGTAAGCGCCGGTAAACGCGCCGCGCTCGTGACCGAACAGAACGCTTTCCACCAGGTTTTCCGGAATAGCGCCGCAATTTACCGCCACGAATTTATTGTTCCAGCGTTCGCTCATGGCATGAATGGCGCGAGCCGCTACTTCCTTGCCAACCCCCGTCTCTCCGGTAATCAGCACACTGGCTTTCGTCGGCGCAACCACTTCCACAACTTCCAGCGCTTTGCACATGCCCGGCGATCTGGCCACCAGGCCCGGACTGCCGGGGCTACCGGATTTTCTTGCCGGGATGCCGCACCAGACTTTGCTCATCCGTTTTTCTATGCGCATGCCCACTTCCGCATAAGCCGATTTGCCGACGATGATCTCTCCCTTATGGTGGTATTCATCGCCCGAATGTTGGGCGGCCTGCTCCGGGTCAATATATATACGGGCTTCGCAGAGGCCGTCGCCGACGGCGATGCGCTTGTCCAACAGGACTTTCGCATAACCGAAATTGCGTGCCGCAATACCGCCGAACACGCTGGAAGTCATCTGGCATAATTCGGGGGCATGCCGGACCGCATCGCCAAACGGGCAGCGACTGTTGATAACGCGCACCATCCCCGGCTCGCTGGAAGCGCGGGAAAATCCACCGCCTATTTTATTTTTTATTTCTACGATCATGTCGGCATACTGGGCATGGTCCAGCGCGCCTTCCAGCACGCGCTCTTCCCGATAAGCGGCTTCGAAACACGCCGCCGCATTCAGCCCCAGCTGTTCGATCCTGCCCAGAGGCGACGGTTTTTCTCCGTTTTTATCGTTCGATTCCAGGCTTTGAACAACGAATGTCTGCAAAAAATTCAGGGGATTAAGTCGTGAAAAAGGCTGGCTGGACATAGAATGCTCTCAATGAACGAAGCTGACTTGCTAACAAGCGCTGGCTCATTTCCCGCCACCGCGACCGATTACAACGATACCCGATAACGGCACCGAAATGGGCGTTGCCGCACCCGGTAAACACCAAACCCGCCTCTGCGCAAAGGAGCCCGGCAAAAAATAATTAAATTATCGAGCGTAAACGGGGCGTTCCCGATTACGCCGAGGAATATCGGCAGCATGCCGCTCACCGTCGCATTAAAATACTGACGGATACCAGAAATCGTGACCGCGACATAGCGTTATACATAGCGTTATTTTGTTGAATAGGCGACAGGCAGCTATAATGACGCATCTTTTCTTCAGGCAGCACCATGTTGACTCCGTATACCGATATTAAATCTCATCTTTACGTTTTGTTTACCGATGCACTGAACCGGATTTCGGCTGAAATAACGGATATCACGATAGAGATCGATCGTCCGCGCGATGCGGCGCACGGCGATTATGCCTGCAATCTGGCGATGAAACTGGCGAAGCGCCTGCGATGCAACCCCCGCGATGTCGCGCTACAGATTCAGGCGGCGCTTCCCGTTTCGGAGTGGATACTCAAGACGGAAATCGCCGGGGCCGGATTTATCAATATTTTTCTGCAACCGGGCGCCCAGCAGCAGGTTGTGGCGCATATTCTGGCGCAAGCCGACCAATACGGTCAAAACCGGTCGGGTGCCGGCAAAACCGTACAGGTCGAATTCGTGTCGGCCAATCCTACCGGGCCGCTGCATGTCGGGCACGGCCGCGGTGCGGCTTACGGCGCCAGCCTGTCCAATCTGCTGGCGGCCTCGGGCTATTCGGTGTCCCGTGAATATTACGTCAATGACGCCGGACGGCAAATGGATATTCTCACGCTGTCGACGTGGCTGCGCTATTTGAGCTTGTGCGGAGAATCCGTAGCGTTTCCGGCGAATTCCTATCAAGGCGATTATGTGCGCAGCATGGCGGAAGAAATTTACCGCCGGCAAGCGCGGCGCTATCATCGCGAAACGGCGGCCGTGTTTGCGTCGGTACCGGATTTTGAGCAGGCGCCCGACGCGCATCTGGATCAGTTGATCGCCAACGCCAAAGCCTTGTTGGGCGAAGAGGATTATCTGGAAATACACGGCTTTGTGCTCGCTGCACAATTAAGCGACTGCCGTCTCGACCTGCACGAATTCGGCGTGGAATTCGATTGCTGGTTCTCGGAACAATCGCTCTACGATACCGGCGTCGTGCAGCGGATAGTGGCCGAACTCGAAGCTGCCGGACATATTTACGAACAAAACGGCGCCAAATGGTTTCGTTCCACCCGTTTCGGCGATGAAAAAGACCGGGTAGTGCTGCGAGACAACGGCTTATATACCTATTTCGCTTCCGATATCGCTTATCACGTCAACAAGCTGGAACGCGGTTTCGACTGGATGATCGATGTCTGGGGCGCAGACCATCACGGCTACATTTCCCGCGTAAGAGGCGCGCTGCAAGCGCTGGGGCGCAATCCGGACCAGCTCACGGTAGCATTGGTGCAATTTGCGGTACTGTACCGCAACGGCAAAAAAGCCGCCATGTCCACGCGCTCGGGCGAATTTGTCACCTTGCGCGAACTGCGTCATGAAGTCGGCAACGATGCGGCGCGGTTTTTTTATGTACTGCGCAAATCCGACCAGCATCTGGATTTCGACCTGGACCTGGCAAAATCGCAAACCAGCGACAATCCGGTATATTATATCCAGTACGCCCACGCGCGAATCTGCAGCGTCCTGGCGCAATGGGGCGGCGATACATCGGTATTGTCCGGAGCGGATTGCAGTCCCCTGACGAGCCGCTACGAGGTGGACCTGTTGCGGCGTCTGGCTGATTATCCGGATGTCATCGAAACGGCAGCACGCGACCTGGCGCCCCATGCCGTCGCCTATATTCTCAAGGATATTGCTGCGGCCCTGCACGCATATTACAACGCGGAACAATTTCTGGTCGAAGACACACTAATCCGGCATGCCCGCCTGGCGCTGATCCTCGCGACGCGCAGTGTTTTACGCAACGGTTTAACTATGCTCGGCATTTCATGCCCGGCGCAAATGTAGAGGAAAACATGGCACGTACTACTCAATCTCGCTCCCAACCCAGAAAAAAAGGCGGTTCCGTCTGGTCGGGCATCATGATAGGCATACTGGTAGGCGTAGCTGCCGCCGTCGCCGTAGCGGTATGGGTAGGACACAGCAATCCGTTTGCGGAACGCGCCGCAACTGCCAATAAAGCTGCCAACGGCAAGCCGCAAGCGAGGCCGTCCAGCGATCAGGTCATCGATCCGCTGGCTAAGGCGACGGCTACCGTCAATTCGCCGCGATTCGATTTTTACAAGATTTTGCCCGGAAACCAGAATTCGTCCGCGGGCCAAACCGCTGCCAAAACCCAGGCTCCCGCTGCCGAACAATTTTACCTGCAAGCCGGCGCGTTTCCGAATGCCGAAGACGCCGACAATCTGAAAGCGCGTCTGGCCCTGATGGGTTACGAATCGGACATCCAAACCGTAGACATTCCTGACAAGGGAATCTGGCATCGCGTTCGGCTGGGTCCGTATAAAGCCGAAGACCTTAAAAAGATTCAGGCAAACCTTGCACAAAACAACATTAATACTACCTTGGTAAAAATCAAGAGCCCGTCCGACGCCATGTCTTCCGCACCAAAATAAATCTTAGGAGATCAGTATGCCTTTTCGTCGCGTAATCCTGATATGCAGTCTGTTTTTAATCGCATTTTTGCCGTTCGGCAGCGCAGATGCCGCGATAACGGTCGATAAGGACTATACCATCCTCAGTCCGGAAATCGGCACCGATACACCCGACAAAATCGAAGTCGCCGAATTTTTCTGGTATCACTGCCCGCATTGTTTCAACCTCGAACCCGCCCTCAATGCCTGGATTAAAAAAGCTCCCAAAGACGTCGCTATCCGGCGGATTCCCGCGGTATTAAACGCATCCTGGGTACCGCTGGCAAAAACCTATTATGCGATGGAAGCCCTGGGCGTGGTGAATAAATATCATGACGATTTATTTAATGCGATCCATCTCGAAGGCCTGGACACCAGCCAGGAAAGCAATATTTTCAACTGGGCCGGCATGATAGGCATGAATAAACAGGCATTCATCAATGCCTACCAGTCATTCGGGGTACAAAGTAAAGTCATGCGCGCCTACCAGCTGACCCGCGACGCCAAAATCACGGGCGTTCCCACCTTTATCGTCGATGGCAAATATTCGACTTCCGAATCCATGACCGGCAGTGAAGCCGCCTTGTTCAGTACGCTGGACCAATTAATCGCCAAGGCGCGCAAAGAACGCGCCGCCAAAGCCGCACGACGGAAATAATGCCGCCCGGGGACTCGCAGGAGTCCCCGGTATGCGACAGGATCTCGATACCTCAGGCCTGCCCGGTATTGCCGTTATAGGCAGCTGTAATTTATAGTACACGCACGAATAACACCATTCCAGAGGGATTTCCTGCCTCAATCAAGATCGCAATTCCGCCCTCTGTCATACGCCCGTCATTAAAGTTTGTTACAAATCTCTTAAATAACGTATCGGATTGCTTAATGAACATTTTGATGGTGTCGGATGTGTATTTCCCCAGAGTCAATGGCGTTTCGACGTCGATCATGACATTACGGCGCGAACTGAAAGCCCTGGGCCATTCGGTGACTCTGGTCGTGCCTTCCTACGGAAAGAACGAAACCCCGGAAACCGATATTATTCGCATTGGCGGTCGCAAAGTCCTGATGGATCCCGAAGACCGGCTCATGAATTCTTCCGAGCTGCAATGCCTGCCTGAATTGCTGAAAGGACAGATTTTCGATCTGGTTCATATCCATACTCCGTTTCAGGCTCATTATACCGGACTGCGATTAGCGAAACGCTTCGGTATCCCTTGCGTCGAAACCTATCATACGTTTTTCGAAGAATATCTGTATCACTACATTCCGTTTCTGCCGAAATCGCTCATGCGCTATGCGGCAAGGCATTTTTCCCGCCGGCAATGCGCCCAGATAGACGGGCTCATCCTGCCCTCTATCGCGATGGAAGAAACCCTGCAGCGATACGGCGTCGATACGTTCAGGAAGATCATTCCTACCGGGATAGAGCTGTCGGATTTCGATTATTGCGACCATCATTCGTTCCGGCATAAGCATCGCATCGCCCTGGACCGCCCTGTAATCGTTTATGTAGGTCGCGTTGCGTTCGAAAAAAATATCGAATTCCTGTTGATCATGCTGTCTCAATTGCGCCATGGGCTGCCCGACGTATTGATGATCATCGCCGGGGAGGGGCCGGCAGAAGCCAAACTCAAGCGCATGGTGGATGGATTGAACCTGTCCGGGCACGTCCTGTTTGTCGGCTACCTGGAACGGGCTACCGAGTTGCCCGCCTGTTATCTGGCAGGCGACGCTTTCGTGTTTGCGTCGCGCACCGAAACACAGGGTCTGGTATTGCTCGAAGCGATGGCGCTCGGCGTGCCTGTCGTATCGACCGCAATCATGGGCACTCGCGATATTCTTGCGGCAGGCAAGGGCTGCCGCGTAGCGCCGGACGACCCGGTCGGTTTTGCCGCCGCCTTGTACGATGTGTTGTCCGACGCCGGGCTTCGCGCCCGCCTGAGCGCCGAAGCCCGGCATCATGCACTCGAATGGAGCGCGCCGCGCATGGCCAGCCAGGTAAGCGATTTTTATAGACAAATCCTCGACACGGCACCGGCGCTCAACGCTTCCGCCCTGACCGGCTGATCCTGGTTACACCCCTCAGGACCGGCCTGCGGTTTCATATCGGTGCCCGGCCCTCTGTAACTGGCCGGCCATGCAGCGTACAATAACTCCCATTCATCTCTACGCCCTCTATCATGGCCTTGCCCGACCGCACTCAACAGGTAATCAATACGTACGCCGCATTCATACACGGCGTAGCGACCGCATGCACGCAACCGCATTTGATGGCTGAATTGCAGCCGGTGCTGACGCAAGCGGAACGGCAGGGCTGGGGCAAACTGGTCGCAGCATTGAGACTGGTGATAGCCGGGCGGCGCGACAGCGGCGTTTATGCCAGCCTCGACGACGACGAACGTATTATTGTGGAAGCGATACTGCGCGGCATCCAGGAACCCACCACGCTACCCGATCCGGCGCAGTCGGCCGATCCCGATGCTGCGGCACCCGGCCTGGCCGAAATGGTTTTCGCTTCCGCGCACGGCGATGCCGCTGCCGCTGCGGCACTGGCCAATATGGCCGAACAAATGGTCAAAGCCGGTGGCGATATGGCGAAATTAGGCGGAAATTTATACCGGATGGTAAATGGCGAACGCGATATCGATCTGCTCACGCGCGGCATGAGCGCAAAAGGGCGCGCCCTGATAGAAAAATTACTGGCGGAACTTGAGCGCCCGTCTCATCCCGACAACGCATGACCGACCGATCGCGCTTGCAGACGGTTTACGGAGCCAGCGCGATTCCGTCCCTCAATGCCTGCAACAGTTTTTCGTGTATTCCGCCGAAACCGCCGTTACTCATAATCAGGACATGATCGCCGGAGCGCGCTTCGGCCGCCACGGCATCGATCAGCGCATTCATATCGCCGCAGACCCGGGCGACCGGGCCCATGCCGGAAAATACCGCCTGCGCGTCCCACGACAGATTGGCGCTGTAACAGAATACCGCATCGGCAGCTTGCAGGCTGGCGGGCAATTCCCGGTTCATCGTCCCGAGTTTCATGGTATTGGAACGGGGTTCGAGCACCGCCAGTATTCTCGCGCTGCCGACTTTACGCCGCAACCCGTTCAGCGTAGTAGCGATTGCGGTGGGGTGATGGGCAAAATCGTCATAAACCGTTATCCCGTTGACTGTGCCGCGCACTTCCATGCGGCGTTTGACATTTTCGAAGCTGCCCAGGGCTGTACAGGCAACGGCGGCGGCAACGCCCGCATGCCGGGCGGCGGCGATAGCGGCCAGGGCGTTGCGTACATTGTGCGCCCCGATCAACGGCCAATCCACCTCACCCTGTTTTATTCCTTTAAAGTACACCGCAAAGGCCGATTCGCCACCTTCGGCCTGCCAGCCGTCCGCCATGCCGAAATACTCCGCCGGCGTCCAGCAGCCTCGCGCTAAAACGCGTTGCAGGCTGGCTTCCGCCTGCGGGGCGATAATCAGCCCCTCGCCGGGAACGGTGCGCACCAGATGATGAAACTGGGTTTCTATGGCTGCCAGATCGGCAAATATATCGGCGTGGTCGAATTCCAGATTGTTCAGAATCACTGTGCGCGGACGATAATGCACAAACTTGGAACGCTTGTCGAAAAAAGCCGTATCGTATTCGTCGGCTTCGATAACGAAAAACGGCAATTCGGTCAGCCGTGCGGAAATACCGAAATTCTGCGGGATGCCGCCGATCAGGAAACCGGGCTGCAGACCCGCCTGTTCCAGTATCCAGGCGAGCATGGCGGAAGTCGTGGTTTTGCCGTGCGTGCCGGCGACAGCGAGTACCCACTTATCGCGCAACACTTGTTCGGCCAGCCATTGCGGGCCGGAAATATACGGCAATCCGCGATTCAATATTGCTTCCATCAAGGGATTGCCGCGCGTGACCACATTACCTATCACGTAAACATCGGCGTTCAGTTCCAGTTGCGCGGGGTCGTAGCCCTGCATCAGCTCTATACCCAGCGCACCCAGTTGGTCCGACATCGGCGGATAGACGTTTGCGTCGCAACCGGTAACACGATGGCCCGCCGCTCGGGCAATGGCCGCAACGCCGCCCATAAATGTCCCGCAGATACCTAAAATATGTAAGTGCATGAAGTAATGCTCGCCGTATAAAAGTCGGTTAATTCAGTCCTGCGCCTTCCACAACGCTGCCCTTGGCCAGGTCTACCAGTATCGATGTGCCGGGAATGAGCGTAGCGACCGCCAGCAAAAAAATCTCGATGAATTCGGTACGCTCTTTTTCCGGCAAGGAACTGGTATGGTTAAACGTACCGAACATCGAATCGTGGAATGCGGCGATGAACAGTATCTGTTTTTTCAGCTCGGGAATATTGTAGGGGTCCGCGCCATCGCCGAGTTGGGCAATAACGACTTCTCCCAGTTTTTCCTTGATGGACTTATATAAATGATTAATATATTCCGCCGCACTGGCGCGCCCGTTTTCGTCTTGCAAGGTCAGTTCGGCGCTCACCTTTTCTCCGGCTTTGGTTTTAAGCGCAACGTGTTTTGCGATCGGCCCTGACGATGCCGTGCCGCCGGGTTGAATAATCAAACTCATGTTTTTTCCTCATCGTCTGCAAATCTGCAAAGCTGTATCAAAGCAATATCCATAACCATAGCGGCAGGGTAAACAAAAACAGCAGCGCCGTCCATGCAATCGTTAACGCAGCCGTTTCCACATCAAGCTGATAGCGATCGGCCAGGCTCAGCGACATCAGCATGGTAGGAACGCCGGTTTCGATCACTGCCGCAATTTGGGCGTTGTGCAAAGTGCCGAGCCAGAAACGCGATATCAGCCAGACGGTCATCGGCAACAACAGCAACTTGACGGCTACGACCAGCCAAACCGCCGGACCGGGCACCAGCCGCTTCCACGGAATAGACAAACCCAGCATCAGCAGCATAATGGGAACGGTCGGCTGGCCGATCATCCGTGCAGCGTGAATGAGCGGCGTTACCGTCCAGCCCGAGAGGCTGACTGCTATCCCGACGATAAACGACCAGACCGGCGGCAACATCAGCCACGCTTTAACCGGATTGACCCGGGACGCGGTTTTACCGCCCGAACGCACGGCTATCCAGACGCCCAGGCTCCAGAGCAAAGGCGTGGAGGCGCCCATATCGGCGAATGCTGCGTAACGGCCGCCTTCTTCGCCAAACAGGTAATGGAGCAGGGGATACCCCATGAACAGAACATTACCGAACATGCCGCACAATAATAATGCCGCCTTCGTCTTATCCGATAAATTCCGGCCTAGCGGGGTCTGGTAAAAAACGAGATACAAGCTTGCGCCGCCAAAAATAATGCTTAATGCCAGCAGCAGGGGTACCGATAACAGCTGCGCCGTAATATGCGCGCTGGCCGCCGCAGCGAACAGCAACGCCGGCGCAAACAGATTTATGGCTATCGTACTGATATACCTACGTACGGCGCGTACTCCGTCCTCGCCCAGGCTGCGCCGCCACCAGGCGCCGGCCAGGACCAGCAAGGCCATGGGCAGCATCACTTCCAATAGCAGATTCAAATAATAATTGATGGACATGGATCAGGCGCGGCGCTGGAATCCCGTGGTTGGCCGCAGAGCGGAAATTAACGCGTATGGATAGCCGTCATAATATCAAACCTGCCGCCAGATACGAAAATTTTCTGCTGCGGCGATCATTGCAGGTTGACATGGTGTCAAATCGACACTATCATATTAGTGTACTTTATACACTTAATCTCATGGCTGACTATTGCTACGATTATCCGCATCCGGCGGTTACTACCGATATCGCGCTGTTTACGATCATCGACGATACCCTTGCGATTTTGCTGATACGCCGCCGTTCGCAGCCCTTTCAGGGCGGATGGGCTTTGCCCGGAGGCTTTGTCGACCCGGATGAATGCCTGGAAGATTGCGCGTTGCGCGAGCTGGCGGAAGAAACCGGCATTACCGGCGTTTTTCTGGAACAGCTTTATACTTTCGGCAAGCCGGACCGGGATCCGCGCGAGCGCATTATCAGCGTGGCTTACTACGCGCTTGCGCCCGCCGAAATTCTGGCGCCTATTGCCGGTTCGGACGCGGCGGAAGTGCGCTGGTTTGCTTTGAACGCGCTACCGGAACTGGCTTTCGATCACGATGAAATCATAGCAATGGCGCAACAGCGTCTGCGCGCCAAGCTGGATTATTCGACCGTAGCCTTCAGTTTGATGGCAGAAACCTTTACGTTGGGTGAATTGCAGAAAGTCTATGAAATCATTCGCGGCGAATCGCTGGATAAACGCAATTTCCGCAAATATATTTTATCGCTGAATTTGCTGGCCGAATCGGGAGCGACCCAGCAAGGCTGCAATCACCGGCCGGCCAAACTGTATCGCCTTGCTCGACCCGGCACCTTACATTACATACGCTAGCGAGATCATCATGTCTATTCGACCTGTCATACCGTTTCCGGCCGTTCCCCGCATTATTGCGCCGCCCATGCAGGAGGAACAGCTGGAAGACGCCGAACGCGGCAGCCTGGTTGTACGCATCCGGGATTTGATCGAACAGCAGGACGCCGTGCTCATCGCCCATTATTATACGTCTGCCGATATCCAGGATCTGGCCGAAAGCACCGGCGGCTGTGTTTCCGATTCGCTCGAAATGGCGCGGTTCGGCCATGCGCACAAGGCCGGGACACTGATCGTCGCCGGAGTCAAATTCATGGGCGAAACGGCAAAAATACTCAACCCGGAAAAACGCGTACTAATGCCTGAAACAGCGGCGGAATGCTCCCTCGATCTCGCCTGCCCGGCTGACGCTTTCAGCGTATTCTGCGACCAGCATCCCGACCGGGTCGTCGTGGTGTATTCAAACACCTCGGCTGCCGTTAAAGCCCGCGCCGACTGGGTTGTTACCTCGGGCATCGCGGTTAAAGTCATCCAGCATCTGCACGCTCAAGGCAAAAAAATCCTGTGGGCGCCCGACCGGCATCTGGGCGAATACGTACGCGATGTAACGGGAGCCGACATGCTGTTGTGGCAAGGTTCGTGCGTAGTGCATGAAGCGTTCAAAGCCAGCGAGCTGGCGGCGATGAAACAGCAATACCCCGATGCGGCCGTGCTGGTGCATCCCGAATCTCCCGCTGCGGTCGTTGCACTCGCCGATGTCGTCGGCTCCACCACGCAAATTATTCGCGCCGCCCAGACCATGTCCAATCGCACTTTTATCGTAGCGACGGATAACGGTATTTTTCATAAAATGCGCGCGGCAGCTCCCGGCAAGCTATTCCTGGAGGCTCCGACCGCGGGAAAGGGCGCTACGTGCAAAAGCTGTGCACATTGTCCGTGGATGGCGATGAACGGCCTGAAAAATCTCGCCCGGGTGCTGGAAACCGGCAGCAATGAAATTTTGATCGAAGAAACTACCCGTCATCGCGCCGGATTATCGATACAACGGATGATGGATTTTGCCGCTACGCATTAAGACCGCTATCAAATTCGCCGCTCCTGCGCTGTTCCTGGGCGCGGCAAGCGTATTGGGGTTTGCGCCGGCAGGCTGGTTTTTCATGCCGCTGTTGACCCTGATCGGATTATTTACCTTATGGCAGCGCGAGCGGGCATATAGCGCATGGACCGGGTTTATCTTTGGGCTGGGATATTTCGGCGCGGGCGTATCCTGGATTTATATCAGTTTGCACGATTATGGCGGCATGTCTGCGCCACTGGCCGCGCTGGCGACTTTTTTGTTTGCGGCCTTCCTCGCGCTGTTTCCGGCCGCCGCGGGCTATATGCATCAACGCAAGTTAGTGCTTACTCCATGGGGAATTGCCGCTGTCTGGATGCTACAGGAATGGGTCCGCGGATGGATATTCACAGGATTCCCCTGGCTTGCCGCGGGGTATTCGCAGGTTCCGGTCAGCCCGCTGGCGGGCTATGCTCCCATACTGGGCGTATTCGGCATCTCGCTGCTGCTGGCGTGGAGCGCTGCCAGTCTGGCTCATCAACCGCCGCGCTATCTTATGCTTATCGCTATCGTCTGGGGCGCCGGAATCGGCTTACAGCAGGTGCACTGGACCCATCCTTACGGGCCGCCGGTCAGCGTGAGCCTGCTGCAAGGCAATATCAGCCAGTCCGTCAAATGGCAACCCGGGCATACCGCGTCTACCCTGCAGATTTATCGTGCAATGGCAGACGCCAGCCATGCACGGCTGACGATATTGCCGGAAACGGCTATTCCTGAGTTTTATGACGAGGTTCCCAAAAGCTATCTGGATGCCTTGGCCGCCGACGGCCGTAAAAACGGCGGCGATGTCTTGCTGGGAATTCCGGAGCAGACCGCAGACGATAACTATTACAATAGCGTAATGAGTTTCGGCGTTTCCGCCACGCAGGTCTACCGTAAATTTCATCTGGTGCCGCTGGGCGAATTCATTCCCTTTAAACCTCTGTTCGGGCGAATAATCGAGATCCTGCAGATTCCCCTGTCGGATTTTTCCCGCGGCAGCAGCTATCAGCAACCCTTGCGTATTTCCGGTCAGCGCGTAGCTGCCGACGTATGTTACGAGGACGTCTTCGGCGAAGAAATCATCCATCAGCTGCCGTCGGCAAGCCTGCTTGTTAACGTTACCGACGACGCATGGTTCGGCGACAGCATTGCGCCCTGGCAGCATCTGCAGATCTCGCAAATGCGCGCTCTGGAAACCGGGCGGTACATGCTGCGCGCCACCAATACCGGCGTTACTGCAATTATCAACAACCGCGGCATCGTGCTGGCGCACTTACCGGTATTTACACGCGCCACCCTGAACGGCGCGGCGCAGGGTTACAAAGGATCGACTCCTTTCGTATTATGGGGAAACAGGATGGCTCTACTGTTGGCCGGCATAATGCTGCTGGCGGAGTTTCGGCGTAAAAATACCTGAAGAGAGACGAGTCGTTCCTTCACAAATCCGGGATACTCAAAGATACAGCGTTAGTCTGACGAGTGCATTATCGTTTGATAAAATAAACAGCAAAACGCTGTATAGCGCCAGACTGCATTAATTTTAATATTTATCCCGCTCAAAAAAATTCCGCCTTTTTCCCGGCCCGAAACGAGCAAAAGGGCTAATTCTCTGCCTTGGTGGCCGTAAGGTTTTATCCCGTCCATGACTTTTGGAAAAATCGGCCTCGTTTATTTCCGTAAGTTGCTAAATTATATATAATTTAGGGCTTTACAATAAATTTGCGTAGTATAAAATCTCAAATGCGATTTAATTATCTAATTATAAAAAGACGCATATGACTTCAACTGCCTCCAACTTCATTCGCTCCATGGAGATCAAGAATCTCCCGACCTTGCCGCACATACTTTTACGCGTTCTGGACATGTGCAACCATGACGATGCGTCGTTGAGTTCGATTGCTGAAATCATCAGCACGGATGCCGCGCTCAGCTCCAAGGTGATAAGCGCGAGCAATACTGCCTTGTACAACAGACAAAATAAGTATATTTCATTCGAAAAAAACCTGGCTTTATTAGGCCTGGATATGGTCAAGACCATAGTTATCAGCTCTTCGTTTTACCAGGTATTCAATAATCTCAATATTACTCCCGGTTTCGACCTCAAAAAATTCTGGAGGACCTCGCTGACAGCGGCGGTGCTCGCCAAGTCCATAGCCCGGGAAGTCGCTTACCCTCATCTCGAAGAGGCCTATTTGACGGGGCTGATGCTCAACATCGGAGAATTGGTGCTTTGGAGTAATTTTCCCAAACAGTATTCCGCCCTGTTATACGATGAAATCGATGAAATAGAACTTCTGTCGCAAGAGGAAGCGAAATTAGGCCACAATCACTGCGAAGTCGGCGCATCGCTGGTCACGACCTGGAATCTCAATTCCTTTATCGCCGATGCCGTTCTGTATCACCATAGCCCGCAGGCAAAAATTGTCGACACCCATCCCCTGATACGGATTGCATATATTGCCAACCGCCTTTCCCGACAGGAAAACGATGACCTGGCAACCGCTGCAGCAGCGGAACAATTACTGAATATCGGCGCCGGCAAAATCGAGCAGATTATAAATAATGCTCGCGTCGTAGTCGATGAGGTTGCGCTATCGCTGGGTATCGATATTGAAGCCGCATCGCAATCCGCCGGGAATGCCTCAAAAAAGACCGAGCCCGATACCATGCGGCAACAAAAACTGCAGCTGGCGCTTGAATTACGCGATATTGTTCTGGTCGGAAGAGGTCCGGTGGCCGGTGTCTCGAATTCACTGGACGATACATTATCTTCGATACAGCGCTCGGCTCAGATACTTTTCGGTTATCAGGATATCGCTTTCTTCATCGTCGATTCCAGCCGCAGTACGCTCAACGGGAAATGTCTGGGCGGTCAAGGCATACTGCTCAATGAACTGAGCATTCCGCTTAACAAGAAAAACAGCCTTGTTACCGAAGCATTTCGGACCAGGACCAGCACTCATTCGTTCGGTACGGCCGAAAAAACCATTTCCAGCATCCTGGACGAGCAAATCATTCGCCTTCTGTCTACAGAAGGTATTTATTGCCAACCTCTGTATACCCAGAACGAAACCGTAGGCGTGCTGATATACGGAATTTCGCCGGCGCAATTGTCAGGAATAAAAAAACAGCAGAAACTGCTTTCGCTATTCGCCCAGCAATCAGCGCAGGCGATCGCTTTGCTCGACGATTTTGCGAAACAGGAAGCTCGCATCAAATCGGAGATCACCGCATCGGTCCGAAATCAGGCACAACAAATAGCTCATGAGGCGAACAATCCGCTCAGCATCATCAAAAACTATATGCAGCTCTTGAGTTCCAAGCTTTCCAAAGAAGATCGCGCGCAGGAAGACCTCCGTATTATCCAGGAAGAAATCAACCGGGTTTCGCGCATCTTTAACAATCTCGCCTTATCGCCTGCAGACGAAACAAAATTGCTGGTCGAATTGAATGTCAACAGCATTATTTCCGATTTGTACAAGCTGTCCATGGATACCTTGTTCAATCAATATGGAATAAGCATAACGACCGATTTCGATCGCGCGTTACCGAATATCGTCACCGACAAGGACAAGCTGATACAGATCCTGATCAATCTGATGAAAAATGCTGCGGAAGCGATGCGCAACAGCGGCGGCAACGTGCATATCGCTACCCGTACGATTACCATGCGCAACGGGACGCA
The DNA here is from genome assembly GCA_035713285.1 of Burkholderiales bacterium. Lineage (GTDB taxonomy): Bacteria > Pseudomonadota > Gammaproteobacteria > Burkholderiales > Sulfuriferulaceae > Sulfuriferula. Next base: position 21,135 of record DASSZW010000109.1, read on the forward strand.
AAATATCGAGATATCCATCAAGGACAACGGGCCGGGCATTCCTCCTGAAATTCTTGAAAACCTGTTCCGGCCTGCTCAAGCTGCTATAAATAAAAAAGGGAGCGGGTTGGGGCTTTCCATAGTTAAAAACCTGATCGATGAGCTGCAGGGCAAGATATTTTGCCAGAGCAGCCCCTCTGCAGGGACGTCGTACCAGATATTGCTACCCGACTTAAGCGAAAACAGGCCTGTATAATAAACATGCGCATATAATTATATTTACTATTGACGGTTCCGTAAAATACTATTGAAAATGGAATTAAACTATGCATACATTAACTGAACGGCCAATGATCTTGGTTGTCGATGATGAACCGCATCTGCGGAATAGTTTATCCTCCATTCTCAATCTGCACGGCTATGCTTCATCGACTGCGGAAGGCGGCAAAACCGCCCTGCAAGCGCTGGAAGAGCATGAATTCGAACTGATACTGCTCGATCTGGGCATGCCTGATATCGACGGGCATAAAGTGATGGAACAAATTGCAGCCGATCAGCACGACACCTGTGTCATCGTGGTCAGCGGAGACATCTCCATCGATTCGGCCATCAGCGCTTTACGGCTTGGCGCATGCGACTACCTGAAAAAACCCTACGATACGGACGAGCTCATGCTCAAAATCGGCAATGCGCTCGCCCGCAGACGCCTGGAAAAAGAAAATCGGCTCATTAACTCGCAACTGAAGGAATCCGAGCGCTGGTACCGCTACATGGTCAATAATTCCCCGGATTTCATCTATACGCTCGATGAAAAAGGGTATGTCACATTTTGCAACGATCGGGTCGAATCCTTGCTGGGCTATAGTAAAGATGCCGTTATCGGCAAACATTTTTCCAAGTTGATTCATTCTGAAGACGTAGAAGCATCACAGCATGTCATCACGGAAAGGCGAACCGACGAACGGACCATCAGCAATACCGAGATCCGTATCCCTCATGGGTCCGATCCCGCTGTTCTGACGCTGGAGTTCAGTTCGTTCGGCATTTACGATGAAAAAAAGCCGGGGCAGCCTCCCGTGTACAAGGGCACTTATGGCGTTGCGCGCGATATCACGGAAAGAAAAAAAGCTTCAGAATTAATCATGTATCAGGCGTACCACGACCTGCTCACCGGACTCGCGAATCGTAACCTGTTCCGCGACCATCTGGAACTGGCCATTGCTCAGGCACGCCGTTACAAGCACATGCTGGCATTGATGTTTCTGGACCTGGATCGCTTTAAACGGGTTAACGATACGCTGGGCCATGCCGTAGGCGATCTTTTGCTGATTGAAGTCGCAAGTCGTTTAAAAGGCTGTCTGCGCGAAGGCGATACCTTAGCCCGGCAAGGAGGCGATGAATTCACGCTGCTGTTATCCCATATCGAGAACCAGGAACACGTAATCAGCGCTGCCGACAAAATCATCAAGGAATTCACTGCCCCCTTTTATATCAATGGTCACGAATTATACGTTCCGATGAGCATAGGCATTGCGCTGTATCCCGATAACGGCGAAACCATAGATACGCTAATCAAAAATGCCGATATCGCCATGTATGACAGCAAAGCCAAAGGAAGGAACCGCTATCAGATATATTCAGCCAATATGAACGCGATGTTCGACCAGCGGTTTTCACTCGAAATCCAGATGCGAAAAGCGCTGGAACGGAATGAATTCCAAATCGTCTACCAACCGCAGATCAATATCGCGACACGCATGATTTCAGGCATCGAGACCTTGATACGCTGGACCTCGCCGTTGTTGGGAAATCTGTTGCCGATGAAATTCATACCCCTGGCCGAAGAAACGGGGCTGATCATTCCCATCAGCGACTTTGTCTTAAAATCGGCCTTTAAACAGGCTCAAATCTGGCACAAATCCGGCTTGTTGCCGCAGCGTATTGCAATTAATATTTCGTTTCGCCACCTTGAACAGGAAGGATTTGTCGCTTATATCGAGGAATTATTAAAATTATACGGGCTTTCCGCTTCTATGTTCGAAATGGAAATTAACGAAACGACCTTGTTGAACGAAGGCGATCACATAGTCGAAAAGCTTCACACCCTGACAAAAATGGGCATAAAAATCGCGCTGGACGATTTCGGTACCGGATATTCCTCCATGAATTACCTCAAAAAATTTCCTATCAGCACCATCAAGATCGATCAGTCCTTTATGCCTAAATTTATTGGCGATTCGGATAACGAATCAATCGTTGCCGCCATATGCTCGCTGGCAAAAAACCTCCGGATCAATTTGATTGCAGAAGGCGTCGAACTGGACGATCAATACCGGCTTCTGCATACCTTAAACTGTAATGAAGCGCAGGGGTATCTTTTTTGCAAGCCGCTTCCCGGCCAGGAAATCACTGAGCTTCTGGTAAAAAATATGCCTCTGGTACCGCAGCATTAATAAATCCCCCGTCGACCACCAACCGACATCATCGGTCGCTAAACGGAACTTTCTGCCGTGCTGTCTGCTTTCATAATATTCAAACCGTTCCAGTCCTGTTTTATCCACTCGATAAACCGTTTCGTACGCGCCGGAAGTAGCCGGGCATGCGGATAGACGATATTAACGGGGCGCGGCGGCGGCTCGAATGATTCCAGTACAACTTGCAGCTGTTGCTGCCCGATGGCATGAGCAATCTGGTATGAAATAAACATGCCGAAGCCGTGCCCGGCTTTGCAGGCATCTGCAACCGGAAATGCGCTTTATTCAGAAAATAATCATGGGTACACTGTCTGCGTTAACCAAACAAGGAGCTTTTCATGCGCGCCAATGTTCCGGCTCAATCTATAAAACTGCATCGTTATTTGCTGTCAGGCCATAGCCATCGGGTCGAGCTGTTTTTATCGTTACTTGAGTTGCCCTATGCGCTGATGGAAGTCAACCTTAAAACCGGAGCGCAAAAACATCCGCAGTTTCTTGCCATGAATCCTTTCGGGCAGGTTCCGGTAATTCAGGATGGGGATATTATCGTTGGGGATTCAAATGCTATTTTGGTCTATCTGGCGACCAGATACGGCCACGACAGCTGGCTGCCGCGAGACCCGTTTGCTGCGGCAGCCGTCCAGCGCTGGCTTTCTGTCGCGGCAGGCCCGCTGGCATCCGGACCTGCCGCAGCCCGACGCGCCGCCATTAATAACATCCCCGTCCCCCCTGAGGCGGTGGAACGATCGCAGTCCCTGTTTTCTGTAATGGACTCGGAGTTGAAAAACCGGTCATTTCTGGTCGGGTCTATTCCTACCATCGCTGATATCGCCAATTATACCTATAGCGCTCATGCCGAAGAAGGCGGCATTTCTCTCGCTCCTTACCCTCGATTACGCAACTGGTTGCGACGTATCGAAGCATTGCCGGGCTTTATCCCCATGACCAGATCAAATAACGGTTTGGCTGTCTGAAATGCCTGCTTCGAACGAAACGTGAGTTGAAGACGAATGCCTGATGCAGCAATTGGTCGGCGTTCGCGAGCGGTTAGCGTGCTTTTTTCGCCTTTCTGTTGAATATGTTTGCGTGAACGTATTCAAACACCGGAAATACTAAATGCCTGATCGTTTTCAATCGAGCCAAAACAATAACTATTACTCGGCCGGTCTGGGCTGCCCGACAGCCGGCGCAGCAGGCGGCATTGCTGTCCGGCTGACGCCCAGGCTCAGCTTGGTGTTGACTGTCTGGTCGGTCGCGCTGCCTGCTACGGGAGCCGCTACACTTAAATGATCGGGCGCAACGCCGTCAGCGAGCAATGCTTGCCTGATGACGTCGCCGCGCTGTTGCGCCAGACGTTGCAATTCATCGTCGGCGACGGGGATTTGCAGCATGAGCTGTTCCAGCAATGCGGCGTACAGCGCGCTGCCGTTGGCTTCGGGTTTGCCGTAACCGGCTTTCACCTGCTTGAACTGGTCGTGTTTCAGCCTCGCTTCGGCCAGCGTCAGTACTGCTTTCTGCGCCTTGGGATTGGTCAGATCAATCGGACCGGGTTTTTCGCCCGGCGCCAGTTTCAGCCCCATGGTTTTAGTCACCTCGCGACGTATCGACTGCCTTTCGATGGCGCGCGCGTCGGCGCTTCCGGCGTAGACCGGTTCCACCGTCAGGGCCAATGCCGGACGTTTGCCCATCGCCTGCGCCACCGATTTCAGCTTTTCCTGTTCCGGCGGCAGCAACTTGGCGCTGCCGGCGTCGAATGACACAACTTCAAGTTTATCCGGGCTGACGCCCAGCAGGTGGCCGAGTACGCGAAAGGGTGCGCTGGCCAGTTTGGTCAGTACATTGACGAATGCTTTCCAGAGGATGCGCCCGTAGCTGAACTGCGGATCGTCGAGGTTGCCGGACACAGGCAGATTCAGGTTGATGACGCCGTTGCTGTCCTGCAGCAAGGCGATGGCGAGATCGAGCGGAAGATGCGTGGCGTAGGGACTGTCGACGTGTTCGCCCAATCGCAGCTTGTTCATGATGAACTGGTTTTCGCCCAGCAGCTGACGGTTCCTGATCTTGTATTCGAGATCGACAGAAAGCCTGCCGGACAGTATCTTGCGTCCGGCAAACTTGCCGGAATACGGAGTCAGCCGGTTCATTTCGAGATTGCGGAAGCTTAGCGTCAAGTCAGTAAAATCGGTGGCGTGGAACGGCTGCAGCGAACCCCGGATGCTGGCCGATCCGTATCGCTCGACGATGCCGTCAAGTTCGACCTGCGACACCGTGGCGGGATTGCTCGACAGCCCGTTGATGACGCCGGACAGAGAATGGATGTCGGTACCGAACTGGGGCGTGAGCGACAGATCGGCAAATTCCAGGCCGGCGTTGTCGATACGGATGCGTTCGATGCTGATTGGAAACGTGTCCCGGGCGGACGCCGAGCGGCTAATGGCGACAGAAGCGGTCGCATTCGGCGCGGCGACCGGAGGTGCGCTCCCTGCCGCAGCCGGCGGCGGCGCTTCACTGCGCAGCAAGCGGGTCAGGTTGAGCGTTTTATCGGGGAAGATGATGATCTTGCCGACGGGTTTGACCGCGCGCAGGGTACCGATATGCAGGCTGGAGGGTGCGAGCTTGAGCGTCAGGTCGTCGCTGGAGAGGCGCTGCCAGGAAAGAAATCGCGCGCCGCCTTCCTCTTCGGTGATGCCGAGCTTGTCGACGGCGAAACCGCCGGCATAGTCGAGGGCCGGTTTTTTGCCTTGCCGCAACGTCAGCGTGCCCGTGCTGCTGGCGCTGCCGCTATTCAGTTTAAGTCGCGCAATCCGGTTGATATACGGCGCAAACGGTTTAAGGGAAAGCGCGCTGAGTTTGAGTTTCAAAACGCCGCTCAGCGGTGCGGGAACTATCGTACCGCGCGCGTCAAAACTTCCTCCCTGCTCGACCTTGAAGTGCGCCGCCACGGGTATTGGTTTACGTAAATCCAGCGACAGATCGTGCGCGGCAAGGTTGGCCTGAACAATGTCTAGCGCCACCGTTTTGCCCTTGGCACGGTCTTCAAAATGCAGCGCGGCATTCTCCAGCGCGGCGCGTTGCAGCGCTAGCGTCCAGGCTGCGGGTTTTGCTGTTCTGATAGGACGTCTAACCGTCGAATTCAGTGCCGGATTTGTTTTCGCAGCCGGTTTCAGCGGCTGAAATGCGGCTTGCAAGGCCAGCCCTTTACCGCTCTGTTTGATGATGTCGGAACGTAAGCCGCTGGCGACAATCGCGCGCAGCGTGACGGCGCGCTTCGCTAAATCCAGTTCCCCGTTTTCAATCCGCAGTTGCCGGAGCGTCGCGGCGGGTTTGTTACTGCGCGCAGAGAGCAGGGTGATCGGTCCGGCCGCGCTGTTCAGCCCGCTTAGCCGGAGCGCGCCGCTTGCGTTGGACAGCGCAAAATCCGAATTGAAATTGCTTGCATCAACGCTCAGCGGATATCGAAAACCACGATCGATATAATGCGCCTGCCAGTTTCGCAGTTCTACGGCGGCAATATCGAATACAAACGGGCGGGGAGGGGGGATAGACGGGGCAGCCGGCGGCGCAGGGGATGCAGAAGACGGCGCGCCAGGAACCATGGCGCGCTGCCAGTCGATGACGCCATCGGCGCTGCGGCTGGCGTGGATATCGCCGCCGGTAAACGTCATTCGGGCGATCTGGACGCGCCGCGTGGCGAGGTCGAAATCGACCCCGCTGGCTCGTGCCTGCGCCAGATCAAACAGCGGTTTGCCAGACTGCTTCAAATGCATGGCGGTCAATTGCGCGGTCAAATCCTTGAAACGCAGCGTGGTTCCGGACCGGGTGGCCAAATCGACGCGCGGTGCCTGCACAAACAACTGTTGTGCTGTCAATCCGGAAGCGCCGCCAGCTGCCGTTGCGGCGAAATTTTTGAGGCCAAGGGCAATGTGCGTCAGCATGACTCGGGGTTGGTCTTTGACCATCGAAAAACGGTACGCCAGCCGGGTATCGATTACTCCGGCAGTGGGTGTGAGCGGCAGTTCGGCCTGTTTTACAGCGCGCACCAGCTCGGCGAGCTTGACGCCTTCCAGTGCCACCCGACCGGACGAGACTACCGGGTTCAATCCTATTTTTCCATCCCATTTCAGAGTGCCGCCCTGCCTGGGCAATTTGGCCGCAATGAGGTAATTGCCCCGGTCGGCGGGCAGAGTGGAGAGTCCGTCGAGCTGCAGGTCGAGCGGCAACAGGCTGACTACGAAAGATGCAGGGCGGTTACGGTCGATGTATTCGATATCGCCCTGCACGATTTTGAGGTGTTTAATCAGTACGCGCGGCAAGGTTTTGGAAGGTGGCGTTCTATTTTTGTTCAGGGCGGCTATCAGCCTGCCCCAGTTCAGCGTGCCGCCCGGCGCGATATCGAAACGTACCGCGGGGGCGACCACTTCGACGTCGCCAAGTTGCCAGGCAAAACGGAACAGGCCGCCGGCTTCCAGGTGGAGATGAAGGTGCTTGAAACCGGCCAGCAGTGCGTCATCGGGCTCACTCAGGCGGAAATTGTCGACGTCGACCGTCAGCCGCAACGGGTCGAATTTAACCTGTCCGACACTGGCGCGACTGTCCAGCCTGGTTTCCGCCATCCACGGCACAATACGCTGCACCAGTAAATTGACGGCGAAATACCCGAATAGCAGATAAGCGATAAACAGGCCTGAGAAAATCAGAAACGGCAGACCGAAAAAAACTTTTCTGACGTTGAGACGCATCGTATCCCCGTTGTTTGTTGGCGCCATTAGGCCCTTCAGAAGCTTATGGTATAGCGAATATTGGGGTTTGTCATCTGCGCTCCGTTGTTCCCGGATTCAAAAACCTGGCATTGCTGGAAAAGGGCTAGTAAATTTGTTCTAACAATAAAGAAGAAAGCGGTTACCTATATAATCGTCTGATTGGCGAAAATAGAGCAAGGAATGACAAAAAGGTGACGAGAAGATTGCCACATACCCATTCAGATCTACAATCTGATTGATGGATTCTGCTTCTTCAATGCGGGCGTGTGCGTAACTGACGTAGCTGTTGCGAGTAACGAAAGGGTGATCGCCTGGATACAGAATAAAGGTTGGATCATGTTCAATTACTGGATTCAACGTGGATAGACTGGTTAACAGCACGCTGACTTTACCGTTTTCGGGATTGTTAACCGGATCAGTAAGCAGGATAAACAGATGTTTTCGATTGATGTCGTGAGCCGGTCCAGATGGATAGAGCAGCGTTGCCCGTCGAAGGGGCTGAAACAAACTCACAGTCTGGCAAAAAGCCTGTCTAGTGAGCGCTCCGATTCAATACGCGCACCGAGTTCAATTGCAGTTTCGTTTGATTTGCCTAGAGCACGGAACACTTCTTCGTAAGGGATGGGTAACGATGAACCATTCGGGTCTTGCCATTCAGGGCAGTGTTGGTGTGTGTAGTCACGAATTGCCCACTGGCTCATGTGGCCAAATGTATTCCAAACGGACTCAAGCGCGTCTAAATCTGCTGCGCTCAGCTCGTCAAGTGCATCTGGTGAAACTGGGCGTTTCAGTGTGACTTTATGATTGGATTTGTCAGAAATCCATGATTCCCAACCGTTCTCACAAGATTCTACATCACCATCTATGAGATTTAATGTCATGGATAGAACGGGGCCGTGTGGCATGGCAACAATGCAATCACCAGAAATTGGGAAGCCGTAAAGCTCCATCGATTTGCGATCAGCAAGGTAGAGCAGCTTCATAAGTTTCAGATGCGACATGCAACTCTCCCCTCTGTCTAACAGGTACGCAGCCATTTGAGCTACTTTGCGCTCATTAAACATGGTTTATTCCTTGTGTGGTGACAGAAAGTCGATGTGGGATATATCGGTATAACATGCGCACATATTAACTTAGATTTGCACGTTTGTAACATTCTGGTGCAATTTTGCAACAAAAAGAGGCTGTCTTAGCCAAGTAGAACGGTCTGGCTGGTAATTAAACTAACGCCCATTGTTTTACCCAATCCTTTTTCACAAAATCTAAACTTTCGTGGGCATCTAAAACTACTATACATCCAGATTACGGACTCCCAATGCATTGGTTTCGATAAATGCGCGTCTCGGTTCAACCTGATCGCCCATCAAGGTAACGAATATTTCGTCGGCGCTGATCGCGTCGTCGATCTGTACGCGCATCAGGCGTCTCACGGTGGGGTCCATGGTCGTTTCCCATAACTGGCCCGGGTTCATCTCGCCCAGGCCTTTATAACGTTGTATGGCGAGGCCGCGTTTGACTTCGTTGAGCAGCCATTCGAGTGCCTGCTTGAAATTGGCGACGGGTTGTTCTTTTTCGCCACGCTGAACTTTTGCGCCCGCGCCTAATAAACCTTGCAGCACTTTACCGGTTTCGCGGATCTGCGCATAATCGCCGCTTTCTATGAAGTCGTTGTCCAGGCGGGTCACTTGAATATTGCCATGGTGATAGCGGTTGATTTTTAACGCGTACGTTTCATTTTCGACGCTATAGTCAACGTCTATCGTCACCGCGGGGTCGTTTATGGCGGATTTGAGCATGACCGCCGATTTTTCAGCAGCTTCTTGATTAATTAACGATATTTCTTCCGTATCGATTAATTTATGCATGACGGCCGCATCGATTACCCGCGACATTCGGTCAATTACCGCTTCCGCCAGCAAGTAGGATTTGGCGATATTTTCCAGGGCGGTTTCTTTGATTTCTACCGGGTTGTTATCGCCGGGCATCAGTTTTGCCTCTTTGGTCGCTTCGGTAAGCAAAAAGGCTTTTAATTCATGCTCATCTTTCAAATAACGTTCGGTCTTGCCGTGTTTAACCTTATACAAAGGCGGTTGCGCGATGTAAATATGCCCGCGTTCGACCAGTTCCGGCATTTGCCGATAGAAGAACGTAAGCAGCAGTGTGCGGATATGCGAGCCGTCGACGTCGGCGTCGGTCATGATAATGATCCGGTGGTAGCGCAATTTGTCGGCGTTATATTCATCTTTACCGATACCGGTGCCTAATGCCGTGATCAGGGTTGCGATTTCCTGGCTGGAAATCAGTTTATCGAAACGCGCTTTTTCTACGTTCAGGATTTTTCCCTTGAGCGGCAGAATAGCCTGGAATTTCCGGTCGCGACCCTGTTTGGCGGAGCCACCGGCCGAGTCGCCCTCGACCAGATAAATTTCAGACAGCGCCGGATCTTTTTCCTGGCAGTCAGCCAGCTTGCCCGGCAAACCCATCCCGTCGAGCACTCCTTTACGCCGGGTCATTTCTCTCGCCTTGCGGGCGGCATCGCGGGCCCGGGCGGCATCGATAATCTTGTTTACGATAATTTTCGCATCGGCGGGTTTTTCCAGCAGAAATTCATGCAATTTCTGTCCGACAATTTCCGACACAACCGGCTGGACTTCGGAGGAAACCAGTTTGTCTTTGGTTTGCGAGGAAAATTTGGGTTCCGGTACTTTGACGGACAGGACGCAGGTCAAACCTTCGCGCATATCGTCGCCTGTCGTATCGATTTTTGCCTTTTTTGCGTATTCGTTTTGTTCGATATACTGATTCAAGGTACGGGTCATTGCGGTACGTAAGCCGGTAAGATGGCTGCCGCCGTCCCGTTGCGGAATATTATTGGTAAAACATTGCACCGTTTCGGCATAGGAGTCGTTCCATTGCATCGCTACTTCTACGGTGATGCCGTCTTTTTCGTTAATGGCGTAAAAAATATTCGGGTGCAATACGGCTTTCGAACGGTTCATATATTGAACGAAGCCTTGGACGCCACCGGAAAAGGCAAAGTTTTCACTTTTGCCATCACGCTGATCGATCAATTCGATTTTGACGCCGTTATTCAGGAAAGACAGTTCGCGTATACGCTTGGCCAGAATATCGTAGTGGTATTCAATCAGTCCGAACGTAGCGACGGAAGCGAAAAAATGCACTTCTGTGCCGTGGCGGTCGGATTTACCGGTTTCGACCAAGGGTTTTACCGCTACGCCATTATGAAATTCCATCTGGTAACTGTGACCGTTTCGCCAAATGCGCAACTTCAACCAGTCGGAAAGGGCATTGACGACCGATACGCCCACGCCGTGCAGTCCTCCGGAAACCTTATAGGAATTCTGGTCGAATTTACCGCCGGCATGCAACTCGGTCATTACTATTTCGGCTGCAGAACGCTTGAATTCATCATCCTGCTTGATGTCGACGGGTATTCCTCGCCCGTTGTCGGTCACCGAAATCGAATTATCCGCATGGATCGTTACTTTTACGGTATCGCAATAACCGCCCAACGCTTCATCTATCGCATTGTCGAGAACTTCAAACACCATATGATGCAAACCGGTGCCATCCGAGGTATCGCCGATGTACATTCCGGGTCGTTTACGAACGGCGTCCAAACCTTTTAATATCCGGATACTGCTGGAATCGTATTCTTTATTCATGAGGGTATATGCTCGATTGAACTATGTTTCACGTGAAACAATATTGCGGGTTTATAACTGGAATTCAAAATTCGTTATCTATGGCCGCTAGATGCGCATAGGCATTATAACGTATTTATAGTTATCGTTTTGCGGAACAGTCATCAGCATGCTGCTGTTAGCGTCTCCGAAGTGGCAATGGATTTTTTCAGTGCCGAGATGGTTCAGCGCATCGAGCAAATAAGAAACATTAAAACCTATGTCGAGCGGTTCGCCTTGGTAATCAACTTCAAGCTCTTCCTGGGCTTCTTCCTGTTCATTGTTGTTGCAAATGATTTTGAGCTCATTTTGACCCAGTACCAGTCGCACTCCGCGGAATTTTTCATTGGACAGGATGGCTGCCCGCTGTAACGCATGCTGTAAGGCAATCCGGTCGGCAATCATGATGTTTTTATGAGTCGTAGGAATTACGCGATGATAATCCGGAAATTTACCTTCGATCACTTTGGAAATCAATTGAACGTTGCCGATTTCAAATTTAACCTGATTTTTATAAATGTCAATGTTAAGCAAATTGTCGCTGTCGCTGAGTAATTTTATAAGTTCTGCGATGGTTTTGCGTGGAATAATAATTTCCTGCTTGTTTACAGTCGTAGATAATTTATCGGCTGCCAGACACAAACGGTGGCCGTCAGTCGCCACTACGGTAATTTGCTGTCCGTCCAGGACCAGCAGCATCCCGTTCAGGTAATAACGTATATCCTGCTGCGCCATGGCGTATTGCACCATGACTATAAGCTGTTTAAGTATTTTTTGAGAAATGGAAAATTGATTTTCAGGATTGATGCCGGTTTCAATTATCGGAAAGTCCTGTGAAGGAAGCGTTTGCAAATTAAAACGGCTTTTTTGGGATTTGATTTGCAGCAGGTTGTCCAAACCTTCAAACGATATCGCTGCCTTATCATCGAACGCCCGGCATATATCGAGGATTTTTTTCGCTGCGACAGTGATATGAAAGGCTTCCGCACTATCGGACGTTTTAGCTATTTCAGTGATTACCTTGATCTGAATTTCAAGATCCGTAGCTAGAACTGAAAGGAAATTGTCTTTTTTTTCAATGAGCACATTAGACAATATGGGCAAGGTGTGACGTTTTTCTACAATGCCGATCACGGCTTGGAGAGGAGTCACTAGAGTATCTTTATTAGTTTTTAATAATAACATATTTAATATAACCTTAATAATAAGGGGGAAGTCGTTTCCTGTACAATCTTTAAATTCATTTCATATTCAAACGGTTGTATCGAATATAACCAGCTTGGAAAATCATGTTCAATAATGTGTAAATTGTGGATAACTTTTTCAAAACCGTTAATTCATTACTTATCCACATTATAAAGACCAATTATCCACAACGTTGTGCCGGACTTTGCACTTGCGCCAATTTAATTTGTAAGCACCTGAAGTAAAAGGGCATATTCTCTATTGAAAGTCGGATCCTCTTCTTTGAGTTCCGCAACCTTGCGGCAGGCATGCAGCACCGTAGTATGGTCCCGGCCCCCAAATGCGCTGCCTATATCCGGCAAACTCATGCTGGTCAGTTCTTTGGCCAGCGACATGGCGATTTGTCGAGGCCTTACCAGCGCCCTGGTTCTTCGTTTCGAATGCATTTCAATAATTTTTATTTTATAGAAATCGGCTACGGTTTTCTGGATATTCTCCATGGAAACCTGACGACTCTGCACTGCAAGCAGGTCCTTGAGTGCTTCTTTGGCTGTTTCTACGGTAATCAACCGGCCGGAAAACCGTGAATAGGCAAAAACCCGTTTAAGTGCGCCTTCCAGCTCTCGAACGTTGGAACGTACCTGTTTTGCAATGAAAAAAGCCGTGTTTTCTTCAAGCTGAATTCCTTCTGCCGCAGCTTTTTTCAATAAGATAGCGACGCGCATTTCCAGTTCGGGCGGATCGATCGAAACCGTCAAACCCCAGCTAAAGCGGGATTTTAAACGGTCTTCCATGTCGGCGATCTCTTTAGGATAGGTATCGCATGTAATGATAAGCTGTTTATGTGCTTCGATAAGGGCATTGAAAGCGTAAAAAAACTCTTCCTGAGTACGGTTCTTCCCGCTGAAAAACTGGATATCGTCGATCAGCAATAAATCGAGCGAATGATAATGGCGTTTGAATTCATCGAACGTTTTATGTTGATACGCTTTTACCACATCCGAAACGTAATTTTCAGCATGAATATAACTGATACGCGCATCGGGGTTGTTTGCGTGTACGAAATTGCCGATGGCGTGGATCAAATGGGTTTTTCCCAAGCCGACGCCACCGTAAATAAACAGCGGGTTATACGCGACGCCCAGGTTTTCCGATACCTGGATAGCGGCAGCCCGCGCCAGCTGATTCGCCTTGCCCGTTACCAGGGTATCGAAGGTAAACGCCGGATTGAGCCGTTTGGGCGGTGTAGGCTTGACCGGTATGGGCGCTATTGCCGTGTCCGCAACCGGCGTTTTTTCCGCCGGTTCGAATTTGTTTTTTAACGCGGCATCTATGCCCAGGATGATATTGGTGCTGACACCGTAATATTCCTGAGCCAGCGATTCTATGCGCGACAGAAATTTGTCCTTGACCCAATCCAGGACAAAGCGGTTAGGCGCCATCAGGCTCAGCACATTGTCCTGTACTATCGGCTTTAAGGGTTTGATCCAGGTGTTGAATTGCTGAGGGGGCAATTCATGCGCAAGTTTTATTAAGGAATCCTGCCAGAAATCATTCATAACGCGATTATGTATTAACCAAAATTGAGCACATAAAATAGGATTAGGGTTCGGTTGCCCGGTAAATATGGCGCAGTCTGTGCGGGGTACGCACGACAATAACTTGGTTTGCTAAGTTTAATCTCCGTTTGAAAAGATATCCATCACGATTATAACTAAATTTCAGATAAGTTTTTTAGTGAATTTGCTTGACAACTAAGGCATGAAAAGCGTTAAATATCGAGTTATATTGAATTTTTATTAGGATTTTGTCATGAAACGCACTTATCAACCTTCTGTTATCCGCCGCAAACGTACACATGGTTTTCTGGTCCGCATGCGGACTAAAGGAGGCAGGGCGGTGATCAATGCGCGCCGTGCCAAAGGCCGCGTACGCCTGGCTGTGGGCGAATCCAGATAAGCCTGTTCCATTACTGCAATGACTATTCGGTATACTTTCCCGCGAAGTTGCCGACTCCTAAAAACGGATGAATACTCATCCGTTTTTAACTTTAGTCATCGAAAAAGCGGACGGTTTTTAAGCGTTTATGCCAAACCTGGTGTCAGCTCCTGCGCAAGACTGGGTATCGTAGTCGGCAAGAAACAATTGCGTACCGCTGTATCCCGCAACTTTGCCAAACGAATTATACGCGAAGAGTTTCGTTTGCGGCGTGCAACTTTGCCTGCGCTGGATTTCGTGGTCCGTGTAACAAAAGCCGTAAGCAAAGCCGATGCGCCCTTAGTACGCGGTGAACTAATCCATTTATTTCAAAAAACCAGCCGATGTCTCGAATCCTGATCTCGATAGTAAGGATCTATCAGTACACGCTGAGTCCGTTGATCGGACCGCGTTGCCGGTTCACCCCGACGTGTTCGCAATACGCGATAGAGGCGATAAGCAAATACGGAGGTATAAAAGGAAGCCGCCTTGCCGTACGACGTCTATTATGTTGTCATCCCCGAAGTTCGGGTGGTTACGACCCCGTACCTTAATTTTCCTATAGCTAAGCATCACATTTATGGATACTCAGAGACTTATTCTTTTTATTGTTTTTTCGTTTTCATTGTTAATGTTATGGCAGTCCTGGGAAAAGCAGAACGCCCCCCAGTACCAGGCTAGTTCCGCCGTTACTGCCAACACCAGCGCGCCCGTACCCGCCGTCCCGGTGCCGGGGCAGATGCCGGTATCGGCTGCGCAGCCGCAAAACGAATTTCCGGTAGGCGCGGAAGCAACGGTAACTACGGATCTGATTCGTGCCCGTATCGATGCAAACGGAGGCGATATCCGCAGCCTGGCTTTGTTGCGCTATCAGGATCCCCAGGATAAAAAACGCCCATTTTACATACTCGAGCAGAACCCTGAGCATATGTTCGTCGCGCAAACCGGCCTGATAGGCCCGGACTTGCCTACGCATAAAGCGGTATTTGCTTTGGTGCCGGGAAATTATCAACTCGAACCTTCGCAGACAAAATTAAGCTTGCCGCTAACGTGGACCGACCCGAAAACCGGTATTAAAGTCAGCAAGATTTATACCTTTTATCGCGGCAGCTATAAAATCGACGTGACTTACCAGTTAAGCAATTCCGGAACGCGCTCTGTACCGGTCGATGCCTATTTCCAATTGTTGCGCGACGGTAAAACGCCGATTGGCGAATCCAGGTTCGTACATACTTTTACCGGTCCGGCTTTGTATACCGCGGCGAACAAATTCACCAAGCTCGACTTTAAAAAGCTCGACAAGGGCGAACAAAATTATCCTAAATATGCCGATAACGGCTGGATAGGAATGGTGCAGCATCATTTTGTCTCGGTCTGGTTGCCGCCTAACGGCGGTAAACGCGAATTTTATGCCAAAGCTATCGGGAATGGCCAGTACAGCGCGGGAGTGATTCTGCCGGAAGGAACGCTGGCGCCTGCCGCTACGCTCAGTTTCATGGTGCCTTTATACGTCGGCCCGCAAATCCAGAAAACGTTGACAGCCTTGGCTCCGGGACTGGACTATGTCGTCGATTACGGCTGGCTGACCCCGATCGCTGCGCCGATATTCTGGGCCTTGCAACAGATACACGGACTGGTTGGCAACTGGGGCTGGTCTATCGTAATTCTGACCATATTAATCAAATTGCTGTTTTTCCCGTTATCCGCCAAAAGCTATAAATCCATGGCGCAAATGCGCGGTCTGGCGCCGAAGCTGCAAAGATTGAAAGAACTTTACGGCGACGACAAACAGAAACTTCATCAGTCCATGATGGATTTGTATAAAACCGAAAAGGTGAATCCGCTGGGCGGCTGCCTGCCGGTTGTCGTTCAGATACCTGTATTCATCGCACTTTACTGGACGCTGCTGGGTAGCGTGGAAATGCGGCAGGCGCCGTTCATGGGATGGATACACGATCTTTCTGCGCCGGATCCTTATTATATTCTGCCCGTCATCATGGGCTTGACGATGCTGTTGCAGACCAAGCTCAATCCGGCGCCTCCCGACCCGATGCAAGCCAAGGTCATGATGATCATGCCGGTCGCATTCAGCGTATTTTTTCTGTTCTTTCCGGCCGGCTTGGTGCTGTATTGGGTAGTCAACAATATCATGTCGATCAGCCAGCAATGGATAATTACCCGTAATTACGAAGCCGCTCAAGTTGGCCGCCCTAAGTCCTGAACACGATATCATTGCCGCCATCGCTACAGCGCCGGGGCGGGGCGGGATAGGAATAGTTCGCGTATCCGGGAACGATCTCGGTTCTTTTGCACAGCGGATACTGAGAAAGGTACCCCCGCCGCGGTATGCCGGAATGACGGCGTTTATCGATGCCGCAGGCGAAATGATCGATGAAGGCGTCGCGCTGTATTTTCCGGCGCCGAATTCATACACCGGGGAAGACGTGCTTGAGTTGCAGGGCCACGGCGGTCCGGTGGTGATGAAAGGCATATTGAACCGCTGCCTGCAGTTGGGAGCTCGAATAGCCGATCCGGGGGAATTTACCCGGCGCGCTTTTTTAAACGATAAGCTGGATTTGGCGCAAGCCGAAAGCGTGGCCGACCTGATCGACGCAACGTCAGAGGCGGCTGCGCGCTCGGCATTAAGATCGCTGACAGGCGAGTTTTCGCGGTATGTGAACGAGCTGAACTCCAGCCTGATCGAATTGCGGATGCTGATCGAGGCTATCCTCGATTTCCCGGAAGAAGAGCTGGATTATTTACAGGCGTCCAGGGTTTACGAAAAGCTGGATCTGGTACTGGATAATTTGTCGGTTATCGAGTCTACGGCCCGGCAAGGCAGCGTGTTGCGCGAAGGAATACGCGTGGTTCTGATCGGTCGGCCGAATGTAGGCAAATCGAGCCTGCTTAACCGCCTTGCGGCTCGCGATGTGTCGATAGTAACGGCCGTCGCGGGAACGACGCGGGACGCAATTCGTGAAACCGTGCAAATCGAAGGCGTCCCGGTGCATATTATCGATACCGCCGGATTGCGCGATACAGCGGATGAAGTGGAAACCATAGGGATCGACCGAACCTGGCAGGAAATAGCCGAAGCGGATGTCGGCCTGTTGCTGGTCGATGCGCAGCAAGGACTGACTCAAGCCGAGCATGAAATCCTGGCTCGACTCCCGCCCGGCCTCCCGCTTTATACGGTACATAACAAAATAGATTTAAATGGTACGCCGGCTCATACCGCAGGATCCGATATTTATCTGTCGGCGCGAACCGGAGAAGGCTTGGCGCTGTTGCGCGAAACCTTGCTGCATGCCGTTGGCTGGCAAACGGAATCGTCGGGCATATTTATGGCGCGCGAGCGACATTTGCATGCGTTGCGCAGCGCAAGGGCGCATCTGGAAGAGGCTAAGTCCGTACCGGCATCTGCGCTGGAGTTGCTGGCCGAAGAATTGCGTCTGGCCCAATACGCGCTTTCGGCCATTACCGGAGAATTTAGTGCTGACGATTTGCTGGGCGAAATATTTAGTCGTTTCTGCATCGGAAAATAGACGATAATACCGGTTTTCCGATTATCATCGGAATCGGGGCGTCGACACGATCGCGATTGATGGATGACGTTTCACGTGAAACGATACGATAATTTCATCAATGATCATTGTTTAAAACGACGGGATTTTTGATAGCGTTGCCGGCACTCTTTATCGAAATTACGTTTTAGAGACCTATATCCAATCATGGAATACCAGGAAAAATTTGATGTCATCGTAGTGGGCGGCGGCCATGCGGGCACCGAAGCAGCGCTCGCTGCAGCAAGAATGGGTGCGCGCACCTTATTGCTGACCCATAATATCGAAACCTTGGGGCAAATGTCGTGCAATCCTTCGATAGGAGGGATAGGAAAAGGGCACCTCGTCAAGGAGATCGATGCTTTGGGCGGTGCGATGGCGGCAGCCACTGACGAGGCGGGCATACAGTTCCGCACGCTGAACATGTCCAAAGGGGCT
Organism: Burkholderiales bacterium; assembly: GCA_035713285.1. Taxonomy (GTDB): domain Bacteria; phylum Pseudomonadota; class Gammaproteobacteria; order Burkholderiales; family Sulfuriferulaceae; genus Sulfuriferula. Next base: position 39,215 of record DASSZW010000109.1, read on the forward strand.
GCGGTTCGGGCGACCCGGGCGCAGGCCGACCGGGTGTTGTATAAACAGGCGATACGCAAGCGTCTGGAAAATCAGGAAAATTTATGGCTGTTTCAGCAGGCGGTGGAAGATTTGCTGTTGCAGGGCGACGTCGTCACCGGCGTACGGACTCAATTGGGGTTGTCTTTTTTTGCGCCCACGGTGGTTTTGACGGCCGGAACGTTTCTGGCCGGATTAATACACGTCGGAATGGCGAATTACACGGCAGGACGTGCCGGTGACCCGGCTTCGGTCGGGCTCGCGCAGCGGTTGCGCGAACTGAAGCTGCCGGTCGGGCGGTTAAAAACCGGAACGCCCCCCAGAATAGACGGCCGGACGATAAATTACTCCGTCATGCAAATCCAGCCGGGAGACGATCCGGCCCCCGTATTTTCCTTTATGGGCCGGCGCGAGCAACATCCGGCGCAACTACCGTGCTGGATAACGCATACGTCAGAACGAACTCACGACATCATTCGCGGCGGCCTCGATCGCTCGCCGTTGTACAGCGGCGTCATAGAGGGCGTCGGCCCGCGCTATTGCCCGTCGATAGAAGATAAGATCGTCCGCTTCGCCGACAAGACTTCGCATCAGATTTTTGTAGAACCCGAAGGGTTGAATACCCACGAAGTCTACCCCAACGGAATATCCACCAGCCTGCCGTTCGATGTGCAATGGGCGTTGGTGCGCTCGATAAAAGGCTTTGAAAATGCGCACTTGATGCGCCCGGGATACGCGATCGAATACGATTATTTCGATCCGCGAGAATTAAAACGTACGCTTGAGACCAAAGCGATCGCCGGGCTGTTTTTTGCCGGACAGATAAACGGCACCACCGGGTACGAGGAAGCGGCGGCGCAGGGCTTGCTCGCCGGTATCAATGCCGGTCTGATGGCGAAAGGTTTGCCGGGCTGGATCCCCGGCCGTGAAGAAGCGTATCTGGGGGTCATGGTCGACGACCTTACCACTCTGGGCGTGACTGAACCTTATCGCATGTTTACCAGCAGGGCTGAATATCGATTGTCCTTGCGCGAAGATAACGCCGATATGCGCCTGACCGAAACAGGCCGAAAGCTCGGAGTCGTGGACGATGAGCGATGGGAAGCGTTCAGCCGCAAGCGCGAACAGGTCGATGCGGAGCAGGCGCGCTTGCGCGGTGTGTGGGTCCAGCCGGAAACGTTGGAGAAAACCGAGGCGCATCGCGTACTGGGCAAGGGAATCGATCGCGAATACAATTTGTACGAATTGTTGCGCAGGCCGGATGTCCGTTACGCCGACCTGCTGACGCTGGGCGTTGCCGGAAGCGGGGTTACGGATCCGGCCGTTGCCGAGCAGGTGGAAATACAGGCAAAATATCAGGGCTATATCGAACGCCAGGCAGGGGAGATTTCCCGCCTGCGCGACCAGGAGCATCACGCATTGCCGGCAACGCTGGATTATGCGCAAGTCCATGGGCTGTCGATAGAGGTGCAACAGAAATTGAACCGGCACAAACCCGAGACGATCGGCCAGGCTTCACGGATTTCAGGCGTGACTCCGGCAGCGATATCCCTGCTGCTGGTGCACCTGAAGCGGCATAATTTTAAAAACGACCGGCGTAAATCGTGGGCCTAGGGCGAATATGCAGCAACAGGATTATTTGATAGAGCAGGCTCGGCTCATGGATGTTTCGTTGTCGCCCGCTCAGGCCGAATGCCTGTTATCGTATCTCGCCCTGATTGCCAAATGGAACCGGGTCCATAACCTGACCGCGCTGCGCGAGCCGGATAAAATGCTGTCGCATCATATACTGGACAGCTTGTCGATTCAGCCGTACATTACGGCGCGAAACCTGCTCGATGTCGGCAGTGGCGCGGGCTTGCCCGGCATACCGCTGGCGATTGCCGATCCGGGCAGGCATATTACGGTCATGGATAGCAATACGAAAAAAACCAGCTTTTTGCGGCAGGCCGTGCTGGAGCTGAACTTGAAAAATGTCGACGTAATCGCGGGGCGAATTGAAAACCTGTCGGCGACACATCGATTCGACGGCATCGTATCCCGGGCATTTTCCGATATAAATCAATTCGTTGGAATGAGCATGCAGGTATTGGAAAAAGGCGGCCGCTGGTATTCAATGAAGGGCTTGCTGCCGGAAGGAGAATTGCAACAGATTCCGGCCGGCATCGAAGTGTTGACGATACAGCCGTTAAACATACCGTTGCTCGCCGCACAGCGGCATCTGGTAATCATGAAAGAGGCCGATGGCTAAGATATTTGCGATTACCAATCAAAAAGGCGGCGTAGGAAAGACCACGACCACCGTAAATCTGGCCGCGAGTTTTGCCGCCTCCGGGAACAAGGTCCTGCTCGTCGACCTCGATCCGCAGGGGAATGCGACGATGGGGTGCGGCATTAACAAACGGAACCTCAGTCATAGCATTTATCATTTATTGCTGGGCCAAAAAAACATATCGGAAATCATCCGGCACAGCGAAACCGGTAAATTCGATGTCTTGCCTGCAAACAGGGACCTCGCGGGCGCCGAAATCGAGCTGGTCGACCAGGATGGACGTGAAACCAGGCTTAAGCTGGCGCTGGCGACGGTCATCCAGAACTACGATTACGTGCTGATAGACTGCCCTCCAGCCTTGAATTTGCTGGCGGTTAACGCCTTAACCGCAGCAGAAGCGGTCATGATTCCCATGCAATGCGAATATTACGCATTGGAGGGCGTGTCGGATCTGGTCAACACCATCAAGAAAATACGCGTAAATTTAAACCCCAGACTGGAAATCGAAGGTTTGCTGCGCACCATGTTTGATCCCAGAAGTACGTTGGCTCAACAGGTATCGGACCAATTGAAGAACCATTTTGATAAAAAAGTTTACGATACGGTGATCCCGCGCAATATTCGCCTCGCCGAAGCGCCCAGTTACGGGCAGCCGGTCCTGATGTATGATCCCAATTCCAAAGGCGCGCAGGCATATCTGGCGCTGGCCGGCGAAGTCGCAGCGCGCCGGCGCGAACAGGAGCGCGCCGGCAAATCGCGATAAGGCATTTTTTCCGTCGGCCCCGGGCGGCGGACGTCGAAACCGGCACATTGCGGCTAACAAACTCGATAGCAGGACAGGGCGCTGACAAGTACGGACAATTCGGTAATGAACGGGAAGGGAAAGTTATGAAAAGAACGCGTGGATTGGGTCGCGGACTCGATGCACTTTTGGCTGGCGACGATAGTCCGCCCGTGCATGGTGAAATGAAGGCAGTGCCAGTGCACCAGCTCCGGTCCGGAAAATATCAGCCGCGAACCAGAATGGACACGGACAGCCTGAACAGCCTGGCCGAATCGATCCGTTCGCAAGGCGTGATGCAGCCGATACTGGTGCGTGAAACCGGCGAGCAGCAATTTGAAATCATTGCAGGCGAGCGGCGCTGGCGCGCAGCGCAAATAGCGGGACTGGAAGAAGTGCCGGTACTGGTCAGAATCGTCGAGGACGAAGCCGCTCTGGCGATGGCGCTGATAGAAAATATCCAGCGGGAAGATCTGAATCCGCTGGAAGAAGCAGCCGGCATCCAGCGCCTGATCGATGATTTCGATATGACGCACCAGACCGCGGCTGAAGCGGTGGGCCGTTCCCGTAGCGCGGTGAGCAACCTGCTGAGATTGCTCAATCTGCCTGCAAGCATCCAGCGCATGATGATGGATATGCAGTTGGATATGGGCCACGCGCGGGCATTGCTGGCGCTGCCCGGACCCAGCCAGGCAACCGTGGCGGAGGAAGTGGTTCAGCGTCAGCTGTCGGTTCGGGAAACGGAAAAACTGGTGTCTCGCCACCTGAAGCCGACGCCTGCGGAAAAAAAGGAAATAAAACAGGATCGCGACGTAATGAACCTGATGGAGCGCCTGTCCGACGGCCTGGGAACGAAAGTAAGCATTAAAACCCGCAAAAACGGTGCGGGTCAGCTCCTGATCGATTATACCGATATTGCGCAGCTTGATAATATAATCAACAGGTTATCTTAGATTGCGCAAGTTTGTGCGCGGCACGGGAAAAACTAGGCATTGCATAACCCTGTTTGACTAATGTATTATCTCGGACTGATCGCCTGATGGCGCTTCGTGTATTATCTCGGACTGATCGCCTGATGGCGCTTCGCCTTTTGTGCGGATTGATTACGCTCAAGGGAGCCTGGTATGCGATCTGCGGTACAAGATCCGAAGCAAGACGCAAGAATAATAAACTACATTATTAAACTACAGTTAATTCTGTTTATTGCCGGAATGGCGGTAATTAAATTCGTGGTGCCGGGGATACTGAAGTCCGTGTTATATGGAAGCCTGATCGCTTTATTAAACACCGGATTTTTATATTGGCGTATGCGCAAGGCCGAATCAAATCCGTCCAACACCGCACACGGCAGCCTGAAGCAGGTACAGCGAGCAGCGCTGGAGCGCTTCCTGCTGATAGCGGCCCTGCTCGCGGTAGGTATGTCAGGCAAGCTCAGGTTGATGCCGGTTGCGGTGTTGACAAGTTTCATAACAGGACAATTGATATTTTTACTCGGCGCGGTAATATTTGCCCCCCGCCAGTCTGAATAAAACTGAATACAGCTAGAGAATTTACATGTTAACTGAAGCGCTTACTTCTTCCGAATATATAAAACACCATTTGCAGAACCTGACTTACGGCCGATTGCCGGACGGCGGCTGGGGTATTGCACAAACGGCCGAACAGGCCAAGGAAATGGGTTTCTGGGCAGTAAACCTCGATACGCTGGGAATGTCCATGTTCCTGGGGCTTGTTTTCTTATTCGTTTTTCGTTCGGTAGCCAAAAAAGCGACGAATGGTGTGCCGAGCGGCGTGCAAAATTTCGTTGAGTGGATCGTGGAGTTCATCGACACCAGCGTACGCGGTTCTTTTTCCGGTAAAAACGACATAGTGGCGCCGTTGGCATTAACCATATTCGTATGGATATTGCTGATGAACCTGATGGATCTCCTGCCGGTGGACTGGGTGCCGCGTATCGCGCACCATCTCGGATTGCCGTTCTTCCGCGTGGTATCCAGCACGGATCCCAATGCGACGTTCGGCATTGCCTTGTCCGTATTTTTCCTGGTGCTGTATTACAGCGTCAAAATGAAAGGCGTGGGGGGGTTCGTGGGCGAACTGACCTTGCATCCTTTCGGTAAATACGGTCTTCCAGCGAATATTTTCCTGGAAGGGGTAAACCTGATTGCAAAACCGGTTTCTCTGGCGCTGCGACTGTTCGGCAACATGTATGCAGGCGAAATGATATTCATCCTGATCGCATTGATGTTCGGCGGCGGGATAGGTCTCGCTGCATTTGGCGGCGCCTTGCAATGGGCCTGGGCGGTCTTCCACATTCTGATAGTGCTGTTGCAGGCGTTCATATTCATGACGCTGACGATCGTGTATCTGGATATGGCGCATCAAACCAGCCACTAAGATTTATCTGATTGTAATTTTTACTTTTTTAATCGAGGAGCAGTAAATGGACATGGTTCACGCAGTATTATACGTTGCGGGTGCAATGATGATGGGTTTGGGTGCATTGGGAGCTTCCATCGGTATCGGTATTCTGGGTGGGCGCTTCCTGGAAGGCGCAGCCCGTCAGCCTGAGTTGATACCGATGCTGCGTACCCAGTTCTTTATCGTTATGGGACTGGTTGATGCCGTGCCTATGATTGCAGTCGGTTTGGCAATGTACGTATTGTTTGCGGTTGCCGGCTAAAACTAGACTTACCCTACCGTAGAAAGGTCCCGGCATGAATATAAATGCTACCCTCATCGGACAGTCTATAACGTTTTTCGTGTTTGTGTGGTTTTGCATGAAATTCGTATGGCCGCCGATTATGCACGCGCTGAATGAGCGCAAAAAGCAGATTGCGGACGGCTTGGCGGCGGGAGAGCGCGGTAAACATGAATTAGAGCTTGCGTCTAAACATGCCGCAGCAAACCTGCAGGACGCCAGACAGAAAGCAGCTGAAATCATAGCGCAAGCCGAGAAACGCGCGGCGCAACTGATTGAAGAAGCGAAAAGCGCCGCCAAGGTCGAAGGCGATCGCATGATAGCCAGCGCTCAGGCAAGCGTCGCACAGGAAACCGTGCGCGCCAAAGAAGCCCTGCGTTCGCAAGTGGCGGAACTGGCAGTCGCCGGTGCTGAAAAAATCCTGCGCCGCGAAATCGATCCCAAGGCACACGCCGAATTGCTCAATGCTATTCAGGACGAACTGTAATCATGGCTGAAATAGCAACTATCGCCCGCCCTTATGCAGAAGCCGTATTTCGGCTGGCCAAGGAAAGCGGGAAGCTCCCGGCATGGTCGGAACAATTGTCCTTGCTGCAGCTGGTGGCCGCGGACGCCGACATGCAGCGCCTCGCGAACGATCCTGAAGTCAGCCGCGAACAGCTTAAAAATCTTTTTTTGAGCGTATGCGGCAGCAGGCTCGACCATGACGCCGGAAACTTCATTAGCCTGCTGATCGATAACGGCCGCATTAATGCCCTGCCGGAAATCGTCGAACAGTTTGAAGCGCTCAAGGCGCAGCAGGGTGGCGTGCTGGAAGCCAAAGTCGCTAGCGCATTCGCCATGAACGATGAACAAATCGCAGCATTAGCCACGCGCCTGGAAGCAAAATTTCATAGCAAGCTGAGCCTGACGGTAGAAGTCGATGCCTCCCTGATCGGCGGCATCGTTGTCAGTGTCGGCGACGAAGTCTATGACGCTTCGGTGCAAGGAAAATTGCAAAACATGGCCTACGCGCTTAAACGTTAAGATTCCATTAGGAGCTATCAATGCAACTCAATCCCACCGAGATCAGTGATCTCATCAAAAGCAAAATTCAGAACCTGGCGGCAGCTTCTGAATTGCGGACGCAAGGAACAGTCGTGTCCGTGACCGACGGTATCGTTCGGGTGCACGGTTTGTCGGACGTCATGCAAGGCGAAATGCTGGAGTTTCCGGGCAATACCTTCGGCCTGGCGCTCAACCTCGAGCGCGACTCTGTCGGCGCTGTGGTGCTCGGCGAATACGAGCACATCAGCGAAGGCGACACCGTCAAATGCACAGGCCGCATTCTTGAAGTGCCGATAGGTCCGGAACTGGTCGGTCGCGTAGTCGATTCGCTGGGACAGCCGATAGACGGCAAAGGACCGGTTAACGCAAAATTAAGCGCATCCATAGAAAAAATCGCTCCCGGCGTTATCGCGCGGCAATCGGTTACGCAGCCATTGCAAACCGGATTGAAATCGGTCGATGCGATGGTGCCTATCGGTCGCGGTCAGCGCGAACTGATTATCGGCGACCGGCAGACCGGTAAAACCGCCGTTGCCGTGGATGCCATCATCAACCAGAAAGGTACCGGCGTCATCTGCATTTACGTCGCTATCGGACAAAAGGCGTCGTCGATTGCCAACGTCGTACGCAAGCTGGAAGAACACGGCGCGCTGGGACATACCATCGTCGTGGCGGCAACCGCTTCGGATTCGGCTGCGATGCAATATATTGCGCCTTACTCTGGCTGCACCATGGGCGAATACTTCCGCGACCGCGGCCAGGACGCGCTGATCGTTTACGACGACCTGACCAAGCAGGCCTGGGCGTATCGCCAGATTTCCTTGCTGCTGCGCCGTCCGCCCGGCCGCGAAGCGTATCCCGGCGACGTGTTTTACCTCCACTCCCGTTTGCTGGAGCGCGCAGCGCGCATCAACGCCGATCAGGTCGAAAAACTGACCAACGGCGAAGTCAAGGGTAAAACTGGATCGCTGACCGCATTGCCGATTATCGAAACCCAGGCCGGCGACGTCTCCGCATTCGTACCGACCAACGTGATTTCGATTACCGACGGCCAGATATTCCTCGAAACCGATCTGTTCAACGCCGGTATCCGTCCTGCTATCAATGCCGGCCTGTCGGTGTCCCGCGTCGGCGGCGCCGCACAAACCAAGGTTATCAAGAAGCTGGGCGGAGGCGTGCGTCTCGCGCTGGCTCAATACCGTGAACTGGCTGCATTCGCGCAATTCGCGTCCGATCTGGACGAGGCGACCCGCAAGCAGCTCGAGCGCGGCAAGCTGGTTACCGAATTGATGAAGCAAAACCAGTATGCGCCGATGAACGTAGCGGAAATGGCATTAAGCCTGTTCGCCGTCAACAAAGGCTATATGGACAATATCGACGTCAAGAAAACCTTGGCATTCGAAAGCGCGCTCGCATCGTTCGTGAAATCCAAGTACGGCTCGCTGCTGGAAAAAATTCAGACTACCGGCGACATGCCTGCGGACATAGAAGCGGGATTAACCAAAGCCATTGAGGAATTCAAATCCTCAGCGGCTTATTGACTGGACTAGCGTCATGGCGTCAGGCAAAGAGATACGAACCAAGATCAAGAGCGTAGAAAATACGCGCAAGATCACGCGAGCCATGGAAATGGTTGCCGCTGCCAAAATGCGCAAAGCGCAGGAGCGCATGCGTGCGGCCAGGCCATATGCAGAAAAAATCGGCAATGTCGCAGCGCATCTATCGCACGCCCACCCCGAATACAAACATCCGTTTGTGCTCAAGCGTGAACAGCAAAAGCGGGCGGGCGCGATCGTCGTAACCACAGACAAGGGATTGTGCGGCGGTTTGAATACCAATATCCTGCGCCTGCTGGTTAACCAGATGAAAAAATGGGATGGCGCGAAGCTCGGCATAGACGTTACTGCAATCGGCAATAAAGGGCTCGGTTTCCTGCAGCGCTCCGGCGCGAATGTCGTGTCGCAAGTCGTGGCCCTTGGCGATACGCCGCATATGGATCGGCTGATCGGACCGGTCAAGGTCATGCTCGATGCGTACATGGAAGGCAAAATCGACACCTTGCATGTTTTCTATAACCGCTTCATCAATACGATGAAGCAGGAACCAGTAATGGTGCAATTGCTGCCCCTGTCGGCACCCGTTAACGATGACTTGAAGCATTACTGGGATTATATATACGAGCCCGATGCCAAGGAAGTCGTGGATGCCCTGCTGATTCGTTATGTCGAGGCGTTAATTTATCAGGCTGTGGCAGAAAATATGGCGTGCGAGCAAAGTGCGCGTATGGTGGCGATGAAAGCCGCTTCCGATAACGCCAAAAACGTGATAGGCGAACTTAAACTGGTCTATAACAAGACCCGTCAGGCAGCTATTACCAAAGAACTCTCCGAGATCGTAGCAGGTGCTGCGGCCGTTTAAGCAATTTTGATATTTCAAGGAACGACGATGAGTCAAGGCAAAATCGTACAAATCATTGGACCAGTGGTAGACGTAGAGTTTCCGCGTGACTCACTGCCCAAGGTTTATGACGCACTAACAATGGATACTTCCGATCTTACGCTGGAAGTGCAGCAACAATTGGGCGACGGTATCGTCAGGGCTATTGCCATGGGCACGACCGACGGCTTGCGTCGCGGCATGACCGTCACCGGCACCGGGGCGCCGATTTCCGTTCCGGTCGGCATTAAGACATTAGGCCGGATCATGGATGTGCTGGGCAAACCCATCGATGATATGGGGCCGATCGGCAACGAAACGACCTGGGGCATACATCGCAAGGCGCCAGCGTTCGACGAACTGGCCGCTTCCAACGAATTGCTGGAAACCGGCATCAAGGTGATCGATCTGATTTGTCCATTCGCCAAAGGCGGTAAGGTCGGGCTGTTCGGGGGCGCCGGCGTTGGTAAAACCGTCAACATGATGGAGCTGATCCGCAATATTGCGGTGGAACACAGCGGTTATTCGGTATTTGCCGGTGTGGGCGAACGGACTCGCGAGGGTAACGACTTTTACCATGAAATGAAAGACGGCGGCGTGCTGGACAAGGTCGCGCTGGTATACGGCCAGATGAACGAGCCGCCAGGCAACCGTTTGCGCGTTGCATTGACCGGCCTGACGATGGCGGAATATTTCCGCGACGAAGGCCGCGACGTATTGCTGTTCGTCGATAATATCTACCGCTATACGCTCGCGGGTACCGAAGTGTCCGCGCTGCTTGGGCGGATGCCTTCGGCAGTCGGATACCAGCCCACGCTGGCGGAGGAAATGGGCCGTTTGCAAGAGCGCATCACTTCGACCAAGAAAGGTTCTATCACCTCGATTCAGGCTGTATACGTGCCTGCCGACGATTTGACCGATCCGTCCCCTGCCACGACGTTTGCCCACCTCGACGCAACCGTCGTGTTATCGCGGCAAGTCGCCGAGCTGGGTATTTATCCAGCCGTAGACCCGCTGGATTCGACGTCGCGCCAGCTTGATCCGCTGGTCGTAGGCGACGAGCATTACAATGTCGCGCGCGGCGTTCAAACCGTATTGCAGCGCTACAAGGAATTGCGCGATATTATCGCCATTCTGGGAATGGACGAGCTGGCTCCGGAAGACAAACTGGCCGTTGCCCGTGCCCGTAAAATCCAGCGTTTCCTGTCGCAGCCTTTCTTTGTCGCGGAAGTATTCACCGGCGCGCCGGGCAAATATGTATCGCTTAAAGATACCATCAGCGGCTTCAAGGCCATCGTGAACGGCGAATACGACCATCTGCCGGAACAGGCATTCTACATGGTCGGTACGATAGAAGAAGTCGTAGAAAAGGCCAAAACCCTTCAATAATCCAGGCCCGGACGCAAATCACATTTGCGTCCGCTGACAGCACGCAGGGAAAGAGATATTTATGGCAACCACCATACACGTAGATATAGTAAGCGCGGAAGCATCCTTGTTTTCCGGCGATGCTGAATTTGTCATCGTACCTGCAGAAATGGGGGAGGTGGGCATATACCCGCTTCACACCCAGCTGCTGACTAAAATCAAGCCCGGATCGGTGCGGATCAAAAAACCGGACAGCCAGGAAGAAGAACTTATTTACGTTTCAGGCGGAATGCTGGAAGTACAGCCGCATCTGGTTACGATTTTGTCCGATACCGCAATCCGCGGACAAGACCTGGACGAAGCGCAAGCGCTTGAAGCCAAGCGCCGTGCTGAAGATGCCATGAGAGACCGGTCTTCTGTAATGGATTACGCCAGAGCGCAAGCTGAACTGGCGGAAGCCATAGCGCAAATTGCGGCGATACACCAACTTAAAAAACGTCATTAAACGTGAAGCAAACGGCGGAAAGCAATGCGCTGGCTGGCTAAAACAAAAGGCAAATCCTGATAGATTTGCCTTTTGTTATTGGCGCTACCGGCTTGGCCGAAAATTTCGTTGCCCGATTTATTCGGAAGAAAGGATGGTTTATGAATAATGCGGCGTACGAGCGCGGGGTGCAGAGGCTGAAAGAGGTCGATGCCGTCGCGGCGGATAGCGTTATGGAAAGCCTGTCTTCGATTTGTCCCGATTTCGGCAGGTTTATTATCGAATTCGGCTATGGCGAAATACACAGCCGTCCCGGTTTAAGCCTGCAGCAGCGCGAACTGGCTACCGTTGCCGCGTTGACAGCTATGGGAACAGCGCCGCTTCAATTAAAAATTCATATCGGCGCGGCATTGAATGTAGGGCTGTCCAGAACGGAAATTGTGGAAACCATAATACAAATGGCCGTCTACGCAGGATTTCCAGCCGCATTAAATGGTTTAGCGGCGGCAAAGGAAGTGTTTGGCGAACGCGGTATGCTTTAGGGCAATATCAGGAATAATATAACAATAGCTTGTAATTGCTGACATTGATTCGATCAAGCTTCAATGTCAATTTTCCGGAAATCTCATCATGCGGCGAAATTCCCCGGGCGATGGCGGCCTTGCTGGCGTAGGACGGAGGGTCGAAGTTGCGTTTTACGACGATCTCGCCGGCATCGTTGATCAGCGCCAGCGAAACGGAAGGATACGCTACCGTTTTATTGGACAGGTTTTCCAGCCCGAAAGTGACATTCATCCAATTCTGATGCGCCGGATCTGTTATCAACTCAGAGCTGCTGATTTTAATCGCTTCGATAGAGCGCGGTAATTCGATACGGCAGCCGAACGTCTGGCACAGGCTCATCAAAGCCGGTTTGCTTTGGGGAAAGTCGCTGGCGATCCGATTTCGGTATAAATAGCCGAACTGGAGCAGTAGCAGGAATAGCAAAATCGAGCTCGTCGCAGTAAATAATACCGGGCGGCGTTCTTTGCGCACAGGCAGGAAGTCAATGTAGGTATCCGAGCCTTGCTCGCTGCCGGCGGACCCGATCGGTGTAGACGACGCATCGTCAGCGACGTCGACAGCATCGGTACGCTGTTCATTCCCGGATTCCGCGGCCGCATCGTGTAATGATGGGGCGTCGTCGGTATGCGGAGATTCGTTAAAGGCCGCATCGCTCAGGTCCGAGAGCGGATCGGTTTCCTCCGGATACGGAACAGCAGGTTCTTCTGACCGTACGGGCTCTGCAAGTGGCTCAGAACCCGCATCAGGCTGTCCGGCGGGGGTATCCGGCGTGTCGTTATCGTGCAGGATGGCCACAGCATTGGTTTCATCAGAATGACCCGCGAGGATATCCTTTTCTTGCCCTGAGCCTCCACCCGATGCGGTTTCCGGAGGTTCAGGAGATTTTGTGTCAGATGATGCGACTTCCACCGCTTCGCCGGCAACAGCCAGAGGGGCGGTTGTCGCTATCCAGTGCGCGTGCGCGTTAAACACCATGCCGCAGACGCCGCATTGCACCATTCCGTCGGTATCATGCAGCGCTGCTGCCGCTACGCGGAATATCGTATGGCAAATCGGGCAGACGGTTTGCATCGTCAGCGCCGTTTGGTGCCCGACAGGCAGACCCAGCCTTCTTCGCTGCGCCAGACGGCCAGTTCAAACCAGGGTTGATATGCGCCAAGAATTTTATCCGCCTGTTCGTCCAGTATTCCCGACAATACAAGCTTGCCGCCAACCAGGCAACGGTCAGCCAGTAACGGCGCCAAGGCCAGCAAGGGATTGGTAAGAATATTAGCAATCACGATGCTGGCCTTGCTGCCCGGGTCGGCATCGGGCAGATAAAATTCGGCTTGCACCCGGTTGCCGAGCGCATTATCGCGGGCAGTCGTAATGGAAAGCGGATCGATATCTACCCCGTACGCGCGATTAGCGCCGAATTTGAGCGCCGCTATCGCCAGAATGCCCGAACCGCAACCGTAATCGAGTACGTCGTCAGCCGGTTGAACGTTCTGTTCCAGCCATTGCAGGCACAAACGGGTAGTGGGGTGCGAACCGGTACCGAACGCAAGCCCGGGGTCGAGTACTAGATTGATCGCATCGGGATCAGGGGCGTCATGCCAGCTTGGCACTATCCATAAGCGCGCCGAAATGGAGATCGGCGCGAACTCAGCTTGCGTCAGCCGTACCCAGTCCTGCTCGGCAATTGTTTCGATCCGGTAATCGGGCAGCCGATAACCGGCGGCCGCAGCAGCATTCTGTAAAAGCGATGGTACGTCGGCATCCTGCGCGAACAGGCAGATTATGAGATTGCATTGCCATAAGGTATCGACCGGCATGCCGGGCTCGCCGAATACCGGAGTCTCGCTGACAGTGCCGGCCGCAGCGTCTTCGATGCTGACGGCGAGCGCACCCGATTCCATCAGCGCTTCAGACAGGGTTTCTGCCTGTTCTTCGGTAGCCGGCAGGCTGACGGATTGCCAGGGCATAATCGGTATCCTATATCGGCGCCGGTTTCGCCAGCTTGTGTTCCAGATAATGGATGCTGGTACTGCCGAGAATGAAGTTCTGGTCGTGCATCAGGTCTTGATGCAGGACGATGTTAGTATTCACTCCTTCGACGATCATTTCCATCAGGGCCGTACGCATGCGCGCGATCGCCTGTTCGCGGGTGGCGCCGTATGCCAGCAGTTTGCCTATCATCGAATCGTAATGCGAAGGCACCCAGTAATTCTGGTAAACGTGCGAATCGACCCGTATGCCCGGACCGCCGGGCGCATGATACGCGGTGATCCGGCCGGGGGAGGGCATGAACGTGTAGGGGTGCTCGGCATTGATCCGGCATTCGATGGCGTGGCCGCGCAGTACGACGTCTTTCTGTTTGTAATGCAGAGGCGCTCCGGCTGCAATATGGATTTGCTCCTGCACGATATCGATTCCGGTTACCAGTTCGGTTACCGGATGTTCGACCTGAATCCGGGTATTCATTTCGATGAAGAAAAACTCGCCGTCTTCATACAGAAATTCGAAAGTACCTGCACCCCGATAGTTGATTTTACGGCAGGCCGCCGCGCAGCGTTCGCCTATTTTGTCCCGCAATTTCGGATCGAGCCCCGGCGCCGGCGCTTCTTCGAGAATTTTTTGATGACGGCGTTGCATCGAGCAGTCGCGTTCGCCCAGATGGATGGCATTGCCGTGGGTATCGGCCAGGATCTGTATTTCAATATGGCGCGGTTTTTGCAAATACCGCTCCATATAGACGACCGGATTGCCGAAAGCGGCTTGGGCTTCAGCCTGCGTCATCGCGACTGCGTTCAGCAGCGCTCCTTCGCTGTGAACGACGCGCATGCCGCGGCCGCCGCCGCCGCCGGCAGCTTTGATAATGATGGGATAACCGACGTTCCTGGCTATGCGGCGGATTTCTTCGGGGTCTTCCGGCAAGGCGCCGTCCGACCCCGGAACACACGGCACGCCCGACGCTTTCATGGAGTTTTTGGCCGATACCTTATCGCCCATCAAGCGTATGGTTTCCGGTCTGGGGCCGATGAAAACAAAGCCCGACGACTCGACCCGTTCTGCGAAATCGGCATTTTCTGCCAGAAATCCGTAACCCGGATGGATCGCTTCGGCGTCGGTCAATTCTGCCGCACTGATAATGGCGGGGACGTTCAGGTAGCTCAGGGCGGAAGCGGCGGGTCCGATACAAACGGATTCGTCGGCCAGCTTGACGTACTTGGCGTCAGCGTCGGCTTCCGAATGTACGGCAACGGTTTTAATCCCCATTTCCCGACAAGCTCGCTGTATACGTAGAGCGATCTCGCCGCGGTTGGCGATAAGAATTTTTTCAAACATGAGCGGCCTGTTTTTGAAGTGGAATTAGCCAATAATGAATAATGGTTCGCCGTATTCGACCGGCTGGCCGTTTTCGACCATGATGGCTTTGATCACGCCCGCATGATCGGATTCGATTTCGTTAAGCAGTTTCATCGCTTCGATAATGCACAAAGTATCGCCGACGGAAACGCTCTGCCCCAATTCGACAAACGATTTCGCTCCCGGGCTGGCGGCACGGTAGAAAGTGCCGACCATAGGAGATTTGACGACATGGCCTTCAATGGCAGGTTCTGCACCGGCAATTGCGGCGGCGGCTGAAGCCGGCGCGGCGCTGGGCGCTGCTGCGGGCATAGGCATGGCGCCCATATAGAAAGGATGCTGGGCGGGCGGAGGCGTCGCCCGGGCAATTCGGACTTTTTCTTCTCCTTCCGTAATTTCGAGTTCGGCAATGCCGGATTCTTCGACGAGATCGATGAGTTTTTTAAGTTTTCTCAGGTCCATGATATTCAAGCCTTGTGAGGATATTGGGTAAGCACGTATTCGAGTGCGAGTTCGTAGCCCTGAGCACCTAAACCGCTGATTACGCCTACTGCCAGGTCGCTGAAATGCGAATGATGGCGAAAGGTTTCGCGTGCGTGGACATTGGACAAATGAATTTCAATAAAAGGAATCGCAACCGCTGCCAGCGCGTCGCGTATCGCGATGCTGGTATGGGTAAAAGCGGCCGGATTGATCAATATAAAATCGACTTTCTGATACGCTGCATGAATCTGCTCGATCATGGCGGATTCGCTGTTGGTCTGGAAATCGCTCAGGATCGTATTGGCGGCTCGAGCGCGCACTTGCAGCCGGATATTGATATCGGCCAGCGTATTGTTGCCGTAATGCGCCGGTTCGCGCACCCCTAGCATATTCAGATTGGGGCCATGCAGAACGAGCACATGCAAAGGTGGCGTAGAATCGATTGCTGGAGAATTCATAGGCGCAAGTTTGCCGAAATTAGACGGTAATGTCCAGACGTTTAGCGAAAATGACTGATATTGGACTGATATTGCCTTAACGTTTCTGTAATAAAGGAGTAAGCAGATGGCTTAATTCGCGTTCGGTCATTTCGCCGGCTCCGGCTGCGACCACACGACCTTGCTGATCGATAACGACCGTATACGGCAGCCCGCCCGAATAATTGCCGCTGGCGCGAGCCAGCGAAACCCCTTCCAGATCGCTGACCAGAACCGGATAATTGAAACCGGCTTTATTTGCATATGCTTGCACCGCCGGTTTGTCGTCGATGGCTATGCCGACGAATTGCAGGCCTTCCGCGCCATACTTCCGTTGCAAGCGAATAAAGCCCGGGATTTCGCGTTGGCAGGGAGGACACCAGCTGGCCCAGAAGTTGACCACCAGAAGTTTGCCTCGCCATTGCCGCATGGGCTGGCGCACGCCCGCCAGATCGGGAAGCTGCGCATTGAAGATCGCGTCCGAAGTAAGTTCGACGGGACGCGGTGCGCGATAAAACTGATAGCCGGAATAAGCTATGACCAAGGCAAGGGTAACGATGATCAGCCAGGAAGTTTTATTTGTCATTGAGCAGAGTATTTATTCAGGGTTTGAGAAAATTCGGCCGGGGTTTGATAGCCGATGACGTGTTCCGGAATTTCTTTGCCGTGCGCGTTGAAAAAAATCAGGGCGGGCGGTCCGAAGACCCCGAACCGCTTGCGTAATGCGTCATCGTTTGGCGTGTTGGCGGTAATGTCCGCCTGCAGCAGCGTCATCTTTGCCAGCCGCTGGCGTATGACGGGATCGTCAAAGGTATCGCGAGCCATTTCTTTGCACGAAGTGCACCAGTCGGCGTAAAAATCCAGCATCACTGGTTTGCCGTCCGAATGCGCGAGCGCGGAATCGAGCTCGGCCAGGTTGCGGACGGGTTGAAATTCGAGCGCCGTTTGAGCGGTTTCAGGCGCTGCGGCGGTATGAAAAATTGCTAACGGCTGCAAAATGTCGCGTCCCCCGGCCATCATGCCGGTAAATATTCCAGCTCCTGCCAGCAACAGCAGGACGGCAAAACCTTTCCATAACCGCCGCAAGCCGGAAGCGTTTTGCGGCAGGGCGTCGAGCGCATGCCAATATACTGCGGACAGGACCAGCAATGCCGCCCACAGCAACATTTGCAGCCATACCGCAATCAATGGCGTAATCAGCCAGATAGCCACGCCTAGCATCAACACCCCGAAAAAGTTCTTGATCGCGTTCATCCAGGAGCCGGCCCGCGGCAGCAAAGCTCCGGCCGACAAACCTACCAGCAGCAAAGGCATGCCCATTCCGATCGCCAGCGAAAATAAAGCCCAGCCGCCTAACAGCGTATTGCCGCTTTTGGCAATATAAGCCAGCGCTGCCGCCAGCGGCGGCGCAACGCACGGGCCGACGATAAGCGCCGATAACGCACCCATGACGAACACCCCGGCGAAATTGCCGCCTTTGACCCGATTGCTGGCATCGGAAAATTTGCTTTGTATGAAACTCGGCAATTGCAATTCAAACAAACCGAACATCGACAGCGCCAAGGCCACAAACAAAGCGGCGCCGATCGATAGGGCAACCGGGTTTTGCAGGGTATTGGAAATCAGTGTGCCCGATAAAGCCGCGACCACGCCGACGAGCGCATAGGTAATCGCCATGCCGAGAACATAGGCCAGCGCCAGAAGAAAGCTGGAAAGACGCGTAACGTGGCGCTGACCGGCGATAATGCCGGATAGAATGGGTATCATCGGGAATACGCAAGGCGTCAGCGCAAGCAATACCCCGGCGCCGAAAAACGTAGCGATGACTATCCAGAAATTACCGCCATGCAAGACCCGTTCGATATTGCTGAGGCTGGCATCCTGAGAATTTGCAGGGGCTGCAGCGACATCGGAGTGCGGTGCGGCGGCATTCGCGCCGTTTCCCGGCGCAAGCACCTGCGTTTGAGGGGGATAACAGATGCCTAATTCGCTGCAGCCTTGATAACCCGCGCTTATTTGCACTTTTTCGCCTGCGGTTAGCGGACGGGAAAGCACCATGTTTACGGCAAAGTCATGATGATAGACTTTCATTTGCCCGAAATTCGGGTCGGATTTTATTTCGGGGGTGGGCAGCACAAGTGTTTTTATGCGTACTCCGGCCGGCTGTTTGACGGCAAAATGCAGTTTGTCCTGATACAGGTAATAGCGCGGCGCTACCGTAAATCGGGCTTGCAGGGTATCCGGCTTGACCGCGACGAGCTGAACGCGAAATGCCTGGTCGGGAGACAGGAACGACGGAGGATGCGGCAAATGCCGGTTCTGCGCGGGCGTTATGGACTGGGTAACGGCTGGGGGATTAGCCGGCGCAGTAAAACGCGCCTCATTCGTTATCGGCGTATAGCAGATGCCCGCTTCCGCGCAGCCCTGGGCGACGCTTTGCAAGCGAAAAGCCATAGCAGCGGTGAGATGATACGGTATAAGGATTGCGACGCTGCGATGATAGATCTCCATGGTGCCGAAATTCGGATCCTGTTTGGTTTCGCCTGCAGGAAAGACCGGCGTTCCGAGCGTTGCGCCTTCTGCGCTGAATTTGAATTTATTACGATATAAATAATAACCGGGGGCGATATCATAGTCTATTTCTATCCGGTTGTCGGCTATCAGATGCGCTGAAAATTTGAAGGCTTGCTCGGGTTCGAGGAAATTCGCAGCGTAAGCGGTACCGGCTTGGCTCAAAAAAAACATAACAAAAAATAAAACACGCATGGGTAGTCTCCAGAAGCTTGTAGTTATATATTACACACCCATATACAATTAATTATATTGGACGATGTTCGGTGAGTGTCCGACTGGCAAGCCGCTAAAAGGTTCGCTCTCGTTCGGACACGCCAGGGGGGAAAATGCGGTTATTAACAGTCCTGATTATAGTATTAAGTTTCCCTGCGCTGGAAATTTATACGCTGCTCGTCGCATATCGCTTCATCGGATGGTGGGTAATCGTTCTGCTCGCGCTGTCGGCGCTGGCCGGCATGAGCTTGATCGCAGAAGAGCGGGTTGCGTTTTTTGCGCGCATGGTCGTGAACCTGCAAAAAGGCGGATCGCCGCTCCGCGCCTTGTTGCAAAGCGGTCGGACCATGGTTGCCGGCGCTTTGCTGATTTTCCCCGGACTGCTCAGCGATGTGCTGGCATTATTGATTTTACTGTTTCCGCTGCGCTGGTTCGGGCGCGCCCCCAAATCCGC
>DASSZW010000110.1:0-3401 GCA_035713285.1 Burkholderiales bacterium
ATATTGAAAACAAAGCCGATGTATGCGGGGTTCAGGGCAAAGAAAAAGGACTCAGAGAGTGTCTGAGTCCTTGGTATTGGTGGAGGCGGCGGGAATCGAACCCGCGTCCGCAAGCCCTCTACAGACAGTTCTACATACTTAGTCCGGTGATTTGGCTTTAACCGGTTACACGCCCGCCGAACAGGCTGGCAACCAGCGAGTTACCTTGGTTTTAACCATGTCCAAAGTAACCCTGGACACAGCGATCATACTGAGATTACCCTGCTGCCGATTGCTCGGCCCAATTCGTATGCAAACTGGTGCAGGGTCCAGCCGACTTAAGCGGCTAGAGCGTAAGTTTCGTCGTTTGCAGTTAAACGATTTCGGGTTGTATTTACGAGGTAATCCGTCCTCGGTATGCCCTGCGCTGCTTTGTAACCCACGTCGAAACCAGGTCGCCCCCTGTGGTAAAACAATAGACCGGCTGATACCACCAAAGTTCCAGCCGGAACGGTAATTATACAGCAATCAGTAACCCAGGTATTCAAGTAGTGCGGCAGGGGTCTGAATAAATCCGTCGGCGAGCCAGCTCAAGGGTTCGTCGTTGGGACCGATATAGCCGTATTCGGCGACCAGCGCCGGCATGCCGCAGGCGTGGGCGGCGATTATGTCGCGTTCGGCGTCGCCGATATAGACGCAGGTGCTGGGCAGGACGCCGATTTCGCGGCAGGCGGTCAGCAGCGGTTCGGGATGCGGTTTGGTGCGTGAGCAGCTATCGCCGCTGACGACGCTGGCCGCGCGGTCGTCCAGTCCCAGGGTTTCGAGCAGGGGGGCGGTAAGGTAGCCGGGTTTGTTGGTGACGATGCCCCAGGGAATGCCGCGGGTTTCGAGTTCGTCGAGCAGTTCCATCATGCCGGGGAACAGCTGGCTGTAGGGATTGCCGTTATCCTGAAACAGGCTGAGGTATTCGCTGCGCAGCTCGGCAAAGGCGGGGTGGCCGGGCGCGATGCTGAAGCCGACCTGCAGCAATCCTTGCGTGCCGTGCGAGGCGTAAGGGCGGATCAGTTCGAAGGGCATTTCGATGAGGCCGTGCATTTGCCGCAACTGATTGAGCGCATGGGCCAGATCGGGCGCGGTATCGACCAGCGTGCCGTCGAGATCGAACAGTACCGCATCAACCATGGCGACGAGCAGCCAGAATATAATTGATGCCGGTGTCGGCTTCGAGTTTGTAATTTTTATTGAAGGGGTTATAGGTCAGGCCGACCAGTTCGACGATTTCGAGTCCTGCGTCGCGGGCAAATCGCGCCAGTTCGGACGGTTTGATGAATTTGGCGTAGGCATGGGTGCCGCGCGGCAATAAATTCAGCATGTATTCCGCCCCGACAATAGCGAACAGGTAGGATTTGAGATTGCGGTTCAGCGTGGAAAAAAAGACCCAGCCGCCGGGTTTGACCAGCTCGGCGCAGGCGCGCACGACTGAGGCGGGATCGGGGACATGCTCCAGCATCTCCATGCAGGTGACGGTGTCGAAGCTTGCCGGCTGCTGTTCGGCGAGGGTTTCTACTGCAACGCACCGGTAATCGACTTCGGCGCCGGTTTCGAGCAGATGCAAGCGGGCGATCTTAAGCGATTTTTCCGCGAGGTCTATTCCGGTCACGAGCGCGCCGCGCACGGCCATCGCTTCGGCCAGTATGCCGCCGCCGCAGCCTACGTCCAGAATCGTTTTTCCGGCGATCTGCGCGTGCCGGTCGATGTAATCGAGACGAAGCGGATTGATGTCGTGCAGCGGCTTGAATTCGCTGTTGGTGTCCCACCATTTATGCGCGAGATCGCTGAATTTGTCGAGTTCGGCCTGATCGATATTGGTCATGGTTACGCTTCTTTCGTTAAACTTGCGCACCGTCGGCGGTGACGCCGGTTTTGGGGGCAATGTTTTTTATGAAGTGTTCGCGTTTGACGCCCAGCATAAGCAGCAGGGGAGACGCGACCAGTACCGACGAATAAATGCCGAACAGGATGCCGATAGTGAGCGCCAGAGCGAAGTTGTGCAAGGCTTCGCCGCCGAAGAACAGCATGGATAACACCATGGTCTGGGTCATGCCGTGAGTGATGACAGTACGGCTCATGGTGGTGGTGATGGCGTTATCGATGATTTCGGGGATGTCGGCTTTACGCATTTTGCGCAGGTTTTCGCGTATCCGGTCAAATACCACGACCGATTCGTTGACCGAATAGCCGAGCACGGCGAGTATGCCGGCGAGGACCGTCAGGCTGAATTCCCATTGAAAAAATGCGAAGCAGCCGAGGATAATCACGACGTCGTGGATATTGGCAACAATGGCCGAAACGGCAAAACGCCATTCGAAACGCAAAGCCAGATACAGCAGTATGCCGCCGGCGACGACCAGCAAAGCCAGGGCGCCGTTGTCGTACAGTTCCTTGCCGACCTGCGGGCCGACGAAGTCTACGCGTTTCAGGCTGACGTCAGGATTTTGCGCTTTGAGCGCGGCCATTACCGTATCGCTGGTTTTGGCGTTGGTCGAACCTTTATGCAAGGGCAGGCGTATCAGGATATCTTCAGCGGTGCCGAACGTTTGTACCGTAACCTGCGTCAGCCCGGTTTTGGCCAGGGTGTCGCGGATCAGGTCGATCTGCGCCGGCTGGCGGTAGGAGACTTCAATCACCGTTCCACCGGTAAAGTCGACGCCGAAATTCAGGCCTTTATAGGCCAGCGCCCAGATTGCGAACAGAAAGGTGAGCAGCGAAATGGTGGTAGTGATTTTCCCGTAGCGCATGAACGGGATATCGCGTTTGATTCTGAAAAATTCCATAACTGAGTCCTCGGTTAGGCGGCTAGATAGAAACGTGAGCCAGCCGGACACGGCGGCCGTAGGTCAGGTTGACCAGCGCGCGCGAAACGGTGACGGAGCTGAACATCGACGTCAGGATGCCGAGACACAAGACCACCGCAAACCCGCGTACCGGGCCGGAACCCAGCCAGAACAGCGCAATGCCGGCGATAAACGTCGTAATGTTGGAATCGAGGATCGTCCCCCACGCGCGGTCGTAACCGGCATGGATCGCGGCTTGCGGCGAATTGCCGTTGCGCAGTTCTTCGCGTATCCGTTCGTTGATCAGTACGTTGGCGTCGATCGCCATACCCAGCGTCAATGCGATACCGGCGAGCCCGGGCAGCGTCAGCGTCGCCTGCATCATCGAGAGCAGGGCTACCAGAAACAAGCCGTTGACCGACAAGGCGAGCGTGGAAAAAATACCGAAAACGCGATAGTAAAATATCATGAATACGGCGACCGCGACAAATCCCCACAGGTTGGAATGGAAGCCTTTTTCGATATTGTCCACGCCCAGGCTCGGCCCTACGGTACGTTCTTCGATGATGTCCATCGGCGCGGCCAGAG
>DASSZW010000111.1:0-14587 GCA_035713285.1 Burkholderiales bacterium
GGCCCGTTTAATTACAACGGGCAATATACTTCCGCGAGCAATGCGCAATTCGACGCGTGGCTGAAAGCCCGCGACCCGCAAAGCGGTATCCGGGATTTTGCGGCAATCGACCGCCTGGCTCAAACCCAGGGACTGCAATTAACGGAAGACATCGCCATGCCCGCCAACAACCGATTGCTGGTGTGGCGCAAAACCGGCACTATTCTTTGAGTTTAAACGGGTTACGTTCATGGAGCTCGTCGGCGTAATCGGTCACGCCGGTCGTTTCGCGGGCAAGAAAATCTTCCACCGCCCGGCCGAATCCCGCATGCGCGAGCCAGTGCGCCGACCGGGTAATCACCGGCAGAAAGCCTCGCGCCAGCTTGTGCTCGCCCTGCGCGCCGCCCTCGAATACGGCAATATTTCGCGCAATGCAAAATTCGATCGCCTGGTAATAACACGTTTCGAAATGCAGGCCAGAATGAAATTCCTGCGCGCCCCAATAACGTCCGTAGAGCGTGTCGCGCGTAAAGATATTCAGCGCGCTCGCAATCGGCCGGCCGTCGCGTACCGCCAGCACGAGCAGAATATTGTCGCCCATCGTCGCGCCGATACGGCGGAAGAAATCGAGATTGAGATAAGGCGTGGAACGATGCTGCAGATACGTGCGGTTGTAGCATTCGACGAAAAACTCCCAGTGCGCTGCCGTAATCTGCTCGCCAACCAGCCATTCGAAGGCTATGCCCGCATCGCGCACGCGGCGGCGTTCCTGCTTGATCTTTTTGCGCTTGTCGTTGTTCATGCACGCAAGATACACATCGAAATCGGCATAGCCCTGATTTTGCCAGTGAAACTGCACGCCTTTGCGCAGCATCATCCCAGCCTGCTGCAGCGCCAGCGCCTGCTCTTCATCGGGAAACAGGCAATGCAGCGACGAAACGCCGAGCTGTTTCGCCCGCTCCAGCGCCGCATCGATCAACAGCGCCCGTATTTCGGCGCTCTGCGCCAGTATCCGCAAACCCGTGACCGGCGTAAACGGCACCGCACACAACAGCTTGGGATAATATTCCAGACCGTGGCGCTCGTACGCTTCCGCCCAGGCCCAATCGAAGACGTATTCGCCGTAGGAATGCGATTTTAGATACAGCGGCATCGCGCCGACCAGGCGATTATCCCGCCAAACGACCAGGAATTGCGCCAGCCAGCCCGTCTGCGGGACAGCGCATCCGCATTCCTGCAAAGCAGTGAGGAAGGCATAGCTTAAAAACGGGCTATCCCCCGCCAGCGCATCCCATTCGGCAGCGGGAATGTCTGCGATCGTATCGACGATACGGATGTCTGGCTCAGCGCTCACGATAGTTATCCATTGTCGGCCGGAAACGGCATTATTCGTAATGAGACCACAGTCTTAATACCTTAACCACTTTTTGCTCAGGCAAAACCTGATAAACCAAACGATGCTGAATAGAGATGCGGCGAGAATAAGCGCCCGTTAAATCGCCTATCAATTTTTCGTAGGGCGGCGGTATCTGGAAGGGGTTTATTTGTAGAATAGTTAAGAGTGATTGCGTTTTTTCTTTTAAACCAGACCGGGCGATTTTCTGTGCATCTTTTTGAGCATGCTGCGTAAACACCAAATTCCAACTCACCAGATCAGTTCCCGATCGCATTCGGCAACGGGGGTTTGAAGCCCGTGATGTATCGATTCCCGCATACCCGGAACAGAAAGTAAATAAAGGGTTTCCTGAATTGCGTCCCAGTCTTCCGCAGAGACAAGCACGGCATTGTTGCGTTTGCCAGTAATCATGACTGGCTCGTGATTGATAGCGGCCTCATCAACGAGACGGTAAAGACAGGCACGGGCTTCGCTGACGGTAAGCGGGGACATTTTACTCTCCTTGTTAAAAACATGTAGCGTACGCTAAGTCGTACATCAAATCAAGCAGCGCTATAACGTCGCGGCACCCTCAGATTCGAAATTCGCCCCATAGGAATGCCATTTTCATTATCGATGCGTAGTCATTTAACCCGGATATTTCATAAATTCGCGTGATGATCGCGGATTGGCTACGATTGTGCCGACGCCCTCCTGCCGCTTGATCCTGAAGCCCAGTGCGCGGGCGGCATGGATCAGGGAATCGGAAGTATAGGAAGGAGGAAATTGTTTTTTGTTTATTTATCTTGTCAGTATAGCAACAAAATTTGTGTTAATACATGATATTTTAATTACAGGCGAGAGCCCATTTAGCCCCTCAAACCGATATCTTTGTAAATGTTAAAAAGAACAAATCGTAAGAAGTTTAGCTGTCCCCTATTCTGTAAGCCTGGGTAGCTTACCCGCATCAATCCAAGTAAAATTATCGATATTGCATACCATTGAGGAGCATCCATGAAACTGCTGCACGCCATGCTACGCGTAACCGACGTAGATAAAACCCTCGCATTTTTCAAACTTCTGGGGCTGGAGGAAAACCGCCGGCGCGACTATGCCACGGGGCGTTTTACCTTGATTTTTCTGCGGGAAATTTCTTCGCAATCTGAAGTAGAAATCGAGCTGACCTACAACTGGGACCGGGCCGAGCCTTACGCTATCGGCAAAAATTTCGGTCATCTGGCTTTCGAAGTCGAGGATATCAACGAGAAATGCGACGAATTGCGCGAGCACGGCATCGTTATTGCGCGGCCGCCGCGGGATGGCTATATGGCGTTCATCCGTTCGCCGGACGGCATTTCCATCGAGTTGCTGCAGCGCGGCAATGCAATCGAACCCCGCGAACCGTATCTGAGCATGCCGAATCAGGGAGAGTGGTAACTACCCGTTTGCCGTTTCATTCATTGAGGCAGTCATCCGTCAAATAAATTTGCTAACACGCTGCCATTTATATTATCTTGAGCTTGGAATTGACGAATCCGAAAGCCTGGTGCGTAACTGGCTTTTCGTCAGCCAATCCGAAGTGTCGTGTATTGACAGGGAGGGCAAGATGGAAATCACCTGCTACCGCAACCCGGAATTAATGCGTGTAACCCGCTTTCTTCCAGCCCGGGCGTACAATCTTGCCTGGACAATGCTCGCGCGCAGCCAAAGCGGAAATCTGTTCGTACCTTTGCGCGACGTGCAATACCTGGCGATTATCGATGCGGAGGAATTCGTGTTTCTGGACGGCGCACGCAAATGCTGGATCGATATCGCGTGGCGCAATCTTCGGCCTCAGGCGCGCAGTTCGCTGGAGGATCCCGTGGCGTACGACGCCGTATACTATCATCCCGATGCCGAAACCCTGATGCTGCGGCTGCAAGTCGAACTGCCGCGAGCTTTACTCGCGCTGGCGGATAAGACCCCTTACGACGGTCCGTCTCGCGTGATCAAATTTCCCGCGCCGGGCGTACATTAATCGGTTCGGCCGGCGCAGGGCTATTCGTCTTCTCCCAGCTCGGCGTCCCAGCCTTCTTCGCGTGCGACCGAAATGGCCGAATTGTATAACTCGGTATGCCGCTTGCGCAATTCTTCGGGCAGACGGCTGGGAAGGTGAGCATAGGGCGCCCAGGCAGAATAGACCTTCTCATAAAGATTTTGCATGCGTGCGGAATCCCAGCCCGCACACGTTTCCGTTTCCGGCAGAATACCAAATATCCAGGCGTCGCGAACGATACGCCCCAAATGGGTCAAACCGCCATTGGTATCGTTGTCTATGCCCACATAAACCTGTGCTGTCATCGTGTCAGTCCTGCGTAAAGAATCGGCAATTTTTCCGGCAACCGTTCGACATGATCTACCACCATGTAATTCCGGGCGCCGAAGATGCGCGATACGTATTGATCTGCCCGTGGATCGAGCGACATGCAGAAGGTGGTCACACCTGAGCGCGCCACTTCTTCTACGGCTTTCTTGGTATCATAACGTAAATATTGCGGATCGCGAACATCGATGTCAGCCGGCTCTCCGTCCGTGATGACCAGCAGCAGTTTTCGCGACGATTTCTGCAAGCCCAGATAATGCCCGGCATGGCGAATGGCAGCGCCCATGCGCGTGGATAATTGTCCGCTCATTCCGGCCAGTCGCGCTTTCGGAATTTCGTTGTAAGGCTGATCGAAATCCTTGAAGCGCGAGTATTCCACATTATGCCGGCCATCCGAACAGAAGCCGTGAATCGCGAACGGGTCGCCGATTTTGCTGATCGCGTCGGCGAGCAACACGGTCGCCTCGCGTTGCAGGTCGAGCACGGTGTAATCCTGACCGGCGACTTTCTCGTTGGTGGATTCCGACAGATCGAGCAGCACCATCACCGAGATGTCCCGCACTTTGCGCACCGAACGCATCATGATGCGCGGATCGGGCTGCAGGCCCATGCGCAGGTCTGTCATCGCCCGTATAGCGGCATTTATGTCGATTTCGTCGCCGTCTTCCAGTTTCCGAATCCGGGTAACGCCTTGCGGCTGCAGGGCGTCGAGCAAAAACTTGAGGCGGCCGATAGTGCGTTTATGCTGCGCAGCAATGTCGTCGATAATCTGCAGGTCGCCCTGTTTCGCGCGCTTCTCCAGTATCGTCGCCCACGCCGGCCGTTCGAGCTGTATCTGGTAATCCCATTCCGGATAATGATACGGTTCGGAGACCGGCTCCTTGCCTTCCATTTCGTTGAAAGACTTGCCCATATCCTCATACGGAAACAGCTCCGTTCCGAGCACCCATATTTCTTCCGCGTCGTCGCCGGCGGTCTCGACGTCGATCTCGTTGGCGAATTCCATCAGGCTGACGTGTTTGCGCACCTGTCTGGGCTCATCGTAACCGGCCGCGGCAGCCTTGCCGAAGTCGAATTCCTCGAACTCCCAGAAATACCGGTTATCGTCGCGGTACGGCGCCGTCAGCACATCGCTGCGAGGATTGAAAGGAATGCGTTTCGTCAGGAATTCATGCGCCAGTTGCACGCCGATATCCCAGGATATCCGATTGCTGTCGAGGCGCTCCGCCGCTTCCTTGAACATCACTCTGCCCTGCGCGATCCAGGGATCGCTATCGGCGTAATGGTCGTCCAGAAGAGCGCGCGCCAGCCGGTTCAGATAATCGCCTGCCGTATTTCCCTGATTTTCGCCAATCGTGTGCAATTGCGCCCACAATTGCCTGAGACCGGGAAATTTGCGTATCGCCAGCGTTTCCACCCGCGCATCCTCGATCACGCTGATCACCGCCATCTGCCAGGGATTGAGCGCTTCAGCCGAAATCGGCTCACGGGTATAGACCAGATGGGCGGCGCTATGCACGGCGGCGGCGCGGTACATCTCGATACCCGGCAATTTAGCGCCGCCGGCATCGCAATCGTCGTACGCATCGGGCAAATGCAGAAAATAATCTTCGATATAAGGGCGATAACCTTCTCGCGTCTCGAAATCTCCTGAGGTCGGTTTCATGAAAAAATCGCGCGCCCACAAAGCGCGCAAGTACATATTTATACGGCGCTGGACGTCGATGAACAGCGTGCCTTTGCGCTCTTTCTGCAACATGGCCTGCGACTCTTTGGATTGCAGGCTGAAGTAACTCAGCTGCTCCGGATAATTGGTGCGATGCGCGTGCGCGCCCCACAACGCCCAGCGCCGCAATCCGCCCAGCGTCAACTGGCTGAACAGCAGCCCCAGGTTTTCCAGCATCGGACGAACGCCGCGCGGCGCTTGCGACAGCAGATTATTGATGAACTGGAGGTAGGAACTGAACAGCGTCTCGTCCGCCAGCCGGTTGGCCGCGGTCGATGCGGTGCTGAGCAGCAGTTCGATCACCGTGCCCGAGGTCTTGGAAGCGAGTCCCAAAGCAGTGTGAACCAGTTCCGGGATGGCGTCTTCGCCGATTTCGTGCGCCACCATCGGCGCATGCTCGATCCAGGTAGCGACGAGACTATCGCCCTTGCCCAGACTATGCAATGCGGCAGCACCTTTGAGGTAATTATCCAGCCCGCGCGCGCTGAACACCTTGCCCGCATCCGGCCACGCTGCACGCAGGCTTTCCTGCAATTCCGGGGAAAGCGGTTCGAGCAGCTCCTGATAGTCTTCCAGATTGATTGACATGATTAGGGCTCGTTAAAGAATCAGAGAACAGTCAGAACGGACAACCCTTAAAGAAAGCCCTGTTCTGCGGCATCAAAAGAATGTAGCTACCGCCGCGTCGAGCGCATCGCGCATATCGGGGTCGTCGGTGATCGGACGCACCAGCGCAACGCGGCAGGCCTTGACCGGATCTACGCCGGTAGCGATCAGGCTACCGGCGTAAATCAGCATACGGGTTGATATTCCTTCGTCCAGGCCGTGACCCTTGAGGTTGCGCGCGCGTTCTGCGATGGAGACCAGCTTGCCCGCCACTTCCGCGGTCACGCCGGTCTCGTGCACTACGATCTCGGTTTCTATGGTTTGCTCGGGGTAATTGAAATCCAGGGCGCCGAAACGCTGCTTGGTCGATTGCTTGAGGTCTTTCATCAGGGACTGGTAGCCCGGATTATAGGAAATCACCAGTTGGAAATCGGGATGGGCATGCACCAGCTCGCCTTTCTTTTCCAGCGGCAGCACGCGACGGTTGTCGGTCAGCGGATGGATGACGACCGTCGTATCCTGACGCGCTTCGACCACTTCGTCCAGATAGCAGATCGCGCCGTAACGGGCGGCGATAGCCAGCGGACCGTCCTGCCAGCGAGTGCCGCTGGCGTCGAGCAGAAAACGGCCTACCAGGTCCGATGCCGTCATGTCTTCGTTACAGGCGACGGTAATCAGCGGCTTGCCCAGTTTCCAGGCCATATGCTCGACAAAACGGCTCTTGCCGCAACCGGTAGGACCTTTGAGCATCATCGGCATGCGTACCGAATAGGCTGCTTCGTACAGCTCCACTTCGTCGGCGACGGATCGGTAATACGGCTCGTGTTCGATTTTATACTGCTTGATGATGTCGCTCATTTCAGTCTCCATCTATCCGTTTAATCCATACAGGGACGCAAAAAACCGCAACACGCAGTCGTTTGCGTCCGTGTTCGGGCCGGGCATCCCGCCGCTGCAATACACCGCAGCCGGCGGAAGTTGATGCCTTAAACAGTCTTGCCGCGGTAAATCACCATGGCCGTGCCCTGCGACTGGTTAAAATTGTTATAACCGATCAAGCGCACATGGTTGTCCGGGTTAGCCTTGTGGCAAGCGTCGGCTTCGGCCAGCACCTTATCCACATCGGTTTCGCCGAACATGGGCAATTTCCACATGTACCAGTAGGAATCCATCACATACTGGGGTTCGACATGCTCGATAGCCGGATTCCAGCCCTTGGAAACGAGATATTCCACTTGCTTCTTGATTTCATCCTTACTCATCGCCGGCAGATAGGAAAAGGTCTCGAACTTGCGGCTGGCCGGGTCGGACATGCGCGATTTGTAATCCATTACTTCACTCATAACTGCTCCTTAAATTAGATGTTTCTGCCCCGGATGGTGCAAACGCACATTCCGGGGTCAACATTATTTGTGTCCGACGTCCAGTTTGTCGACGGTATCGAATTCGAACTTGATTTCTTTCCATGTTTCCATGGCGATCTTGAGTTCAGGGCTGCTTTCCGCTGCTTTCTGCAGGATGGCTTTGCCTTCCTTCTCGATGGCGATGCCCTGGTTGCGGGCGGACACGCAAGCCTCCAGCGCCACGCGGTTAGCCGCTGCACCCGCTGCGTTGCCCCAGGGGTGACCGAGCGTACCGCCGCCGAATTGCAGCACGGAATCGTCGCCGAAGATGGCAACCAGCGCCGGCATGTGCCAGACGTGGATGCCGCCGGAAGCGACAGGAATGACGCCGGGCATGGAACCCCAGTCCTGATCGAAGAAAATCCCGCGATTGCGATCTTCCTTGATGAACTCGTCGCGCATGATGTCGATCCAGCCCAGAGTCGCTTCGCGGTCGCCTTCCAGTTTGCCGACCACGGTGCCGGAGTGGAGGTGATCGCCGCCGGACAAACGCAGGACTTTGGACAGGACGCGGAAATGTATGCCGTGATGCGGGTTGCGGTCGAGCACGGCGTGCATGGCGCGGTGGATATGCAACAACATGCCGTTGTTGCGGCACCAGTTAGCCAGACCGGTATTCGCGGTCAGACCGCCGGTCAGGTAATCGTGCATGATGATCGGCGCGCCGATTTCCTTGGCGAATTCCGCCCGTTTGTACATTTCTTCCGGAGTAGGCGCGGTAACGTTGAGGTAGTGGCCTTTGCGCTCGCCGGTTTCGCGCTCCGCCTTGAGCGTTGCTTCGTGCACGAACTCGAAACGGTCGCGCCAGCGCATGAACGGCTGGCTGTTGACGTTTTCGTCGTCCTTGGTGAAATCCAGGCCGCCGCGCAGACATTCGTAGACAGCGCGACCGTAGTTCTTGGCGGACAGTCCGAGTTTGGGTTTAATGGTACAGCCCAGCAAAGGACGGCCGTATTTGTTCATCTTGTCGCGTTCGACCTGGATGCCCTGAGGAGGGCCGCCGCAGGTTTTGACATAAGCGATCGGGAAGCGGATGTCTTCGAGACGCAAGGCGCGCAAGGCTTTAAAGCCGAACACGTTACCAACCAGCGAGGTCAGTACATTGACGACCGATCCTTCTTCGAACAGGTCGATCGGGTACGCTACGAAAGCGTAAAAACAGGTATCGTCGCCCGGTACGTCTTCTATGCGGTAAGCGCGGCCTTTGTAATAATCCAGGTCGGTCAGCAGATCGGTCCAGACAGTGGTCCAGGTACCAGTCGACGATTCAGCCGCAACGGCAGCAGCCACTTCTTCACGGTCGACTCCCGGCTGGGGAGTGATTTTGAAACACGCGAGAATATCAGTGTCCAGAGGGGTATATTGCGGCGTCCAATAAGTTTGCCGGTATTCTTTCACCCCGGCGTTATAGGTTTTGACTGCCATTGCAAACTCCTTGTTAAAGATTGAGATAAACCATCGGCTGGATGGCGTTTTAGCTCATTTCGAGCAAACCATCATTGTACGCATCGCATATCATAAATAAATTTTAATTTTTTAATATAAACGATAGATATTTATCTATGGTATATTTACTAGAATGAGACATGCTACTCTACGCCAATTAAAAGTCTTTGAGTCGGTAGCGCGAAATTTAAGTTACACGCGTGCGGCTGAAGAACTCCATCTCACGCAGCCTACCGTATCGATACAGCTCAAGCAGCTAACCGATATCGTCGGCTTCCCGTTGCTGGAACAGATCGGAAAACGGATCTTCCTGACCGAGTTAGGGCAGGAATTGCTGAAAGTCGCGCGCGAAACCTTCGACAATTTTTCGCGCTTCGAAATGCTGGTATCCGATATAAAAGGCGTAAAAGCAGGAAAATTGAAGGTTACCGTAATCACGACCGCCAAATATTTCGTGCCTCGGCTACTCGGTTCTTTTTACAAGCGCTATCCGGGCATCGAAGTCTTTCTCACCGTCACCAATCGGGAAAAGGTATTGCAACGGCTCGCCAACAACGAGGACGATTTGTACATACTCGGCCAGCCTCCCGAACACATGGACGTCCATGCCGAAATGTTTCTGGAAAATCCCCTGGTCGTCGTGGCGTCTTGCGATCATCCGCTCGCCGGACAGGCCGGCATCCCCATCGGACGAATCGCCGAAGAGCCTTTCCTGATGCGCGAACAAGGCTCGGGCACGCGCTTGTCCGCCCAGCGCTTTTTCAGCGACCGGGGCATGCAGCTCAAAATCAGGATGGAACTCGGCAGCAACGAAGCCATCAAACTGGCAGTAGCCGGGGGGCTTGGCATCGCCGTGATCTCGGCGCACACGCTGGCGCTGGAAAGAAACAGCAAAGAATTATCGATACTGGACGCGGAAGGGTTTCCGATCCGCCGCCAATGGTACCTCGCTTATCCGGCCGGCAAACAGCTTACTGTAGTCAGCAGCGCGTTCAGGGATTTCCTGAAAGAGGAAGGCCGCGCCGTAGCGAACCGTTACCTGGCCGGAATTCCGGGATTTTTACCGGTAACGGCCAACACCGACCTGCCGGCATAAACTGATGATGCATACGTTTTCCACTCAAATGAAGTTTGCAGGCATGATCCTGTCCTTCGCGCCTGCCGTCCGAACGCTCCTGCTGCCGCGCACGAGCCCGCCCCGGTTCTGTCCGCCATGACAATCCGTCCATTCGATACCGGAACCGAAGCCTCTTTGCGACGCGCCATCGAACTTGCGCCGGAAGATGCCGCCAACTATGAACAACTCGCGCTGTTGCTCGAAATATCGGGCCGCAGGAACGAAGCGGAGCGCTGTCGCCGGCAGGCCGTTTCGCTCGATGCCGGCTCGCAGCAATTGCGCCTGAACCTGGCTGACCATCTCGCCGGCTCGCATAAGGAAGAAGACCTCGCCGAAGCTAAAGCCATTTATCTCGATGTACTCAACATCCTGCCGAGCCATTACGCGGCATGGAACAATTTAGGCAAGCTGCTGTTTGAAACCGGCTATACTTCCGCCGCGCAAACCGCCTATTCCGCGGCAATCGCCTATTGCCCCGAAGACCCGAAGCTGCATGCCAACCTGGCCCAGGTCATGCTGTACCGGGAAGAACCGGATGCCGCCGAAAGGCATTTCTTCGATGCGCTGGCGCTTGATCCAGCGTTGCCCGAAGCCCACCAGGGGCTAGCCTGCCTTTTTTACAGGAAAAACGATGAAAAAAAGGCTCGCTACCATCGGGATAAAGGCTACGGCAGCAAACCCGTCGTCACATCGGCCTGGCACGGCCATCACAAACCATTGACCTTACTGATTTTGTGCTCGGCGATGGAAGGCAACCTGCCCTGGCGATTGCTGGCAGACCAGAACCAATTCCAGATTACGGTCGCATCCGTCGAATATCTGGATCGTACGCATGAACTTGATCTTGCCGGCTATAACCTGATTTTCAATGTCATAGGCGATGCCGATCTGTGCATGGCCGGACTGGAAACGGCGAACAATCTGGCAGCCAGAGCGTCAGCGCCCGTAATAAATATGCCCGCTGCAGTAATGAGGACCGGACGGCTGGAAAATTCCCTGCGGCTGTCACGATTGCCCGGGGTGAAAACGCCTCGCATGACGACCATTTCCAGAACCGAACTCCGTTCCGGACTGGCCATGCAGAAATTGACGGGAAACGGCCTGGGCTTTCCTTTCTTGATCCGCACCACCGGTTTCCATGGCGGACATCATTTTGCGCGTATCGAATCGCCGGACGAATTGCAGGAAATCGCGCAGAGCCTGCCCGGAGATTCATTGCTGGCGATGGAATGGCTGGATTCCGGAAATGAAGACGGGTTATTCAGGAAATATCGCGTCATGGCGATCGACGGCGCCTTATATCCGCTGCATATGGCCGTATCGGCACAATGGAAAGTCCATTATTTCAGCTCGGATATGGAAGTCAATGTTTCGTATCGCGAACAAGAACAGGCATTCCTGGAAGATTTTGCCGCCGCGGTGGGCGAAAAAGCGCTATCGGGACTGGAGCGGATCGCACAAACATTAGAACTGGATTACTGCGGCATCGATTTCGGCCTGGATAAATCCGGCCGGGTTTTGTTGTACGAAGCAAATGCCACGATGGCGATCGTTCCGCCCAGCCATGAACAACACTGGGACTACAAGCGTGCAAGCATAGAAAAAGCCTTGGCGGCCGTAAAAAACATGCTTGCGAAGCGGATAACCCGTCAAGCCGGCCATATGCAAACGGAAAGATTGTTTACCGATCCGTTTGATTGACACTAAACCTGCATATTGACGGCATTGCCGGTTGAACCTGCGGTCTGCAAATTCTGCGCCAGCGTCTGCAGGAAACTGGTCAGCGACGCCTGGGCGCCCGACGCGCCTTGCGCACTCAGCAAACCTTGATAGCTCTGTTGCAAGGAGGCATCAGCCGTACTCGACGAACCCGGGCCGGATGAACCTGCGGAAGCTGATGACGCAGATGAAGACAGCTGCTGGATCAGGTTTTGCAATTTGGCTTCCATCCCGCCGCCGTGATGAAAATGATGCCCATGTCCGGCAGCTCCGCCCACCCCAGCCGAATTTGTCACGCCCGGCCCGATGCTGCTGGCGCCGGCTGCAAGCTGCGCCGCTTGCGAAGCGTGTCCGTGCTGAGATTGCAAAGCGGCAAACAGGCTTTGCATGAATGCATTCAATGCCTGCTGCGGACTCTGCGCAGACGCTGGAACTGCAGCGTTCCCTGCAGCGGTTCCGGATGGAGCGCCTGCTCCGAGTCCAGCCAGCGCCTGCTTGATTGCAGATGCGAAAGTCCCTCCCTGAGCCGTGGCATTGGTCCCCGAAACATTACCGCTTGTACCGGTGTTGATAGCGGATGGATTCGTTAAAGCTTGCTGACCGATCTGCGCTACCGCGACACTATTGTAATACCCGTTTTGAATTGCGTTAATCATGATTAATCCAATCTGTTAAGGTTCAAAAAAAGGGATGGTCATCTTGGGTACGTTACGCCAGCCCCATCCAGAACATTGCACCGATAAAGGCTGTCAATCCCCTTCTGTTCATTGCCTGATTATCCTAAGGATGAGGGGCTGCCGCTGGAACTGGCTGCCAGCCGACCTGGCACTGCGGCACATAAGGATAATATCCGGCAGGCTTCCGGCAGTAATACCAGAATTGCGGAGATCCTGCCGGGACCGGCGGATACGGAACTGCCGCAATGGGCGGTTGCTGCACAATGACTTCCGGCGGCAAATAAGGATCGGGATACGGATATATCGGGGCTGCGTAGGGGTACCATGTTCCGGCAGCAATCCACCACCAGACAAACCGGCCGTCATGCCAGCCATGAAACCAGTGACCTCTACGCCAGAGATCGAAGTCTCGCCCGCGAAAAAATCGTATGTCGCCGTCCCATCGTTCATGCCATCGGTCACGCCATCTATCGTGAAAGCCGCCACGGAAATCGTCGGCGAAAACAGGTTGATGCATCAGCGCACTCGTTGCCATTCCAGCCAATAATATCCTGGCCAACCACCCACGCAACCGCAGCCTAAGCAAATAGCTAAGCAAATAGATCATTTCAAATTCCTTTACGGCAAGGGCGGAAATAAATCGCAAAACCAGGACAGATCAATAACCGGGCGGCGGCGGTGGCGGTGGCCCGGCCGGCGGGGGTGGCGGATAAGCGCCGCCCGGCGAAGGATAAGCTGGCGGAACATACGTGACAGCTGGCTGCACTACGAATTGTCCCGATACCGGCACCCGGTCGCCATCGGCATACATGCATTGCATGTATGCCTGGTCGTATCGCCGTTGTGCGCCGTAACCGGCACCCTGCGCTTCATCGGCCCCGATGACGCTGCCCGCCAGCAATCCGGTCGCAGCGCCCACCCCGGCCGCACGGCCGCCGCCGGCAATTGCACCGACGGCAGCGCCTATAGCAGTGCCGGCAACTGCGCTCCCGACCAGGCTATTGTTCGCAGCGTGGTTGACCGTGCCACCGATCTGCCCCTCGGCGAACTGTCGGCAATAGGCGTCGTCAGCACGAAACTGGTCGAAACTCTTGCCCGTACCGGGCATCGCCATCTGGCTCGGACCGTTCGGTACCGATGCGCAAGCGCCCAGAATCGCAGGGAGAATCAGCGCGATTTTTTTAATATTATCGATCATGAGTTTTCCTTAATGTCCGGAGGGTGCGGCATTCGCAGGAGGAGGCGTAGGCTCGACCGGCTTCCACCCGCCCGGACATTCCTTGATATACGGATAATAACCTTCGGGCTTGTCACAGTGATACCAATGGCCTGCCGATGCCTGCGGTGCTGCCGGCTGTTGCGGCACCTGCTGTTGCGGAGCCCCCTGTTCGACATATACCGGCGCTGGCTCCGGCGCCACAACTACCGGAGGAGGAGACACAACGACGGGAGGATAATATGGGTAAGGATAAAAATAAGGCCGGTAAAAAGGACGATAAAAACCGTACGGATAGGGACCGCCGATATAAAAACCCACGCCTATGCGATCAGCCAGCGCAACACTACTGGCAAAAATACCGATTAGCCCTACCAGCCCGTAAAGCAATACGCTTATCTTTTTCATGTTCTGTTCCCCGCAAACAATATTTACTGTCTAAGACCAATATACACCGCATTGGTTTTCAGATTAATAGCAGAAAGTATCCGGGATTTTTCCTTTTCCTGCCTTTTTGTAACTATTTGTATCTGCTTGTATCCGATGAGCCCGATTGAATTCAATCGGATCCAAAAGACAGTCCTGCACAAGGTTACAAATTGATACAAAAATATCGCATCCTGATATATGGCTGATACGTTGGGCTGTTGCAATAGTACCCATCATCGATTCATCCACCCGGAGGAGAACCGCCGCCATGAGCAATGCAGCCGTCAACAATTACCGCAAGTACCGCACCTTATCGATAATTCTGTCCATGCTGGCCGCATTTGGCATGGGCAAGCCTTCCTATGCCGACAGCGAATACGAACATCGGGCCGATAACAAGCCCGGAGCGGCGTCATTCTTTGAAACTCACAAGAGCGCGCTGCACGACCAGCTTAACCTGACCCCTGCGCAAGAGCCTGCGTGGCAGATCTTCATTGCAAAAATGCAAGCCGGCGAGCATGCTGTACGAACC
>DASSZW010000112.1:0-9941 GCA_035713285.1 Burkholderiales bacterium
TTTGCCGTTCGAAAATATCGTGTATTTCGGCGATACCGCGCGGGTGCCGTACGGCGTGAAATCGGTAGAAACGATCGCCCACTACACGACGCAGATCGCCCAGTTTTTGCTGGAAAAACAGGTCAAGATCCTGATTATCGCCTGCAATACCATGGCTGCCGTCGCCGCGCAAACCGTGCGCGACCTGTCGCCGGTGCCGGTGCTTGACGTGATCGAGGCCGGCGCGTGGGCGGCGGTGCAAGCGAGCAAAACGCAGCAGATCGGCGTCATCGGCACGCCCACTACCGTTAACAGCAATACCTATGCGCGGGCCATACACAGCCTGACGCAAAGCGCCCGGATCTATACGCAGGCGTGTCCGCTGTTCGTGCCGCTGGTGGAAGAAGGCTGGCTGGATCACGAAGTCACGCGCCTGACCGCGCAGGAATATCTCAAGCCGGTCATCGCCGAGCTGGTCGATACACTGGTGCTGGGCTGCACGCATTACCCGCTGATCAAGCCCTTATTGCAGGAAGTGATGGGCGAAGGCGTCAAGCTGGTCGATTCGGCCGAAGCGATGGCTAATCGCACTGCAGCGCTTCTGGCTGAGCGCGGGCTTGCCAATAGCAGTCCGACCCCGCCGACTTACGAATATTACATTACCGATGTGCCGGTGAAATTCCAGACGATAGGCGAGCGTTTCCTCGGCCGTTCGCTGAGCCATCTGCATGTGGTGAAGTGGTGAACTGGCAGAGGGCTCTTCAACTGTCTGTCTGGCCCGCGATGTCGAATTGTAAGTAAAGCGGTTGTATAATGTTATGAACTTGCTCATGCTTTATGGTGTCAATATTAGTTCAGATAAAATTAGCCGTTCACATAGAACGGAAATGGAATGCTTATGCGCCTTACGCCAGTCCAGCAAGCTGTGATACGCACCGCCAGCGCGCAAAGTTTCGGCGGGAACGCGGGCGTCTGGCTATTCGGGTCTCGGGTCGACGATAGTAAAAAGGGCGGCGACATCGATCTTTATATCGAGCCCGAAATTCAGGAGGCCGACGAACTGGTTGCCGCCAAACTGCAGTTTCTGATCGAATTGCACAAGCAGTTGGGCGAACAGAAAATTGATGTGATAATCCGCCGTGCGCACAGCGATGAACTTCCGATTTACCGCGTTGCGAAAGAAACGGGAGTGCGGTTGTTATGAGCATGAAATATGAAGCGGCGCTGGAAGTATGCAAGCGACACGCCGATCGTTTGTCCTGGGCCATGGGTCAATTGCAGTCGAAATTTCCGCTGACTGCTGCGGGAATGCACGAACTGAACGATACGGACTTGGCGATTCTGGATCAGTTTACTACCCGATTTGCCAAGTTGCAGGATGCAATGGGCGCGAATTTATTTCCGGCCGTACTGGAGCTCACCAAGGAACAAGGAAATTTGGCCGCTTTTCTGGACATACTGAACCGGCTGGAGAAAATCGGCGCAATTCCGTCGACCGAACGGTGGTTGCTGCTGCGCGAAATGCGTAACCAGTTTTCGCACGATTACCCTGACGATCCGGTAATTCAGTCGGCAATGCTCAACAAGGCTTTCCTGCTTGCAAACGATTTGCTTGCGGCACTGGGCCGGATTGAGTCGTTTGCCAAAAAATATCATGACGTGTTGTAATGCCTTGATAAAGAATGGCTAACCAGAATATTAAACGATGCGTTTAACCGAGACACAGCGCTCC
Organism: Burkholderiales bacterium; assembly: GCA_035713285.1. GTDB lineage: Bacteria > Pseudomonadota > Gammaproteobacteria > Burkholderiales > Sulfuriferulaceae > Sulfuriferula. The sequence goes on from DASSZW010000112.1 coordinate 1,712, forward strand.
CTCATCAAGTCGGCCGTTGCCAGGATTATCGGCCCGGACAGCAAGGTCTGGCTGTTCGGTTCGCGCGTGGATGACAGCAAACGGGGCGGCGACATCGATCTTCTGGTTGAAACGGAACAGTTGATTCCCAGTCGCGCGAGCGCTCTATGCCGTCTGGAAGGGGCGCTGGTCATGAGTCTGGGTGATCGCAAGATCGATGTCTTGCTCAAGGACGGACGTGGGAGCGATGCGCCGATCTTTCAGGTTGCCAAAGATAAGGGGGTTTTGCTGTGAATGTCGAATATTTGCCCGAACACGCGGATGCCGCATTGATCGCACTTGATCTTGCGGCGCGCGAGACGGCTCACCTGCAATATACTTACCGAACGTTATACGCAGAGCCTATCGAGGAAGCGCAACGATACGGTCTGGTATGATTGTTAATCCAATCACTAAAATCAACAACCCGGAAAGGCCGCAATGAGTTTGGTATTTAATGCGATGTATCTGGCATGGAGCGATACGCGCGCGCGTTACAGCAAAAGTGTTCTGGGCCCGTTCTGGCTGACTTTCGGCAACCTGATCAGTATCCTGGGTTTGAGTATCGTCTGGAGCGCCCTGTTAAAGCAGGACATGCATACGTTCGTGCCCACGATCACGATCGGCATGATCGTCTGGCAACTGGTGTCCGGCGCGATCACCGACGGGGCGACGACGTTCATACGGCAGGCGCCGATCATCCGCAATGTGTCTATGCCTACTTGGTTTTTCGTGGTCAGATCCCTGACCCGGCAGGTGATCAATTTACTGCATAATCTGGTTATCGTCGTCGGCGTAATATGGTATTTCCACCTGCCGCTCACGGCTGTAAGTCTGCTCGCCATCCCTGGGCTATTGCTGGTTATCCTCAACCTGTCCTGGATTACCTATATCCTGGGCTTGTTCGGCGCGCGGTTCAGGGATCTCGAATACACGATCGCTTCGCTCATGCCGCTGTTTTTCTTTATTACCCCGGTAATATTCCGCGCGGATAAATTGCCCATCAGCATGAAAATCATCTCGCTTAATCCCTTGTCCTATTTTATCGAGGTGGTTCGCGACCCCGTATTCGGCGAAATACCGACCCTTAAAGCTTACGCGGTAATGCTCGGTTTGCTGGCGTTCGGCGCGATTGCGAGCGTATTGTTCAATCGCCGATACCGTCATCGTCTGGCTTTCTGGTTGTAAATATCATGGCAAAAATCCTGTTTGAACACGTCACATTGCAATATCCCATTTATAACGCCCGGGGCATGTCGCTGCGCAACCAGATCGTGCGCATTGCGACCGGCGGCCGGATAGAGAAGGAAGCCGGTCATACTACGGTCGTCACCGCTCTGAACGACGTCAGCTTCGAACTGAATGACGGCGACGCGATCGGTCTGATCGGACATAACGGCGCCGGTAAAAGCACTTTGCTCAGGACGCTGGCCGGGATTTATCGGCCCGCGCTCGGCCGGGTCGAGCGCATCGGCCGGGTCGCCACCGTATTTGAAATCGGCGCGGGCCTGGAGCCGGAGCTGTCCGGTTACGAAAACATGTTCAATCTCGGCATGATGATGGGCATGAACTATAAGCAGGTCAAGGCCATGCTGCCCGACATCGAGGCGTTCACCGAGCTGGGCGAATTTCTGCAGTTGCCGGTACGGACCTATTCCTCGGGCATGACCATGCGACTGATGTTCGCCGTCGCCACCGCCAATACGCCCGAAATCCTGCTGATCGACGAAATGCTCTCTACCGGCGACGCGTCGTTCCAGGACAAAAGTAAGGCGCGGATACAAAAACTGATCGCCGCCGCCAAAATATTCGTCTTCGCATCGCACGATCCCGAACAGATCCGGACGTATTGCAATCGGGTGTTCCGGCTGGAACACGGAAAACTGACTGAAGTGGGGTTGGAGGCGGTTGGTTAGACTCTGGATACGCGCCTGGAATAAGTTGTATTGGACAGGCCTTTAGCCGCCTAGTATCGTAATTATGTTCAGCGTCCGCTGCGCCATTTCGCGCTTTTGTAGGAAGAAGCCATGCATACTACATATTTCGATGAGGATGATATTCTCGTTATTCGTTTATCGGACAAACCCATAGTGCGCGAAGTTTCGCAAAACTGGAATACACACATCAGCTATGCTGAAGATGGTAGCGCTGTCGAGTTGGTTTTGCTGGAAGCTCGTCTCAATGGAGCTTATCCATTGGAAGTACAAGCCGCTCATACCGCTTGATGTGACAGCGGCAAATATCTTTCGTTTTTTAATGCTGCGATAGCCGCACCATTCTACAAAAAAAACTGCCAAAAATTCCGGAGGAATGCATGCGATTGGCTGATGATGAACAACAAGCCATAGGCGCATTGTTCGCGCAGCCGATGCCGACGCACGGATTTATTTGTATGGTTCGCGAGCAGACGATGCAGCCAAAGGCGGCGATATCGACGTTCTGGTGCTGTCCAAAAAAATCAATTTAATGGACAAGCTGGAAATATCGCGCATCTGCATCGCAAGCTGGGCGAGCGCAAAATTGACATTGCCGTTTATTCTGACACTGCGCGCCCTTTCCGTAGGAAAGATCGAGCTGCTTGAGGCAGAACTGGTTGGATCGCGGCGTGCAGCCAGTCATCAGGCCTATTCCATGGCGAGAAGCTCCGGTTTGTTTAATTCCCTGCCATTCAGACAATGCCAGCTTGACAATTAATGACCGGTCTATAAACTGGTCTGATATCAAACGGCAGGAATAATGTCATGAACATCGAAATTGGCTCATACGAGGCAAAGACCAAGCTCCCCGAATTGTTGCGCGGGGTGCAACAGGGCAATCGGTATACGATTACGCTCAGGGGTAAGCCGGTTGCGGAATTAGTGCCATCAGGCGTGTCTAAAAATAATGCCGTTGCGGAGGCAGTGGCCCATATGCATCGCTTTATGTCGTCACAAGATGCGCTTCATGGTATTGATATCAAAGCCTTGATCGAGGAAGGCCGGGATTGAGCCGGTTTGTTCTTGATAATTCCGTCACGATGCGCTGGCTGTTTAGCGATGGGTCACCCGCCGAGCAAACTTACGCAAATCAAGTCTTGACAGCAATCGAGGATGGAAATGTTCTGGTCCCGGGGGTTTGGTGTCTGGAGGTGAGCAATGTGATTGCACGAGCCGAAAGCAAATATGGATTGCCCGAAGCACGTAGCTCGGAATTTTTGTATGTATTGCAACAAATGAATATTCAGATTGATGCAGAAACCTGTAACCATGCAATGAGTGCAAGTTTGCAGCTGGCGAGACGTTACCATTTGTCGGCATATGATGCGGCATATCTGGAGCTGGCGCTGCGAGAGGGCGTGCCGCTTGCCACGCTGGATGATGAGTTGATTAAAGCGGCTGATAAAACCGGCGTTACGTTGTTAAATTTCCGCCGGTCCTGAACCGGCGGACTGCGTTTATAAAAGCGCCGTGCGATTAGAACGCGTAACCGAGACCGATCTTGTAAGTCGTGTAATCGGTCAGGCTGTTCGGTACTCCGGAACCCATCGCTCCGGCGCCGTAATTAAACGAAGTGTAATCCACGCCAGCATTGGCGTGCAGCGATTTGCTGAGCGCATAATCCGCAGACAGGCCAACCCGGTACAGGTTGGAGGTGCCGAGGGCGCTGTAGCCGCCAATCCCGCTGCCGCTGGTCGCAGATCCGTCAAAGGTGTGGCCGACCAGCGCGTTGCCGGACAAGACCAGTTTGTTTACGGGTGAATACTGCGCCAATACGCCTGCGCCGAAGTAATCGTTGTGGAAATTACCTTCAGCGGAACTATCCCATTCATGCGACCCGACTTCGCCGTACGGAGTGAGCATGAATTGGCTGTTCATGGCGAAGCCCTTACCGTATCGAGCATGATAATCGCTCAGCGTGGCTCCGGCTTCTCCGGCTGCGGAACCGTACGGCGCACCGCCGATGAAATTGGTGTGTCCGTTAGCGTGACTGTATTCAGCTTCGATATAGTCGTTGCCCAGCCAGAGATTTTGCATGGTGGACGCGGATAGCGCAAAGCCCGGAACATTGCCGTTTTCCGTGGCGTAGGTTGCTCCCGGAGCGCCTACGACTCCGTTACCGGTTCCGGTGTAATTCATATTGGTGGAAGTAAGCTGAACTCCAACCTGATTGTCCGCATTCTTGATATCCGCGGTATCAGCAAGTGCCGATGTAGAAATAATTGCACAAGCAATAGAAAGAATGGTTTTGCTGATATTCATAATTAAGTCCTTTATCTTGTTTTTCACTAAATACACGTGATAAAAAAATACCACGCAATTTGGATGCGTTGAGTTCTATTTGGTTCCCGAAGCCCTGATATCGGTGGTACGCTGGACACGTCCGGTTTCGAATGCTTATATTTGAGAATGCATTTTTGTCAGTTGTTGCAAAAGGGTGAAGAATTCGGGTGTGGTAAAATCATTTCAGTTTCTGACGGCTTCGAAGGCCGGTTTTATAATGTTGATGCTTCCTTTTAAATGGTTTTTGAATAGAATTGCGGAGAACATATATGAATAGATTTGAGCGTAAGATGACCGATATTCTTAAAAAGGGGAAGCAGGAATTCGGCTATATCGGCGTCAAGGCGGAATTCGAGGCGGAGGGGACAAGGACGGACGAAATGTTGAGGCTGGTTGAGATAGCGCGTAAAGCGGATCTGAACATCGGCCTCAAAATCGGCGGGTGCGAGGCGATGCGCGATCTGATCGAAAGCAAACAAATCGGCGTGGAATATATTATTGCGCCGATGATCGAGAGCTCGTACGCGCTAGGCAAATATATTGATGCCAAAAATACCGTATATAGTCTCGATGATCAGCAGGATATGCAGTTTTTGTTCAATATCGAAACCCGGACAGCTTATGAGATAATGCCTGAATTGATGCAAACGGCCGCAAAAGCCGATGGCGTAAACGGGGTCGTATTCGGTCGCGTGGATTTCAGTTTATCCATGGGATTGGGTCGGGATGCCATCAATACGCGGGCTGTCACGGAGGCGTGCATCAAATCTGCACAAGCCTGCAAACAGCACGGACTGGATTTTATAGTGGGCGGAGGCGTATCGGTAGATTCGGTGCCGGTAATAACAGAAATAAAAAGCCATCATTTATCGCGGTTTGAAACACGCAAGATTATTTTTTCGGCGGCGCAAATAGATCGCGCGGATATACATAAAGGCTTGCCCGAAGCGGTGCATTTTGAATTGCTGTGGTTACTAAACAAGCGCGAATATTATGCGAATATTATAAAAGAAGATGTTAAACGGATTCAGATGCTTGAATCGCGATGGAAAGTGCTCTCGGGAGAGGATGTGCCTGATTTTATGTCTCCGGCAGCCTCTTCTTCCGCTTTCTTGACATAATTATATTGTGAAAAAATTTCCCGGAACGCTTTTGCTTTTCGGCGCCAGCGGCGCAATCGGCCAAGCCGTCGCTGAGACCTTTATGTCGCGGGGTTGGTCGGTGACCGGCGTGTCGCGCTCCCGGCATGATGAGTCGGTGGATCGCATGAGCTGGATCGTGGCCGACCCGGAAAACGATATTTCTGACGGTTCTGTTTTTGACGGCGGCGCGCCCTATCAGGCGGTTTGCTGGGCGCAAGGCGCCAATTTGAACGATAGCGTGTACGATATCGACGAAACTTCCCATCTCGCGCTTTACAAGATAAATTGCCTGTTTATATTGACGACCCTGAAGCTGCTTTTGCAGCGCAGGCTGCTGTCAGCGCCGGCGCGTTTGTGCGTAGTGAGTTCGATCTGGCAGAATCTGGCCCGACAAAACAAACTTTCGTACGCCATGACCAAAGCGGCGTTACAAGGACTGGTGCTTTCCGCTGCGGCCGATCTGGCCGCGGAAGGCCACCTCATCAACGCGGTGTTGCCCGGCGCGCTGGATACGCCGATGACGAGAGCCAATCTTACTTCCGCACAGGTATCCGCGTTGACATCGGCGACCCGGTTCGGGCGATTGCCGCATCTCGAAGACGTGGCGAACCTGGCTTATTTTCTTTGCTCGGAAGAAAACACCGGGATTACCGCACAATTTATCGCCGCCGATCTGGGATTTAGTCATGTCCGCATCCTTTGAAATCGCTTCGCATATCAAGAATTATCGGGTGACTATCGGTGACGACCTGCTTGCCGGCTGCGCATCGGATATCGAAGACCATATTTTTTTGTGCGACCGGTTTTTTACCGCGCGCCTGAGTTCTGTTTATCGTCGCGTGATTAGTATCGACGCCACAGAAAAATCGAAAAGCCTCGATCAGATGTCCGATGTCATTATTCGTCTGCGGGAAGCCGGAGCGACGCGCAAGACTGTGCTGATCGCGGTAGGCGGAGGCGTCATTCAGGATATAGCCACCTTCTGCGCTTCCCTTTATATGCGCGGCATTCCCTGGCTGTATTTGCCGAGTACGCTGCTCGGCATGGTCGATTCCTGCATAGGCGGAAAATCCGCGATCAATGTCGGGCCTTATAAAAACATCGTTGGCAATTATTATCCGCCGGAAGCGGTGCTGATCGACCCGGTACTGACGAAATCGCTGGGCGCAGAGCAAAAAGTAGCGGGATTGTGCGAAGCGGCCAAGATTTGCTACGCCCGGGGAAGCGACAGCTTTAAACGATATATGGCGCTCGAGCCCGGCCTGGATATCGACGGATTGGAACTGGAAACGCTGATCGAGTTGAGCCTGCAATCAAAAAAATGGTTCATAGAAACGGATGAATTCGATCAGAACGAACGTTTATTGCTTAATTTCGGCCATACTTTCGGACATGCGATCGAAGGGGCTACCGATTTTCGAATCGGCCACGGCGTAGCGGTCGGGGTGGGAATATTGGCGGCTGTATATCATGCACGCATGGTTTACGGTTCGGAGCGGATTGCGGAGCAGACAGTCATGCTGGAACGGCATATCCGTTTTCTGCTGGCGAGCATCCCGGCACTGCGGGAAATTCTTGCGCTCGCCGATCCGGAGACATTATTCGACCGGTTCGCCTCCGACAAAAAGCACACCGTTTCGGCGTATACGATCATCGGTTTGACAAAAGAGGGCGCGCTACGGCTGTTTCGCCTGCCGCGCGGGGCTGAGAGCGATGCGGCGATACGGCGTATCTTCGCGGCGATAGTCCAGCCTTCTTTTTTCGACGATATTCCCTCAGCGCATTTATAACCGGCCGTCATGCTCGCATTTACTCCCGTTACTGCCGACGCATTGCGAAACTCCGGTTACCGGATACTCATTACCGGCGCATCGGGCTGGCTCGGTCGTGCGCTCGTGGAGATGCTCGCCGGAGCATTAGGCGAGGAATTGCCGCGACGCGTGATTTTATGCGGTTCGAAATCCGGCATCCTCGCGGCAGCGCCGGACTGTCGGCTGCCTGTATACCCGCTTGCCGACGGTCTGGCTTTGCTGGACGGCAGTCCGGCACTGATGTTCCATTTCGCTTTTCTGACCAAGGACCGGGTAGGCGGCATGGCGGAGCAGGCGTACGTCGAGAGTAACCGGACGATTTCAGGCGCGGTGGCGCAAGCGCTTGCTTCCGAACGCATAGCTGGCCTAATGCTGGCGTCTTCCGGTGCGGTACATGATTATCTTTCTGAGTCGCGTCGCGACGGCGCGGCGAATCTGTACGGCAAACTCAAGGCGGAAGACGAATCGCGTTTCGCGGAATTATGCGCAGCTGCTTCTGTACGTTTCGTAGCGCCGCGTATTTTCAATATCAGCGGCCCGCATATCAATAAATTCGACGCGTACGCACTTTCCGCCATCATCGTGGACGCATTGCGCGGAGGCCCCATTACGCTAAGAGCGAACAAGCGCGTCTACCGCTCATATTTTTATATCGGCGACCTGCTCGAACTGGCAATGCGCAGCCTGCTCGATGGCGAGGGCGCGGCCATCCCGCCCTTTTTCGATACCGCAGGCGATGAAGTGGTGGAAGTCGGCGAACTCGCGCGCAAGGTGGCGGATATACTGGATCGGCCGGACGCCCGGATTATCCGTCCGGCGCTGGAAGATGTTGCCGACGATCGTTATGCGGGCAATCCCGATACCTTGCGCGCATTGTTGCGCCGTTACGAGATCGCCCCGTTGCCTCTGAGCGGCCAGATATCTGCAACGGCAGCGTTTATCGCGCAGTCCCTGGTTCGGGGGTGATGAATCGCCGGAACGGTAATTGCATCGCTTCGAG
>DASSZW010000113.1:0-4580 GCA_035713285.1 Burkholderiales bacterium
CGCGCTCAGCGAAACCCTGTCCGATTTGCAGAAACAATCCCTCGAAACGCTGCTCAAAACTCGCTATCAGCGTCTCATGAGCTATGGGCGCTACAAAAACGTTCCCGTCAAATAAGCTGACCGATGTTCTGGGCAAATGCATCGCTCAGTATCTGGCGCCCGGCGATACGATTAGCGTAGGTTTGAGCGGAGGGCTGGATTCAGTCGTTTTGCTGCATTTGCTGGCTGAGTTGCGGCAGCAATTGCGTATAGAGGTATCCGCGGTCCATATCCATCACGGCATCAGCAATAATGCGGACGCCTGGGCAGAAAGCTGCAAAACAGTATGCCAACGACTCGATATCCCTTTGCAAATTCATCGGCTTATTTTGGACCCTGCCAGCAAATCCGGGCTGGAGGCCACAGCCAGATCTGCGCGCTACAGGGTATTCCGGCGACTGGACGCGAACTTTATTGCTCTGGCGCATCACCGCGACGACCAGGCCGAAACCGTACTTCTACAACTATTGCGCGGAGCCGGCGTAAAAGGCTTGTCGGCCATGCCGATATTGCGCCGCGAGAACGGCGGGCCTGCTTATCTGCGGCCGTTGCTGGATATCGACCGCAGCGTCATTCTCGACTGGGCGGTACAAAATAACTTAAGCTGGATAGAAGACGAAAGCAATCGGGATACGCAGTATTCCCGAAATTTCTTCCGCCATAAAATTTTACCGCTTTTGCAGCGCCACTATCCTTCATGGCGCTCGACGATTGCCCGCACCGCCGGGCATATGGCTGAAGCCGCCGGCTTGCTGGACGAACTTGCGGAACTGGACGCGCAAAAAGGAATTAATCGCAATCGCCTCGATTGTGCGTATCTGGCGAGCATACATCCCGCCCGCGCACGCAACCTTCTCCGCTTTTTTTTTGCAGGACGGCGATTGCCGATGCCCAGTCAATTACGCCTGGCCGAGATGCTCGATCAGCTGCTGCGGGCTGCCGACGATGCAGGCATCGCCATCGATCATGCCGATACCTGTCTGCGGCGCTACGCCGGATACGCATACCTGACGGATCCTCTGGAAGCAGTGTCCCGCGATCTCCGCTGGAACTGGCAAGGCGAAACCGAATTGAAACTGCCGGAATTGAACGGGACGCTATATTTCCGGCAAAGTCTTGCCGGCGGCCTCGATCCGGCAAAATTGCAGCATATCAATATCCGCCTGCGCCAGGGAGGCGAACGCTTCCGGCCCGATTGCAAGCGGCCGGACCGCCGCGTCAAGGATTTGCTCCAGGCAGCGCGCCTGCCGCCCTGGGAACGCGACCGGCTACCGCTGATTTACAGCGGCGACGAGCTTATCCACATCCCCGGTATCGGGACCGCCTGCGGCTGGCAGGTGAATCATGCCAAATCCGGCATTGAATTCGTCTGGCAAGCCAGCAACCCCGATGCAGTCCGGAACTGAAACGGCGGCGTATTAGGCCGCCGTCCCGCGACGATGCTTAATGTCCGGCGTGATAAGACAGCACTACTTCGACTTCATTCCTGGAGCCCAGAATAACCGGCACACGCTGGTGCAACCCTTCCGGCTGGACTTCAAGTATACGCTGCCGTCCCGTACTGGATAAACCGCCGGCCTGTTCGACGATGAAACTCATCGGATTGGCTTCATACATCAAGCGTAACTTCCCTGCCTTGGAAGGATCCTTATTATCCTTGGGATACATGAAAATTCCGCCGCGAATCAGGATGCGGTGTACTTCCGCCACCATCGACGCAACCCAGCGCATGTTGAAATCCCGGCCGCGCGGACCGGTTTTACCGGCCACGCATTCGGTTACGTATCGCTGCACGGGCGCTTCCCAGAAACGCTGATTGGAAGCGTTGATCGCAAATTCCTTGGTATCGGCGGGAATCGTCATATTCGGGTGCGTCAGGACGAATTCGCCGATATTGGTGTCCAGCGTAAAACCGTTAACCCCGTTTCCGGTAGTGATGACCAGCATGGTCGAAGAACCGTATAAAGCGTAACCGGCAGCGACCTGTTTGGTACCCGGCTGCAGAAATTCGGCCGCAGCGGGATTTGCCGCGCTGCCTTCGTAACGCAATACGGAAAAAATGGTGCCGACAGAAATGTTCACATCGACGTTCGACGAGCCATCCAGAGGATCGAACACCAGCAAATACTTGCCGCGCGGATATTGAGCGGGGATCTGATAGACATCGTCCATTTCCTCGGACGCCATGCCGGCAAGCTGGCCGCCGCGCTCTATCGTCTGGGTGAAAATTTCGTTGGTGATCACGTCAAGTTTTTTTTGTGTTTCGCCCTGGATGTTTTCGGACTCCAGACTGCCCATTACGCCCGATAAAGCGCCTTTGTTGACCGCGTTGGAAATGATCTTGCAAGCGCTGACCACTTGTCCGAGCAAAGCCAGCAGATCGGGATTATGCTGATGGCGTGCGGATTGTTCGTCGGTCAGGAATTGAGTAATGGTAGTAGCAATCTGCATAGTTTGACTTTCAGTTGGATAATAAGACGGATAGGAAAATTATAGCAGACCTGCTCTGTCATGGGTGGAGGACCTCACCCGTTTTACTCTTTGGTGCTTAACTGGTCGCCGGGAGCAAACGTCCAGGTACGGGTGATACTGATCACATCGGCTTTTTTACGCATGTCGGGAGGGAAGGGCGAATACGGCGCCGCCTGGCGCACTATGTTGACGGCCGCATTATCGAGAATGGTCGAACCGGAGGTATGGGTGACTTCAACGTCGTCAAGACTGCCGTCCGCCTTGATGGAAACCGTTAACTGCAAGGTGCCGTAAATTTTTTGCTGCTTGGCGGCGTCAGGGTAATTCTGGTTGCCGATACGCTCGACCTTGATGCGCCAGTCTTCGATATAACGCGCAAAAACGTATTCGCGGGTTCGCGCCCCGATAAAGACCTTGTGCGGACGCTTTTGATACGCTTCGTAATCCTGCGAAATCTGCGCTTCCAGCTTCGCCATTTCCAGGCTTCTGGCGACTACGTTATTGCTGTTCGTACCTTGGGGATGGGTATCGTCCGCCGGTTTGGGCTGAGGCGGCGTCTCGGTCAAGGCGTAAGTGGATTTTAACTGCGCCATGATTTTGCGATTTTCCGCTTCCAGAGCTTTCACTTGCTGTTGAGCGGCATCCATCTGCATTTGGCGCTGCTCGCGCAAAGTGGCAGGCAGCGGGCTTTTCGCCCGGCGGTCGGCATCGGTATTGCCGCCTCCGTCGAGATTGCTTTGCGCCAGGGCATCGGCATGACGGGGCGGGTGCGCCGACTTGCTGTTGACCAGTACCAATTCCAGCGGCGGCGAATAAAAATTCCTGGCCGTGACCTGGGGAATTTTAAATGCCAGACCCAAAAGCAGGATATGCAACATAAACGACAATAGCAATGCAGCCAGAAACACGTCGGGAATCCTTAACGCTTTGGCAAGATCATCTATGGGTCTGAGCATATTCATGAGGCACCGATCCGCATGTTCCGATTATATTCTCATTGCCTTTACTCCGTCAGGACACTATCGACCGGCTCTATCTTGGCCTGGAACGCGCAATTGAGCTCGACGCCGAACAAATCGATTTCCTGGATCGACAGCAATACCTCCGTCCCAATGGCCAGTTCCGGCAGGGAAGGGACATGTACAACCATAGGCAAACCTTGCAGCCGCACCAGATTTTCCTTGATGACGCCTCCCGCCACGCTGCTCAGCCGTTCCTGCATCAGCCAGCGCAAACACCAGTAACGCTCCATTCTGCGCTGAAAATCGTTATACGCTTCGTAGGCGAGCTCAAAGTCTCTTAACACGGTATAGAGCACGTCCGATCTGGGCGGGTAAGGCGGCGGCACATTCTGTACCAGAGCGATCAGCTGGCGCTGATTGATAAGGTCGACATAACGTCGCAACGGCGAGCTGGACCAGGCGTATTGGGCAACGCCCAGACCGACGTGCGGCGCAGGTTTGGTGCTCATTTTCACCTTGCCGTTCTGCTGTGTCCGGTAGAGCGCCATCGTATCGCTTTCCGCCAGCCATTTACCCCATTCCGCATTCACGAATATCATCAGTTCTGACACGACCCGATCGATGGGGTTGCCGCGTACCCGGTCGATAATGGTCACCTTGTCGTTTTCGATCTTGAAATTATAGTCGACGCGCGGCGGCAATTTCGGATCCGGCGTTTTCCCGCGAGCCGCTTCCAGCGCGCCGGAAAAATGCCACAATAATGTCAGTTCCTTCTGGAAGGCATACGGTTCGCCGCCTTGCTGCAGTTTGTGCCGGTTGAAATCGATTTCCAGGCTTTCATGCCGCAGATTCGCCGCTATCGCAACTTTATCGAGACGGGTAACGTGACCGACGGTCTGCCAGGTTTCGTCGGTGATTTCGACATACATCGAGAGCGCCGGACATACGCTGGCTTCGGTAAGCGTAAAATCCGCGATAGCGCTATCGGGCAGCATGGTAATTTTGCCTCCGGGATAATACACCGTCGACAAACGCTGGGCAGCGATCCTGTCCAGTTCGCAATCGGGGGCTATGCCCAGCGCCGGGGCAGCGATGTGTATGCCCACT
>DASSZW010000114.1:0-2582 GCA_035713285.1 Burkholderiales bacterium
TAAGCCAGGCATAGTCGCGATTTTTAAGCGTGTGTATGGAAAACAGGATAACGATAAGCGAAAGAATGATTTCGGCGGCTGCATTGCCAATTGCCAAGCCTACCGGAATCAGTGCAGTCAGATAGCCTGCAGAAGCGAGCAGACTCGGGGAAGTAGATTTGTTTGTCATGGGATGTTATGGCAGTCGTTTTGTGAATATTAAATATTATCAATGGCTTGATGCAAGTGCTCGAAGCTATTTTAAACCTACGGTAGTCAGCATGCATGCAATGCGATGCTGGTAGGTATGCTCCGCCAGCACGCGTTTATAGCCGGCTGTGCCGATAGACAAGGCAAACGCCGGATCCGACAGCAAGCGATCGTAGTAATCGTTCAGCTCCTCCACGGAACGGTATACCAGAATTTCTTTACCGACATCAAAACATCGGTCTATATCCGCCATGTCATCGTTCAGCACCGGCGTCATGCAGCCGTAGGGTTCGAAACTCCTTTGATTCAGTCCATGCACGACGTTTTTTTCGTTTTTCACATTCAATACAGCCGCGCAGCCTGCATAAATGTACGGCAGTTTTTTATAAGGCAAGCGGTAAGCATTAATGTCGTGCGGAGTGTCTTTCAAAGCCGACCATCCTTTGCCATACAGCGTAACCGGTTTATGGATCCGGCGCATCATTCTACCGCGTTCCGGGCTATTGTTGGCGACATAGACCATCTTATTGGACCGCGTAACCGGCAGCGGGCGAAATATCCGCTGATTTACCGCCAGCGGGAGATAGCTGGTCGATACCGTATAACCGAATGAACGCAGATCTTCGATAAACGCGCTGTCCGTACAGAATACCCAGTCGATATAGTTCGCGAACAGGCTTTCTTCAGCATTTAGTTTATCGCCTATCCACGCGATTTTTTTAGCATTCGGACAGATTTCATTACTAAGCGCAAACAGATTTTCCGGCATCTTCAAGGCGGCGATCACGATAAAAACGATCAGATCCGGCTTGAACTGTTTGAGTTTCTTTGCCAGGCTGTCGCAAATTATCGCCGATTTATCACGGCGGATCTTTCCGTAGCACTTGAAATATAACGATTGCGCCGCAGTGCCGCCGTTAATGGCGAAGTAGTCCGTATCGCAACCGGACTGGCGAAATGCCTCGACATTATTTTCCGTCCAATGGATTATGCTATGGTATTTGCCGACAACCAGAACTTTAAGCACGTAAACTCCTTGTTTTCGCTGCCCGACGCTTGCCTGTCCTGCCTCGTACCGCATCGCTCCAGCCCTGAAACACGGCGATCAATTTCGCCGCCTTGTCCTGCTCGTACAGCGCAATGCGTTTGATCGATTTAAGACTGGCGATCAAACCTTTGACCGCCCATAGCCCGAATCGGTGTTTTCCCGATTCCCGCAACAGAATCGTATAATTCCGTGTCATGTAATAGCGCCGGTCCGGAGTGTGGTTAGTGGTCCATTTCTGCATTCCAAAAATCCGGTGCGGGGTCGATGCGCCGATCGCATGCTGCATCAGGACCTTGGCGGTCCTGATGATTTGGAAACCTGACCGTCGAGCACGCAGGCAATATTCCGTATCGACGAAATCAATAAAGAGATCTTCCCTGAAAGGGCCGATTATTGTAAACGCCGCAAGCGAGATCAGCGACCCCGACGTAATCACCCAATCGGCCGGTTGCCAGCCCGGCCCAGCGATCGGCGTAACGGTTGATTTCTCCGTTACGCGATGCCGGTCGTAAAAATGCGCACCGATTATTGCCAGATTCGATTTATCCGGATATTCCGCGTAAACCGAAATCAGGCTGGCGATCAGGTCCGGCTCGAACGACGTATCCTGATCCAGCAATATCGCCCAGTCGAAACCGGAGGCAGCAGCATGCCTGACGCCTGTATTAAGCGCTTGCGCAATGCCGTAATTTTCCGGATTGAGGATAAGCGTCAGGTTTTTTAAGCGGAGTATGCCATCGAGTATAACGCTATAGGCGCTGCCGCTTGCATTGTCTACGACTATCACGGCGCGGACTTGCGAGGCGATCGCAATCATTCGCGCAATAAGACCCGGATCGGGCTGATAGGTGACGACAATTGCACAGATATTGGATGTATCGGGCGCAATCGGTTCCATGATGTTTACGATTCCAGCAATTCCCGATAAATCGAATAGGTACGCGACTGCATATGGGCTAACGTAAATACTTCGTTTTTGGCTATCTGTTGCGGGGTCTCCAGACAACGCAAAACGGTTTTTTCCAATGCATCGATATCTTTCGGCGGCACCAGCCCGGACGGAAATAATATCCGCAACACTTCGCCTACTCCGCCGTGGTTGTAACCCGCGACAGGGATGCCGAGGCTTAATGCTTCCGGCACTACGCGTCCAAATGCTTCCGGGGTTTGAGCGAGCGACAACACAAGATTGGCTACGGACATTATTTCTTTTAAATCGGACCGGTGCCCGATTATGTCGACGTTGCCGACAAGACCGAGCGTGCGGATTCCAGCTTCGAGCTCTTCTCTGTAATAGCGTTTTTTCGGGTCGACTTCTCCAACCATCAAGCCATGTACCGCCATG
>DASSZW010000115.1:0-6839 GCA_035713285.1 Burkholderiales bacterium
GCATAAACGGCTTCGCCGTTAGTTATGCTGGCGAATTCCGGATCGGCGCGCAGTTGTACCGCCATTTTTTTTGACAGCGCGGCTCGGTCGTCGGCATTTCCGCCTTCCAGTCCGATCAGGATCAGCCGCGAGGCGAAGCCGTCGCGGATCTGGTCTACCAGCAACTGCTGTTGCGCAGTGGGCGAGCGCGGCAAAAAAGCGGACAGGTCGGTGGTGAAACGGGTACGGCCGATAACGATGAGGCAGGCCAGTAAAAACGCCAGCCACAGCGCTACCGCGTAATAGCGGCGAAGCAAGTTCATGGCGCCGGGTCGGCGATCGTCGTTATCGAACTGTCGCCGTCGGTCTGAATGATTTCTATGCTGCGCAATTCGTTATTGACGCCCCCGATGACGATGCGCGCGATCCGGTCTTTGATCCGGCTGTCGGTAGGCAGCAATCGCAGTTTCCAGTGCGCTTTCGATCCCTCCAGGCTGAGTGCGTACGAGCGTTGCAGCATCTGCCGGTCGCCGGCCAGCGTGCCGCGCAGGCTTGCGGTAAAGGCCGCGATTTCCGGATAATCGGCGAGCTTGAGCAGATAATGCTTCTGGCCGCGGGCGATGAGGACGGTGTCGCCGTTGAGTATCAGCGTTTCGGCTTGCGGCCGCAAAGTGCGCTTTTCGAAATAATCCGGCGCTTTGTAAATCAGTTCGCCCGATGAAACCTGGGGCTTATCGAGCAGCGCCATAGTCTTTGTTTCGCTGAACGCCGCATGGCTGTTGCGTACCTGAGCCAGCGCCTGCATGAGTTGATCGATATCCCAGTCGGCGGCGACAGCGGCCTGGGCGCCGAGCAATATGCCGGTGGCGAGCAGGGCTGATAAAAAAAATTGACGCAGGATCATGGCGGTCTGGTTCCGGCAGGAAGTTGCCAGAAATCGAAAAAATTAAACCAATTATACGGCGCTGCACGGCAATATCGATCGAGCAGGGCGGCATAATCCGTCATCGCCTGGGCGACGGCCATGCTGCGTTCGCTGCGCGGGGTGTTGGTAAAATCCGCCAGCGCCTCAAAATGGATGCGATAGCGATTGCCGCCGAGATACAGCCCGGTCATGAACAGGACCGGACGGCGCAATAGCGCCGCCATGCGCAAAGGCCCTTCCGGTATATAAGCCGTTTTGCCCAGGAATTCGACCGGCCGCATGCTGTCGTCGCTCGGCGCGCGATCCGCCAGCATGCCGACCAGGTAACCGGCATCGAGACGTTCATTTACCGATAGCATGGATTCGATTTTCCCCAGCCCGATAATGTCCTCCATGGCGGCAGGGTTGATGACTGCGAGTATGGCGTTGACTCTTTGCGCATGGGCTTCGTGCATCACCATCGCGACCTGTATATCGGGATGGGCAAGCCCCAGCGATCGCAATACTTCGAAACTTCCCAGATGCGCGCCGAGCAGAAACAGGCCGCGACCCTCGGCGTGCAGATCCAGTAACAGTTCGGTGCCGTGCAGTTCGAAATCGAATAAGTCGAACTGCCGGTTAACGAGGTAAATGCGGTCGTGTATGGTGCTGGCGAAACTGAAAAAATGCCGGTATAGATCGATAACTTGCGGCCGGCGGCCGAGCGCCCGGAGCAGATATGCGCGCGAAGCGATACGGCTGCGCGGCGAAAACAACAGAAAATAGGCCGCGATGCCGTGTAATACGAGCCGGCTGGCGCGACGTCCCAGATGCAGGGAAATCCAGGTCATTATGCGCAGCATGGCCATATTGCTGCGTTCCGGCGTGGCGGTCCAGTGTTGCGCCGCCGAACTCATGGCAGAGAAATGCGCGGCGGCGGGTTTAATAGCACAGTGCCTGCGACAATTTTGCGGGGACCCGAACGGATATCGAAGCGGATAGCGCCACTGCCTGATGGTTCGTGGACGAGCGTAAGCGTGTCGCCGGGACAGGCTGGACTGAGGAATTTGACCGA
Organism: Burkholderiales bacterium; assembly: GCA_035713285.1. Classification (GTDB taxonomy): domain Bacteria; phylum Pseudomonadota; class Gammaproteobacteria; order Burkholderiales; family Sulfuriferulaceae; genus Sulfuriferula. Next base: position 1,959 of record DASSZW010000115.1, read on the forward strand.
ATTGATCGTATAGCGTTCGGGAATCTGCGCCGCATTCTCGGCAATGGCCTGGATTGCCCAGTCGAGCAACGCGACTCCCGGCAATATCGGCATCCCGGGGAAATGGCCGGGAAAAGCGGGATGATCGAGAGGAACTACTGTACGTACCGGTTGATTCTTCTTTCGGGTTCGAACATGGGTGTCGAACAGCGACTGCAGGGCAGAATGCGGCAGCTTGCCGGTGGCATTGCGCGGCAGTTCGGTTACAAAGACGAGCGGCCGCGGTAAAAATACCGGATCCATCCGCTGCCGCAAAACGCTTGTCAACGCTTGCGCATCCAGTTGGGGCGCCACGACGAAAGCGGCCAGGCGGGTTACGCGATCGGGCTGAGTCTCCTCGGGCATGAAATAGGCGCCGTCGAGGACGCCCGGAATGCTGTTAAGCTGCTGGTTAAGGTTCGTCAGCGAATTGCGTTTACCCGCGATATTGATTAAATCGGCCGTTCTTCCGTGCAGGGAAAAGCGGTCGCTGCCGCGGAGCTCGATGACGTCGTTCATGGCTATCGGCGGATCGATGTAGTCGCTGGCGGTGCAGATCCGTTCGCCTTCCTTCTGCATGCGGATGCCGGGCAATAGCTGCCATTCGTTGCTTAGCGCCGTTCGACGCGTTGCAATAATGCCGGTTTCGGTGGTGCCGTATATTTCCTGCAAAACCGTCCGGAATTGCGTTTCGAGTCCGTGCGCGAGCGTCCCTGACAAGGGCGCGGTCGCCGATATGATCAGATCCAGTTCGGGAATTTCCAGTCCGGAGCCTGACAGAGTGCGCAAATGTACCGGCGTCGATACCAGCACCCGGGGGGCGGGAACGAGCGCGAGCGCTTGCGCGATATCGGCCGGATAAAACGGGTGAGCGTGGCACAGCGAGTTGCCGCTTCGCCACGCCATGACGATCGTCGATTCCAGGCCGTACATATGTTGCGACGGCACAGTGCCGATCAATGCGTAATGCCGGTCACCGTACAGTCCCAGGCGCTCGGCTTCGGACGCGGTGCTGTGCGCGAGCATGCCCCAGGTTTTGCGGTGCGCTTGCGGCAAGCCGGTCGTACCCGAGGTAAAAACGATTGCGATGCAGAGATCGTTATCGGCTTCGGGTATCGGCCGGCATACTTCGGACATGTCCGGCGCAGATAAATAGAGGAATTGCGGTAAATCCACCGCGGAAACGCCGTTGTCGCACAGGCAGAACAGATCGGGAGCGTATTGCTTGAGCTGGCTGATCCTCGCCGGGTCCAGGGATGGCGGCAGCAGACTGGTTTTTTTTCGTATGATCGACGCAGCCAGTCCGACCGAAAAATGATAGCGATCGCTGCACAGGTTTAAAATATGCTCCGGGGCGGGCAAGTTATCGGCCAGATGATAGGCATCCGCCAGAAACTGCCGGACGCTAACCGGCTTGCCCTGTTGCCAGGCGACGATCTGATCGGGCTCGGTATGCGACAGTAAAGGAGTGACGGGCATGATCGGTAACCGGACTAGCGGAGCAACTCCGGCATTTTCCGGTAGGTACGTACCGTTTCCATTACGCTGGCATGTGCGACGTCAGTCAAAATGCGTTTACGTACTGAAAATTCGGCGATAAACATGAGCGCAACCAGCGGCAGGAAAACAAAGTTGGAAAATATCGACCAGACTTTCAATGGAAACAGGAAAAACAGGCTGGTCGATACGGCGATCATGATACCGAAAAATACCGTCCAGGCGACCGTGACGGAGCGGGCGTAGCGGCTATGGGCTTCGTTCAGGGAGCCGTGCATGAGTTCCGCGTAACGGGCGCACAGCGGTTGCCGACCGGCGAACAAGGTCCGGGCGAACGCCGTAAACAAAGTCCACTGCAGAGCCTCGTGTTCCATCCAGTATATCCAGCCGTAATGCTGCTTCAGCAGAGGCCACGCGAGTACGGCTGCGGTTCCTGCGGCGGCGATTAACGCCAGAATGGTCAACCGGTGCGGCGACCGCACGGCAAACAGCAATAATGCCGGAATTAAAGGTGCCAGGGCAACGGCTACGCCCAATGTCGCGTTACCGGACTGATTGGTGTAATTGGCGAGCAGGGCGTAACCGAACATCGCAGCCGCGACGCCGAACCCGCTCAGCGTACGACCGGCAGGAGACATCAGCGGGTGCGCTGCGCCGAGATATGGTCGGCCAGATTGCGCAGAGAGCCGAAAATATGCTGATTGTTGGCGTCGTCCGCGCGCAATTGCAACCCGTAACGCTTGGAGACGACCAGCGCTATTTCGAGAACGTCAATCGAATCCAGCCCCAATCCCTCGCTGTATAAAGGCGCATCCGGATCGATATCGGCGAGCTTGACTTCGAGATTCAGGCTTTCAATCATTAATTCCGCGATTTCGTTGTAAAAGTCCTGGGGAATTGTGCCTAGCATATTGTATTTTAAATAAGAATTTTCGTCGCCATTCTACAATATGCCGACTTTATTGGCAAGGGCAAGCGGCATTTGGTCGCATCCGCCGGCATCGAGTAAGAATGACCGCGATCCGCGCCTGATCTGCTTGATAGGTTTGGCGTAATTTATGGTAAGCAATGGAGAAATAGCATGGTCATGAACTTCAAGCCAATATCACTCGCGATGCCTTAATTTGTGGCGGCGAGCCTGTCATAACAGCAACACGAATAACAGTGCGCTCCATCCTCGCAAGCTTGGCGGAAGAGGCGGGAACAGATGAAATTCTGCATTACCCTTGTTCAGGATCGTTTACGGAGTTCTCAGCTTACATAATCCCCAGCCAGCGTCCCGTCCCCCTTCGAATCCATGCCCGCCGCGCGTACGGCGACCGTAGCGGCGACGGCGACGGCCAGATTCAGCAGCAGCGCATAAAATCCGGCGTAACCGGCGATGGTGTAGCCGAAGGCATGCAGGTTGTAGACGCTGCCTTTGAAGTTTAAGGTCGATACCATCCAGGCCCCATACGCGACTCCTGCGGCCCAGCCCAGCAGCAGGGCTTTGCCGTCGAACCAGCGGGTATAAAGCCCGGTTGCTATCGAGGGTAAAATCTGCAGGATGAGTATGCCGCCGAGCAATTGCAGATTGATGGCGTATTGCTGCGGGATCAGCACGATAAAGAGCAGCGCGCCGAATTTCACCAGCAAGGAAATCAGTTTGGCCATGCCCGATTCCTGGGCATCGGTGCAATCCGGGTTGATATATTCCTTATAGATATTGCGGGTAAAGAGGTTGGCGGCGGCGATCGACATGATCGCCGCGGGCACGAGCGCGCCGATCGCTACGGCGGCGAAGCCGATGCCGACGAACCACGGCGGGAAAAAATGCAGCAGCAAGCCCGGTACGGCGAATTGGGCATGGTATGTCGCAAAATAGGATTTGAATTCCGGCAGCTTGTCCAGTCCCGCGGAAAAGGCGAAGTAGCCCATCAGCGCGATAAATCCGAGCATGAGCGAATACGCCGGCAGGAATATCCAGTTGCGCCGCAAGGTGTCCGAGCTGCGTGCGCTCAACAGCGCGGTCAGTGCGTGCGGATAGAGCATGACGGCAAAGGCCGAGCCGAGCGCCAGCGTGATGAACGAGGAATACTGGCCGAAACTGTTGCCGTCGGGCGGCGTCAGCAGCAGTTTGCTCTGGGGGATCGCGGCGAATATGGCGTGCATGCCGCCCATTTTCATCGGTACGACGATCATTACCGCTATGACGGTGACGTAAACCAGCAAGTCCTTGACGACGGCGATTACGGCGGGCGCGCGCAAGCCGCTGGTGTAAGTAAACACGGCGAGCACGATGAACGCGATGGTCAGGGGCAAGTCGGCTGACCAGCCGTGGTTCGGAAAGCCCAGCGCGCCGATGACGACCTGGATGCCGACCAGTTGCAAAGCGATATACGGCATGGTGGCGACGATGCCGGTAACGGCGATGACGAGCGCCAGGCCGGGACTATCGAAGCGCGACCGCACAAAATCGGACGCGGTGATGAAATTATGCCGTTGCGATACCGCCCACAGGCGCGGCAAGAGCGAGAATGTCAGCGGGTAGGCCAGGACGGTGAAGGGGATCGCGAAGAATCCGAATGCGCCGACGCTGAACACCAGCGCCGGCACGGCGATAAACGTATAAGCGGTATAGAGGTCGCCGCCGATCAGGAACCAGGATATCCATGCGCCGAACCGGCGTCCCCCCAGACCCCATTCATGCAGTTGCGAGAGATCGCCGCTTTGCCAGCGCGAAGCGGCGAAGCCGAGCAGGGCGATAAAAACGAACAGGCCGACGAAAATAATACTGGCTGTAATATTCATGATTGCTTCAGGAAGCGCGAGACGAAGTTTTATACGCAAGAGCGATAAACAGGCTGCTCAAAGGCGCCCACATGCCCAGCCACCAATACAAAAACGGAATGCCGTACAGTGCAGGTTCGATCCGGTTATAAAACGGCACGATGAGTACGGCGACGCATGGAACGGCCAGTAACAGGATCTGCAACGGGCCGAGTTTGTGAACGTTAGAGTGCGACATGCGATTCATGGAAAGTCCCTGGGGCGTATTTGCAGGTGGATGTCATGAAATTGGTATTGGGTTTGCTGCAAAAAGAGCGATTCGCAATCAAGAGGCTAATTGTAATAAATTATAGCGACATTGAGAATAAAAATTTAATTCCCGCCGGTTTACGCCGTATTTTTCTTGAAATTCCATTTCTATTGACGGAAATTGTCTTACAATAGTAGCATTGATCAATAGTAGCATCGATTAAAATCATTCCGCAGCCTGGTTCATTCATGTCGGTGCAGGCGTGTTGTGTGTTATCGCCTTGCAACAAATCATTTGAAAAATAATTTGATACTTATCTGTCTCGGTCCCGTTTACGTAAGTATTTT
>DASSZW010000116.1:0-5691 GCA_035713285.1 Burkholderiales bacterium
TATTTTTACCGGTAGGGTCGCCGATCATGCCGGTAAAATCTCCGATCAGAAATAATGCGTGATGGCCAAGGTCCTGCAACTGCCTCATCTTGTTCAGCAGTACCGTATGCCCGAGATGCAGGTCAGGTGCGGTAGGGTCAAATCCCGCTTTTATACGCAGTTTTTTACCGGTTGCAAGCCTTTCAATCAGCTCTTTCTCTACTATGAGCTCATCACAACCGCGCTTTACGACTTGCATGACTTCGTTATTTAAAGCAGAATCCGACATACTTCCCCCGTAGCATTAAACTCGCACAAGACCTGCCGACCGGCATGCCTGCAATATAAATTTTGGCTTTTACTAATTTAACCATTATGTTATGCTTTCAAATTAGATCGCATCTGAGTACAGAGCATGATTGAAAATAAACAAGAAACCGGCATTTTAACGCATACCGAGCGTTTACATGCACGCAAAATTCGCTTGCGATGGTTGATCGCGCTATCCAGCATTCCTTTATTCGGCATTGTGACCGCTTTCGGTATTGCGCCGCAAACTGAAACTGCGCCTGTTGCCATCCAGACCGTCATAGAAAATCTACCGCTACCCCAGAACCTGAAATTTACGGACAGCACGCCTGAGAATACGAGCTACTGGCGCGACGAACGAGTGGAACGGGGAGATACCGTCGCCAGCATCCTGCAGCGACTAGGCGCAAGCAACGATCAGATCGACAGCTTTCTGAAATCGGCGAACGCCTCGCGAGCGCTGCTCCAGATCAAGCCCGGCCAACGCGTTCAAGCGCAAATTACTGGCGCCGGCGATATTTCCTGGTTGCGCCACATCAACCCGAACGGCACCATGCTTGAAATCACACACGGGGACCAAGGATTCAAATCGAGCAACCTTCCTGTAAAACTGGAAACACGCACGATCATGAAATCGGGGGTAATAAACGGCTCGTTATTTTCAGCCACCGATGCTGCAGGCATACCTGACAGTATCGCCACCAAAATCGCAGACATATTTTCTACCGACATAGACTTTCACCATGATTTGCGCAAAGGCGATCATTTTAATCTGCTGTACGAAGTGCTGTACCATGACGGCCAACCCGTCATGACCGGACGCGTTCTGGCAGCCGAATTCGTCAACGGCGGACACGCTTATCGCGCTGTATTATCAACCGTCGCAAACAGCAAAGGCGAATATTACACCCCCGAAGGCAAACCGCTGAAAAAAGCATTTTTACGCTCCCCGCTGGCATTTTCGCGCATTACTTCCGGATTTGCGATGCGTTTTCATCCCATATTAAAACAATGGCGTATGCATAAGGGCATCGATTACGGCGCACCCATCGGCACAAAAGTCATGGCGATCGCCGACGGAACGGTGGATTTTGCCGGACAGCAAACGGGTTACGGCAATTTTATCGTCCTTAAACATAGCGGGAATTACAGCACTGCATACGGTCATTTATCCGCCTTTGCAAAAGGGTTGCACAAAGGCGAGCACGTCACACAAGGCGAGGTCATCGGCTATGTAGGAATGACCGGCTGGGCTACCGGCCCTCATTTGCATTACGAATTCAGGATCGGCGGCGTCCCGACCAATCCGTTGACGGCAAAAATTCCCCGGGCCTTCCCGATTGATGCCCGGCTGATGCCTACATTCAGGCAAGCCAGTCGCGAATGGATAGCCGAACTCAATCTGATGGAAAGCAATCATACCTCAGCCACCCGAATCGCCAGCGCTGAATAATCCCGCTGCTTTGGATGCAAAAACTTATCTTATCGGCCTCATGTCAGGCACCAGCCTGGATGGCGTCGATGCCGCAATGGTCGCTTTCGACGACACCTACCCCGCCGGCAAACTGATTGACCGGCATTATGCCGGCTATACCGACTCGTTGCGGCTTCGCCTGCTGGCGTTGCACGACAGCGGAACCGACGAATTACATCGCTCGGCTACGATAGCCAACGAACTTTCGGATTGCTATGCCGATGCCAGCAATGTATTGCTCGAACGTAATGGAGTCCGCCCTTTGGCCATCGCCTGTCACGGACAAACCATACGACATCGCCCCGAATGCGGATATAGCATCCAACTGGTCAATCCGGCGCGTTTAGCCGAACGCACAGGAATTACGGTTATCGCCGATTTTCGCAACAGGGATATCGCGGCGGGCGGTCACGGCGCGCCACTGGTACCGGCTTTTCATTCTGCGGCATTTCATCATCCGTCCATCGACCGGGCCATCGTTAACATCGGTGGTATCGCCAATCTGACGAATCTACCGGCTTACGGCACCGTTACCGGCTTCGACTGCGGCCCGGGCAATTTATTGCTGGATGCGTGGTGTCTGCGGCATACCGGTCAACCTTATGATGCTGACGGATTCTGGAGCGCCTCGGGCAAGGCAATTCCTGCGCTGCTCGCCCGATTATTGCAGCATCCTTATTTTAACCAGGCCGCACCCAAAAGCGCTGGGCGTGAACAATTCAGCCTCTCCTGGCTTGACAGCCAGGTAGGCGGCAAAGAAGCGGCAGCAGACGTTCAGGCTACGCTGGTCGAACTCACAGCAACCAGCATAGCGGATGCGATCGAATCGCATTGCCATACTGCTGCTGAAATTTTCATTTGCGGAGGCGGTGCGCACAATAGCAGATTGTTATCCTCTATTGGCGCTCGTTTGCCGGGTAAATCAATAAAATTGACCGACGAACTGGGAATTAACGCTGACTGGGTAGAAGCCCACGCTTTTGCATGGCTGGGTAATCAAACCTTGCATAATTTGCCTGGAAATTGCATGGCGGTAACAGGCGCTGCCCATCCATGCACACTTGGAGCAATATATCCGGCCTGACTCACTCGCCGGCGCCGACTGATCTTTTTCTCAAGCGGAAAAAGAGGAGCCGCAACCGCAAGTGGATGTCGCGTTAGGATTCTTGATCACGAACTGGGCGCCTTCCAGACCTTCCTGATAATCGATTTCCGCGCCTACCAGATATTGGTAGCTCATAGGATCGATCAGCAGCGTTACGCCATTTTTTACCATAGCGGTATCGTCTTCGTTCGTTACTTCGTCGAAAGTAAAACCGTACTGAAACCCGGAACAGCCGCCGCCGGTTACGAATACACGCAATTTCAGGTCTTCATTGCCTTCCTCGGCGATCAACTGCGCCACTTTCGTCGCCGCATTATCGGTAAAAACCAGAGCCGAGGGCATTTCAGTCATTGCATTCATCATATACTCCTTGTTAATCCGTCCAATTATTAAACCATTATCTACATCCTTGGGCATACCGTCAATAGCGCGTCAAGGTAATAGACCAATTAATTCCAGTCCCGCCGTTTCCGGCAGGCCGAACATAATATTCATATTCTGTACGGCCTGTCCTGCCGCACCTTTGACGAGATTATCGATCACGGACAGAATCACGACCGTATCCGCGCCCTGCGGACGGTGCAAGGCTACCCGGCAGACATTGGCGCCCCGTACCGAACGCGTATCGGGGTGCGATCCCGCGGGCAACACATCCACAAACGGTTCCTGCGCATAATGCTCTTCATATAAACTCTGCACATTTGCATCCGTTTTTACTCGAGCGTACAAAGTCGCGTGCATTCCGCGTATCAGCGGCGTCAGATGCGGCACGAATGTCAAGTTAACCTGCTTGCCTGCGCACTGCGACAAACCTTGGACAATCTCGGGCAGATGCCTGTGTCCGGAAGCGCCGTAAGCTTTGAAATTATCCGCCGCTTCCGCAAACAAAAACGGCAACTCTGCTTTACGCCCGGCTCCGCTAACGCCGGATTTGGCATCGGCGATCAGAGTATCGGCATCCGCCAGACCTGCTTTTAACAACGGCAAAAAACCGAGCTGGACTACCGTAGGGTAACAACCCGGATTAGCAACCAGTTTAGCCGTACGAATCTGCTCCCGATACACTTCAGGCAACCCGTAAACGGCTTGCCCCACCAAGTCAGGGCAGGCATGCTCCATGCCATACCACTTTTGCCACTCGGCCACATCGCGTATCCTGAAGTCGGCGGCAAGATCGATAATACGCACTCCGGCGTCCAGCAACTCGCGCGCCTGCCGCATCGCAACGCCGCTGGGCGTGGCGAAAAACACCAGATCGCATCGTTCGAGTTCAGCGTACTCGGGGTCGCAAAATGCCAAATCGACAAATCCGCGCAAATTCGGGAACATTTCGGCAACCGGCATGCCCGCTTCCTTGCGCGAAGTAATCGCAACCAGCTTCACCTCCCGATGTACCGCCAGCAACCGCAACAGTTCAACACCGGTATACCCGGTGCCGCCTACTATGCCTACTTTAATCATTATGCCGACTCCACATGCAAATCAGACAATAAAAAAGCCGCCCGGTTCCGAGCGGCTTTTTCGCAAACAGCAGAAAATCAACGCTTGGAGAATTGTTTTGCGCGTCGAGCTTTACGCAAACCGACTTTCTTGCGCTCGACAACGCGAGCGTCGCGAGTAACCAGCCCTGCCTTTTTGAGAGCGCCTTTCAATTCCAGATCATATTCGATCAGGGCCCGAGTAATTCCGTGACGGACTGCGCCCGCTTGGCCGGATTCGCCGCCGCCGTATACATTGACCATGATGTCGAACGTAGTCAGATTACTGGTAAGTTCCAGCGGCTGACGCACGACCATGCGGCCCGTCTCGCGCGAGAAATACTGGTCTATCGGCTTTTCGTTAACCACGATATTGCCGCTGCCGGCTTTGATGAATACCCGCGCCACAGCATTCTTGCGACGCCCGGTGCCGTAATAATAATTTCCGATCATGGCTTATCCTCTGATTTCCAAGACTTTAGGCTGCTGTGCGACATGCGGATGGCTGGCACCGGCATAGCACTTCAATTTTTTGATCATGGCGTAGCCTAAAGGGCCTTTAGGCAACATGCCCTTGACCGCTTTTTCCAGCACCCGTCCCGGAAAACGCGCTTGCATTTTAGCGAAACTGGTTTCGTAAATACCGCCCGGGTAACCGGTGTGGCGGAAATATTTCTTGTCTTCCGTTTTATTACCCGTAACCTTGATTTTCTCGACATTGACGACGACGATAAAATCGCCGGTATCAACGTGAGGCGTAAATTCAGGTTTGTGTTTGCCGCGCAAAATGCGGGCGAGCTCTGCGGCAACGTGGCCGAGCACTTTATCTGTCGCATCAACGACAAACCACTCACGCACTACTTCATGCGCTTTGGCGGAAAAGGTGTTCATTCGAAACCTCTACAAATTTCTAAACTGGAAAGCCGAGCATCATAATTCAATTATTGCAGGCTGTCAAACTTCCGCTACAATAAGCGGCTGCATTCCTGCGACGACCCTTTTATGGCTTGGCTTTTCACTGCATTTATAAGTTCCCTGTTATTGCCGCCGACGTGCTTGATTATCCTGTCGGGGGCAGGCCTGCTGCTGTTAAAACGCCATGCCCGTGCAGCTAAATTAATGCTTGGCGTCGCCTGGATCGGTTTATTTCTGCTATCGCTGCCCTTGGTCGCCAATCGACTGATCGCACAACTGGAATATTATCCCGCACTCGACCTGCATCATTTGCCGGCCGCCGACGCCATCGTCATACTTGGCGCGGGGACGTATTTCAATGCGCCGGAATACGGGGGCGACACCGTCAACGATTTTGCTCTGGCACGCCTGCGCTACGGCGCACGACTGTA
>DASSZW010000117.1:0-4670 GCA_035713285.1 Burkholderiales bacterium
ACCGGGTTGATCAGTACGGTCTCGGGCACAGGTTCGGCATCGGGATAACGCGGGTTATCCGCCACGCTGAAAATCACCACCTGCAGGCCGGCTCCGATTTGCGGAGCGGCCAGACCGGCGCCGTGCAAGGCCTGCATCGTATCGCGCATATCGCCGACCAATTCGTGCAGCGCGGCGGTGTCGAATTCGCTCACCGGCTCTGCCGCCAGCAGCAGACCCGGTTCTCCCATCTTCAAAACGCGCCGGACTGCCATCAGAGCTCCACTTGCGTCCCCAACTCAATCACCCGATTGGTCGGAATATGAAAGAAAGCCGTAGCGCTGCTGCCGTTGCGAGCCATGCTGACGAACAGCTTTTCCCGCCACGGCGCCATGCCTGGCATCGCGGTCGTAATCAGCGTTTCGCGGCTCAGGAAAAAAGAAGTTTCCATCAGATTTAGCGCGACGCCGCGGATTTTAACCCCGGCTAGCGCCAAGGGCAAATCCGGGCCGTCCTTGAAGCCGTAATTGACGGTTACGCGATAAAATTCGTCGCCCAGCACTTCGAGCAGTATGCGATCGGCGTCGTCCACCCAAGGTTCATCCTTGATTTTAACTGTCAGGAATAATACGGTTTCATGGATGACTTTATTGTGCACCAGATTATGCAGCATGGCATGAGGGACATTATCCAGGTTCGTGGTCAGAAACACCGCAGTGCCCGGAACCCTTAACGGAGGATGCGACGCCAGCCCGGCGAGAAAGGGCTTCAGGGCAATTGACTGCGCCTGTTGCCGCTGCGCCAGAATCTCTCGTCCGCGCTTCCAGGTAGTCATGAGCGTGAACATGAAGACGCCGACGGCGAGCGGAAACCATCCTCCTTCAAATATCTTGACCAGGTTCGCCCCCAGAAACGCCAGATCGATGATCAGAAAGAACGTAGCGCCGATTATGATATACGCCCAGTTCCATTTCCATAATCCGCGCGCCACCGCGAACACCAGCAAGGTATCGATCGCAATCGTGCCCGTGACCGCCAGACCGTATGCCCAACCCAGATTACTGGACGACTGGAAACCGAAAATGAGCGCGATAACGCCCAGCATCATCACCCAGTTCATCACCGGCACATAAATTTGTCCCATCTGCCGCGCCGACGTATGCACGACGTTCATGCGCGGCATGAAACCGAGCTGCGTGGCCTGATGCGTCATGGAAAAAACGCCCGAGATCACCGCCTGCGAAGCGATCACGGTCGCTACCGTGGACAGCCCGACCATCGGATACAGCGCCCATTTCGGCGAAAGCGCGTAGAAGGGATTGGCTGCGGTGCTCGGGTCCAGTATCATTATCGCGCCCTGACCGAAATAATTCAGCACTAAAGCGGGCAACACAAACAGAAACCATGCCAGCCGTATCGGCGTTTTGCCGAAATGGCCCATATCGGCATACAAGGCTTCGGCACCGGTTACTGTCAGTACGACTGCGCCCAGCGACAAAAACCCTTTCACTTTATGTTTGGCAAGAAAATCAATCCCATAGCTGGGATTGAGCGCATGCAGCACGGCGGGATAACGATAAATTTCCAGGCCGCCCAAAATCGCCAGAATTGCAAACCATATCAACATGATAGGGCCGAACAAAATTCCCACGGTCGCGGTGCCCTTACGCTGGATAAAAAATAGAGCCACCAATATGCCAAGGGAAATCGGTATCACAAACGTTTTAAGTCCGGGTGCTCCGACTTCCAGACCTTCCACCGCAGACAGCACGGAAATGGCCGGAGTAATAATGCCGTCGCCGAAAAACAGCGCGGCTCCGAATAAACCCAGAAGCAGGAACGTCCTGCGTATCGGGGCCTCCGGGGCAATAACCCGCTGCATCAATGCAATCAGCGCCATAATTCCGCCTTCGCCCTTATTATCGGCGCGCATGATAAACACGACGAACTTGAGCGACACCACGATCAGCAAAGACCAGAACACCAGCGATAATACGCCCAGCACGTCAACATAATTGGCGTTTATGCCGTGTTCGCTGCTAAATACCGTTTGCAGGGCGTACAAGGGGCTGGTACCGATATCGCCGTATACGATACCTGCGGCAGCAATGGACAGAGCGGCTAAACTTTGCTTGTTGACGATATCATGCGAACTGGAAGAATTAGCCGGAATTGCTGATTGCATAAGATTTCCTTAACGATGACGAATTACTTCGGGAATTGCACGACGCAGATAATAGATCATCGACCACAAAGTCAGTATGGACGCCATCCAGATCAGCCAGGTGCCGATGCGCTGGATATCGAGGCCCAGCACGCTTTCATGGAACAACAACAATAAAATGGCCAGCATCTGGAATGCCGTTTTGAATTTACCCATTACCGATACGGCGACGCTGGCTTGCGCGCCGATGCTCGCCATCCACTCCCGCAAAGCGGAAATGGTGATTTCGCGGCCGATGATGATCAATGCGATCAAAGCGTCCACCCGCCGCAACTGGACCAGGACGATCAAAGCCGCAACCACCATCAATTTATCGGCCACCGGGTCGAGAAATGCCCCGAACGCCGAGGACTGATTCAGTATGCGGGCAAAATACCCGTCCAGCCAATCGGTAATCGCGGCAATCCCGAACATGGCGGCAGCCAGAAAATTCATCTCTCGCAAATCGAGCCACGTCGCCGGCAAATAGAAAACCGCCACCACCAGAGGGATAAGCAGAATGCGTAACCAGGTCAGCAAATTAGGTACATTAAGCGGCATAATTTCATAACCGGGTCATAACGAACCGCTATTCTAACCTATGCGCCCCCCGGACTAAAGGCGCGTCAATGCAATTCGTTATAAATTTGCTCGGCGAGACTGCGGCTTATGCCTGCAACAGTAGCGATATCTTCTATTCCCGCATTCTTTAATTCCCGCATGCCGCCGAAGGTTTCGAGCAGTTTTTGCCGCCGTTTCGGCCCGATTCCGGCTATATTTTCGAGCGTGGAAGTCGTGCGCGCTTTACCGCGCCGCGCCCGGTGTCCGGTAATCGCGAAGCGATGCGCTTCGTCACGGATCTGCTGGATCAGGTGCAGCGCCGGGTCATCGGGCGGCAAACGCGTCGCTTCGCCGCTTACGGTTATCAGCTGCTCCATGCCCGCTTTACGTTCGGCCCCTTTGGCGACGCCGATCAGCGTGATGTCGTTTATACCGAGCTCCGCCATCACTTCTGCGGCGATATTGAGCTGGCCCAGGCCGCCGTCGATCAGCACCAGATCCGGCAGTTTGCCTTCCGCCTGCTGGATCCTGCGATAGCGCCGGGTGACGGCGTCGCGCATCGCGGCATAATCGTCCCCCGCGACTATGCCCTGTATATTGAAACGCCGGTATTGTCCGGGCTGCATGCTCTCCTGATCGTACACTACGCACGATGCGACGGTCGCTTCGCCTAGCGTATGGCTGATATCGAAACATTCGATGCGCTGCAAGCCTGACATTTTCAATGCCTGCTGCAATGCCGCCAATCGCCGGCTTTGCGTGGTTTTTTGCGCCACCTGGCGCGCAATGGCCAGTTTCGCGTTATTGAGCGTCGTCTGCAGCCACGCTTTACGCTCGCCGTTGGGACGGTTCTGTATCGTCACTTTATAGCCGGCCCGCTCGCCCAGCGCCGCCGCGAGCGCTATGTCTACCGGCTCGGATGCGATGATATGCGACGGGATGTTCAAAGCGGAATAATGCTGGGCCAGGAACGCGCTGAGCGCTTCGCCGGTGCTCGCTTCGCCGGCGTTTTGCGGAAACAGGCTGCGATCGCCGAGATGGCGGCCGCTCCGGATCATCAACAGGTTCACGCACAGGATGCCCTGTTCGCGGACAACGGCTATGACGTCCGCATCCATCTGGCTCTGGCTGCCGACAAACTGTTTTTCCCGTACGGCAGTCAGGCTTTTAAGCTGATCGCGATAGATTGCCGCCGCTTCGTAATCCGTCCTTTCCGCGGCCGCCTGCATTTTTTCGCCGATCGACTGCAACACCTGGTTCGCCTTGCCGGTCAGAAACAGCGTCGCATTTTTTACGTCGGCCGCATAATCCGATGCGCTGACCGCTCCCACGCACGGAGCTGTGCAACGCTGGATCTGATGCAGCAGACAGGGTCGCGAGCGATGATTGAACACGCTGTCTTCGCATGTGCGCAAACGAAAGATTTTCTGCAGGATATGTATGCTTTCGCGTACCGCGTAGGCGTTGGGAAACGGGCCGAAACAACTGTCGCGGCTTTGCGGCGTACCGCGAAAAGATACCAGCCGGGGATAAGCATGGCCCGACAGCATCAGATACGGATACGATTTGTCGTCGCGGAACAGGATGTTATAACGCGGCGACAGCGCCTTGATCAGGTTGTTCTCCAGAATCAACGCTTCTGATTCGGAGCGCGTCACCGTAATCTCCACGGCGCGTATCTTGCTCACCATCAAACGGATGCGCGGCGACAGGTCGTTTTTCTGAAAATACGACGAGACGCGCTTTTGCAGATCGCCGGCTTTACCGACGTACAGAACCTGAGCATCTTCGCCGAGCATGCGGTAAACGCCCGGCAGGTTAGGCAGATTCGCAATCAGATGCGCGCTATCGAACATCTCTCGCCCCTTCCCGGTCGGCGCAGATCCGGGCAAACACGGCATGGAACATATCTGACGTGAGCCGCCGC
>DASSZW010000118.1:0-10405 GCA_035713285.1 Burkholderiales bacterium
TGGTGATGCCGGGCGATAACGTGTCGGTAACGGTGGCGCTGATTGCGCCGATCGCGATGGAAGACGGCTTGCGCTTCGCGATCCGCGAAGGCGGACGCACCGTCGGCGCCGGCGTGGTAGCGAAAATTATCGAGTAAGATAAGCTTGCTGTAGACCTGAAAGGGCGGTATAATTCCGCCCTTTCGCATTTGATGTTCTGCTCTTTAAGGTATTGTGATGAAAAATCAAAAAATTCGCATCCGGCTCAAGGCGTTCGATTATCGGTTGATCGACCAGTCGGCACTTGAGATCGTCGAAACGGCAAAGCGTACCGGCGCTGTAGTCAAAGGTCCCGTACCGTTGCCTACTTCCATCGAGCGGTTCGACGTATTGCGCTCGCCGCACGTCAATAAGACTTCGCGTGACCAGTTTGAAATTCGCACGCACTTGCGCTTGATGGATATTATCGATCCTACCGATAAAACCGTCGATGCGTTGATGAAGCTGGATTTGCCGGCTGGCGTCGAAGTCGAAATCAAGGTTTAGCGGTAAATTAGTTTAGCAGTGAATTTGGCCGGGCAATATAGCCGGGCGTAGTACCGTTCCGGGGCGGTTTTCCCTGAGATAAAAATGCTGGTCAATTGAAATCAGCGCCTTTTTGTTAAGGAAAATAAAATGAGTTTAGGACTCGTTGGTCGTAAGATAGGCATGACCAGGCTGTTTGCCGAGGATGGCAGTACTATCCCCGTCACCGTGCTGGATGTGTCCAATAATCGTGTAACGCAGGTTAAAACGCCTGAAACGGATGGTTACTCTGCAGTTCAGGTCGCATTTGGCGTACGTAGAGCCACGCGCGTCAACAAATCCGCTGCCGGACATCTGGCCAAGGCTGGAGTCGAGGCAGGTGCAATCCAGAAAGAGTTTCGGTTGTCACCCGCGGATGCTTCGGCAATGACGGCGGGCAATGTCGTGAGC
Organism: Burkholderiales bacterium; assembly: GCA_035713285.1. Lineage (GTDB taxonomy): Bacteria > Pseudomonadota > Gammaproteobacteria > Burkholderiales > Sulfuriferulaceae > Sulfuriferula. Next base: position 955 of record DASSZW010000118.1, read on the forward strand.
CCGGATATATTCAAGCCCGGCCAGCTGGTCGATGTGACCGGAACCACTCAGGGTAAGGGGTTTTCCGGCGTTATCAAGCGCCACCATTTCTCGTCTAACCGCGCCAGCCACGGTAACTCGCGTTCGCATAATACTCCCGGCTCCATCGGCCAGGCGCAGGACCCCGGTCGCGTATTTCCGGGCAAGCGCATGGCGGGGCATCTGGGCGCCGTGCAGCGAACCGTGCAAAAGCTCGAGGTCGTGCGCATCGATACCGAGCGCCAGTTGATACTTATCAAGGGGGCGGTCCCCGGCGCCAAGGGCGGTCATGTCGTAGTGCGCCCCAGCGTGAAGGCAGGTGCATAATGGAACTCAAGATAATTAATGAGCAGGGCCAGGCGGCCAGCAATCTCGAAGTGTCCGATACCTTCTTCGGCCGCGAGTTTAACGAGCCGCTGGTGCACCAGGTAGTCACTTCATTCATGGCGAATGCCCGCAGCGGCAATCGCCAGCAAAAGGATCGCCGGACGGTTCGCCATAGCACCAAGAAACCATGGCGTCAGAAAGGTACCGGACGCGCGCGTTCCGGTATGACGTCGAGTCCTATCTGGCGCGGAGGCGGTCGTGCGTTCCCTAACGGCCCCGATGAAAACTTTACCCAGAAAGTCAACCGGAAAATGTATCGCGCAGGCATGGCATCCATTTTTTCGAAGCTGGTGAGCGAAAACCTGTTGTCGGTTATCGATACCTTTGTGCTCGATATTCCTAAAACCAAAATGCTGGTTGAAAAGCTCAAGGCTATGGGTCTGGTCAATCGCGTAATGATCATTACCGACAATCTGGACGATAATCTCTGGATGGCTTCGCGTAATTTGCCGAATGTGCTGATCGTCGAGCCGCGCCACGTCGATCCGGTCAACCTGGTCAGGTTCGATCAGGTACTGATGACTTCGGCCGCAGTTAAAATGGTGGAGGAGATGTTCCTATGAATGCGCCAAAATTTAGCGATGCCCGGCTGCTGCAGGTAATTCTTGCGCCTCAGGTATCGGAAAAAAGTACGTACGTTGCCGACAAGCACGAGCAGGTTATTTTCCGTGTCGCATCGGATGCGACCAAGCCCGAGGTCAAGGCTGCGGTCGAGATGCTGTTCAAGGTCGAAGTCGACAGCGTACAAATTGCCAACGTCAAGGGGAAGCAGAAACGATTCGGTCGTTTCATGGGTCGCCGTAGCGATTGGAAAAAAGCCTTCGTCTGCCTGAAGCCAGGGCAAGAAATCAATTTTGTTGCTGGCCAGTAGGAGTAGAACATGGCACTGATTAAAGTTAAACCAACTTCACCGGGTCGTCGCGCAGTAGTCAAGGTGGTAACCCCGGGTCTCTACAAAGGCAAGCCGCTGGCTTCGCTGGTAGAGCGTAAAAACAAGACCGCCGGCCGTAACAGCAACGGACACATCACCGTGCGTCATATGGGCGGCGGCCATAAGCAGAATTATCGTATTATCGATTTTCGCCGTAACAAAGATGGGATACCGGCTACTGTCGAGCGGCTCGAATACGATCCTAATCGCTCGGCCAATCTTGCTTTGCTGTGTTATGCAGACGGTGAGCGGCGCTACATCATTGCCCCTAAAGGCATCGTGGCGGGCATGCAGCTGATGAACGGCTCCGATGCGCCGATCAAGGTTGGCAATGCGCTGCCTTTGCGTAATATCCCGGTCGGCTCCACTGTGCATTGCGTCGAAATGATGCCCAGCAAAGGCGCGCAGCTGGCGCGTTCCGCCGGTACGTCGGTGCAATTGCTGGCGCGGGAGGGAACCTATGCTCAACTGCGTTTGCGGTCTGGCGAAATCCGCAAGGTTCACGTCGATTGCCGTGCAACCATAGGCGAGGTCGGCAATGAAGAGCATTCTCTCCGTTCCCTCGGTAAAGCAGGCGCTACGCGCTGGCGCGGTATTCGTCCTACGGTGCGTGGCGTCGTCATGAACCCGGTGGACCATCCGCACGGCGGTGGCGAAGGAAAAACGGCGGCAGGGCGTCACCCGGTCAGTCCATGGGGTGTGCCGGCCAAAGGTTTCCGTACGCGTCGCAATAAGCGCACCGACAGTATGATCGTGCGTCGTCGTCATCAACGTTAAAGGGTAAGTTTATGCCACGTTCTATTAAAAAAGGCCCGTTTGTTGACGCGCACCTGCAAAAAAAGGTGGACGCAGCACGTGCCGGTAATGACAAGCGTCCAATTAAAACCTGGTCGCGCCGTTCCACCGTACTGCCGGATTTTATCGGCCTGACTATCGCTGTGCATAATGGCAAGCAACATATTCCGGTGTTCGTATCCGAGAATATGGTCGGTCATAAATTGGGCGAGTTTTCGTTGACGCGCACCTTCCGAGGTCACGCTGCCGACAAGAAAGCGAAGAAATAGGAGCCCATGATGAAAGTATCTGCCGTATTGCGTGGTACCCATTTATCGGCCCAAAAGGGCCGTCTGGTAGCGGATCAGATCCGAGGCCTGCCGATAGATCAAGCTTTGAATATTCTGGCTTTCAGCCCTAAAAAGGGCGCTGCCGTGATTAAGAAGGTGTTGGAGTCGGCGATCGCTAACGCCGAACACAATGATGGAGCCGACATCGATGAATTGAAAGTCGCCACTATTACTGTGGACGAAGGCCCTTCGATGAAGCGTTTCATGGCGCGCGCCAAAGGCCGCGGCAATCGTATTATTAAACAGACTTGTCATATTGTTGTGACAGTCGGCGACGAATAAGGAACGGTAATGGGACAGAAAATACATCCGATAGGTCTCCGACTTTGCGTCACGCGCAACTGGACTTCCAAGTGGTTTGCAAACAGTCATGATTTTGCTGCCAAGTTAAATGAGGACATCAAGGTTCGGGAATTCCTGAAAAAGAAACTGGCTAATGCTTCCGTCAGCAAGATCGTCATCGAGCGTCCGGCCAAAAATGCGCGCATTACCATACACAGCGCACGTCCGGGCGTGGTGATCGGTAAAAAAGGCGAAGACATCGAAGTGTTGAAGGCGCAGCTGCAGAAAATGATGGCGGTTCCTGTGCACGTCAATATTGAAGAAGTTCGCAAACCGGAAATCGATGCCCAGCTGATCGCCGCCAATATCGCCGGCCAGCTGGAAAAGCGCATCATGTTTCGCCGCGCCATGAAGCGCGCGATGCAAAACGCCATGCGTCTGGGTGCTCAAGGTATCAAAATCATGAGTTCCGGTCGTTTGAACGGCGCTGAAATCGCACGTACCGAATGGTATCGCGAAGGACGCGTACCGTTGCACACTTTGCGCGCCGATATCGATTACGGATTTTTTGAAGCCAAAACCACCTATGGAATTATCGGTGTCAAGGTTTGGGTTTACAAAGGGGACGCATTGGCAAAAGGCGAACAGCCGGCGCTTGCACCTGCAGAGCCAGAAAAACGGGTAAGAAAGCCAGGAGCTAAACATGCTACAGCCAGCTAGAAGAAAGTACCGCAAGGAACAAAAAGGCCGCAACACAGGGATAGCGACGCGGGGAAATAAAGTCAGTTTCGGTGATTTCGGTTTGAAAGCAATCGGGCGCGGCCGTCTGACAGCGCGCCAGATAGAAGCAGCCCGTCGTGCCATGACGCGACATATCAAGCGCGGCGGACGTATCTGGATCCGGATTTTTCCTGACAAGCCCATTTCGGAAAAACCTGCCGAAGTCCGCATGGGTAACGGTAAAGGCAATCCCGAGTATTACGTGGCGGAGATCCAGCCAGGTAAAATGCTTTATGAAATGGACGGCGTAGACGAGGTTATTGCACGCGAGGCGTTTCGCCTGGCGGCTGCCAAATTGCCTATTCAGACAGCGTTTGTAACCAGAATGATAGGTGGTTAAGATGAAGGCGAACGATTTGCGTAGTAAATCCGCAACGGAAATTAAACAGGAGCTGATCGAATTGCTGCGGGCTCAGTTCAGCTTGCGCATGCAAGTGGCGACGCAGCAAACCAACAAAACGAGTGAACTGGGTAAATTGCGCAAGAATATTGCTCGCGTTCATACCGTTTTGCGTGAGAATGAATTGAAGGCGGTGAGTAAATGAGCCAAGTCGAAAATAAAGTCGTCCGCACTTTGATGGGGCGCATCGTTAGCGACAAAATGGATAAGACTGTCACAGTGCTGGTAGAACGCAAGGTGAAGCATCCGGTTATCGGTAAGGTTATGCGGCGGTCCAAGAAGTATCACGCTCATGACCAGAACAATGAATTCGATGAAGGCGACGTGGTCATTATCGAAGAATGCCGGCCGATTGCCAAAACCAAGACATGGCGCGTCGCAAAGTTGATAACCAAAGCACGCGCCGTATAAGGCTTGCTTTGTCGTCGGCGACATGTTATAGTATTGAGCTTCGTCTTGCCGGAAACGGCTTCTACCCCATACGGGTCCAAAACTAGCTGTCCAGGCAGGAATTTCTGCCTGACAGGTTAAGTTGGAGATATAAATGATACAAATGCAATCAAGGCTTGATGTGGCCGACAATACGGGTGCGCGCTCGGTTATGTGCATCAAGGTGTTGGGCGGTTCCAAGCGACGCTACGCCAGCATAGGCGACATTATCAAAGTCACCATCAAGGATGCGGCTCCTCGCGGGCGCGTCAAAAAAGGCGATGTATATAATGCGGTCGTTGTGCGTACTGCAAAAGGCGTTCGCCGTCCAGACGGGTCTCTAGTGAAATTTGACGGCAACGCTGCGGTATTGCTGAACAACAAACTGGAACCCATCGGTACGCGAATTTTCGGACCGGTAACTCGTGAGCTGCGTAACGAGCGATTTATGAAAATCGTTTCGCTGGCGCCAGAAGTACTGTAAGGGGGCTGCGTGAACAAGATTCGTAAAGGCGATAACGTAATCGTTATCGCCGGTAAAGACAAAGGCAAACGCGGGACAGTGCTCGTCGTCCGCGACGACAACCGCATTCTGGTCGAAGGCGTTAACACGGTCAAGAAGCACGTAAAGCCTAATCCGGTCAAAGGCGATGTTGGCGGTATACAGGTAAAGGAAATGCCGATCCAGGTTTCCAATATCGGTTTGTATAATGCGGCTACTCAACGTGCTGACCGAGTTGGTTTCAAGATTCTGGAAGATGGACGCAAGGTCCGGATATTCAAATCGACCAACGAAGTCGTCGATATTTAAGAGGTGCATATGGCTCGCTTGCAGGAATTTTATAAAAATACCGTAGTGCCGGATCTGGTCAAGCAGTTTGGCTACAAATCCGTGATGGAGGTCCCGGCAATACAGAAAATTACGCTGAATATGGGCGTGGGCGAAGCGGTGGCTGACAAAAAGGTCATGGAGCACGCGGTTGGCGATATGCAGAAAATCGCCGGGCAAAAGCCGGTTGTCACCAAATCGCGCAAATCGATAGCAGGCTTCAAGATCCGCGACGACTATCCGGTGGGTTGCATGGTGACGTTGCGTCGCGAACGGATGTTTGAGTTTCTCGACCGCCTGGTTACTGTCGCAATTCCCCGTATCCGTGACTTTCGAGGTCTCTCGGGCAAATCGTTCGATGGTCGCGGCAACTACAATATGGGCGTACGGGAACAGATTATTTTTCCGGAAATCGAGTACGACAAAATCGATATGTTGCGTGGTATGAATATTACCATTACCACAACTGCAAAAACCGATGCTGAAGCGCGCGCATTATTGTCCGCATTCAAGTTTCCGTTCAAGAACTGAGGGATTCATGGCTAAGATTTCTTTGATTAATCGCGATAAAAAGCGTCGGGTAATGGTAGAAAAATTTGCTGCCAAGCGTGCTGAGCTGTTTGCAATAATTGGTAACCAAAAACTGTCTGACGAGGCTCGCTACGAGGCTCGGCTGAAATTGCAAAAGCTGCCGCGCGATTCCAGCCCGGTGCGATTGCGTAATCGTTGTGCGTTAACGGGTCGTCCTCGTGGCGTATACAGCAAATTTGGTTTGGGGCGCATTAAGCTGCGTGAACATGCGATGCGTGGTGAAGTGCCGGGCATGGTTAAGGCTAGCTGGTAAGCGGGGGAATGTCGAATGAGTATGAGTGATCCAATTGCCGATATGCTTACGCGTATTCGTAATGCTCAAAGTGTTGAGAAATCTGCTGTGATAATGCCTAGCTCCAAAGTCAAAGTGGCTATTGCGAAAGTATTAAAAGATGAAGGCTATATCGAGGATTTCGCTGTCAGCGAAAACGACGGTAAGCCTGAATTGCATATCGGTCTCAAATATTATGCGGGTAGGCCCGTGATCGAAAAGATCGAGCGGGTAAGCCGTCCTGGTTTGCGTATATATAAAGGAAGCCAGGAACTTCCAAAGGTGATGAATGGACTGGGTATTGCCATTATTTCCACTTCCGGTGGGGTAATGACGGATCGTAGCGCTCGCGCCAGTGGCGTAGGCGGCGAAGTCTTGTGCATCGTAGCTTGATGAGGAAATGTCATGTCTCGTGTAGCTAAAAATCCGGTCGCAGTGCCGGCTGGCGTTGAAATTACGCTGTCTTCGAATTCGATTTCGGTAAAAGGTCCGTTGGGCGTGCTGATGCAGGCGGCTAATGAAAATGTGCTTATTTCCAAAGACGGCGATCTGCTCCAGTTTGCGCCGGTGGATGATTCGATACGCGCCAATGCCATGTCGGGCACCATGCGTGCGCTGATCGCCAATATGGTGCGGGGCGTGACCAAGGGTTTTGAAAAGAAACTGCTGCTTGTCGGTGTTGGTTACCGGGCGCAGGCGGCTGGCGATACGCTTAATCTGACGCTGGGTTATTCGCATCCGGTTGCACATAAAATGCCGGTCGGGATTAAGGTTGAAACGCCTACCCAGACCGAAATCCTGATTAAGGGAATGGATCGCCAGAAAGTCGGGCAAGTAGCGGCAGACGTGCGTGCCTACCGCCGTCCTGAACCCTATAAAGGCAAAGGCGTGCGTTACTCGGACGAAGTCGTCGTTATCAAAGAAACCAAGAAAAAATAAGTAAGGGCTGAATAATGGACAAGAATATTGCGCGTCTGCGCAGGGCACGCAAAACCCGTGCTCGTATTGCGGACCAAAAAGCGACCCGTCTTGTGGTGTATCGTTCAAACTGCAATATATACGCGCAGATTATCGATGCAACCGGAGGCAAGGTTCTGGTGAGCGCTTCTACCGTAGAGGTCGATGTGCGTAAAGCTTTGCCTAACGGCGGCAATGTGGACGCTGCAGTTATGGTTGGCAAGCGGATTGCCGAGAAGGCAAAGGAACTCGGTATTGCTGATGTTGCTTTCGACCGTTCCGGTTTTCGTTACCATGGTCGCGTAAAGGCGCTGGCTGATGCGGCTCGTGAAAACGGTCTGAACTTCTAATTGGGATGAATGATGGCAAAAATTGAGACGAATCAGCAAGAGAGTTCCGACGGCTTGCGCGAAAAGATGGTGGCGGTCAATCGCGTCACCAAAGTGGTCAAGGGCGGACGGATTCTGGGTTTTGCTGCATTGACCGTGGTGGGCGACGGTGACGGCAGTATCGGCATGGGCAAGGGGAAATCCCGCGAAGTTCCGGTCGCTGTACAAAAAGCGATGGATGAAGCGCGCCGGAAATTGCAGAAAGTGAACCTCAAGAACGGCACTTTGCACCACGCCGTAATCGGCAAGCATGGCGCTGCGGTTGTTTACATGCAACCCGCATCGGAAGGTACCGGAATTATTGCCGGCGGTCCGATGCGTGCGGTGTTTGAGGTCATGGGCGTGCATAACGTTCTGGCCAAATGCATAGGTTCGGCGAATCCCTATAACGTCGTTCGCGCAACGATTAACGGATTGATGAAAATCAATTCCCCTTCGGAAATTGCTGCGAAACGTGGCAAAACTGTTGCAGAGATCACGGAGTAGAATGATGAGCGCTGCTAAAACTGTTAAAGTCACGCTGCTGAAAAGCATTATAGGAACCAAGCGCGCACATCGCGCCTGTGTCCAGGGTTTGGGTCTGCGCCGGATTAATCATACTGTAGAAGTGCTGGATACGCCTTCCAATCGCGGCATGATTAATAAAGTATATTATCTCGTAAAGTGCGAGGGTTAAATGGAATTAAATAATTTACAGCCTGCCTGCGGTAGCAAGAAACCGCGCCGTCGTGTAGGCCGCGGTATAGGCAGCGGATTAGGCAAGACCGCAGGACGCGGTCACAAAGGTCAGAAATCGCGTACCGGCGGCTTTCATAAGGTCGGTTTCGAAGGCGGTCAGATGCCCTTGCAGCGGCGTTTGCCCAAGCGCGGTTTTGTCTCCCTGTCCGCGGGCGATACGGCAGAAGTCCTGCTCAGTTCCATCGACAAATTGCCGGTCAGCGAAATCGATCTGCTGGTATTGAAGCAGGCGGGCATAGTTCCGGCTAAAACGAAAGTAGCCAAGCTGGTTCTGACCGGAGAAATTACCCGGGCCGTTAAGTTTCAGGGCGTGACTGCTACCAAAGGCGCTCGTGCAGCGGTTGAAGCCGCCGGCGGAAGTTTTGCGGATTAATCTTGGCTGCTAACAGACCCAATGTCGGAGGGGCCGACAAATTCGCCGATCTCAAAAAACGCCTGTTTTTTTTGATCGGAGCCCTGATCGTTTACCGGATCGGCACCCATATTCCTGTGCCGGGGATCGATCCTGTCCAGCTTGCCCAGTTATTCCGCAGCCAGAAAAACGGAATTCTTGGCATGTTCAACATGTTTTCCGGTGGCGCTTTGTCGCGTTTCACCGTGTTTGCCCTGGGCATAATGCCGTATATTTCTTCATCCATCATTATGCAATTATTGACGGTGGTGTCGCCGCAACTGGAAGCGATGAAGAAAGAAGGCGAATCCGGACGGCGCAAGATAACGCAATATACCCGGTACGGGACGGTAGGGCTGGCGTTTTTCCAGGGTCTCGGTATCGCAATGGCGCTTGAAGCGCAGCCAGGACTGGTCGTCGATCCCGGGTTCGTATTCCGGATCACCGCAGTGATGACGCTGGTTGCCGGTACGATGTTTTTGATGTGGCTGGGCGAGCAGATTACCGAACGCGGCATCGGTAATGGAATATCGATGATTATATTTGCCGGTATTGTTGCGGGCTTGCCCCATGCGATCGGCGGTACGCTGGAACTGACTACTACCGGTGCGTTTTCCATTCCGCTGGTATTAATGTTGTTTGTTGCGGTCGTGCTGGTAACGGCGCTGGTTGTGTTCGTTGAGCGCGGTCAGCGCAAGATTCTCGTGAACTATGCGAAACGGCAGGTCGGCAATAAAATTTACGGCGGCCAGAGTTCGCACTTGCCGCTAAAATTGAATATGGCGGGCGTTATACCGCCGATTTTTGCATCGAGTATCATTTTATTTCCGGCTACGCTGGCAGGATGGTTCGGCAGTCACAAAGCCATGCACTGGCTGAAAGATGTGGCGTCGGCGTTATCGCCGGGGCAGCCGATTTATGTGATATTGTATGC